>NZ_JBOGCL010000001.1:0-521134 GCF_050689095.1 Anaeroglomus insulsum
GTAACAGTGAAAACTTTATAACATTTAACTGGAAAGGGTAAAGTGATGAACAACAAAACAGTCAAAATTGGAGTGATGCTGATTTGTCTGTCAACAATCGCATCAGCAACCAGGATTTTATGGGTGTCCGACGCAGTAGAACAATCACCTCCCAATTTGACACGGGAAGCCGGTTTTATCGATCGGCTCACCGCGGAAGGATATACCGTTGATCGGCTGGCAGGTCCTCGAACCATGGATACGACCAAACGCGATTTGGCCAACACCTATGACCTGGTTATTATCAGTCGGTGGGGCGACAGCGGCCAGTACGCCAGCAACGCCACTGAGATTGCACTCTGGAATTCCATTACCGCCCCGATGATCAATATGAACGGGTATCTCTGGCGGAATAACCGCTGGAAATGGCTCAACGGCACCGAATCCAACACCTCAGCCAATCTGGTTGTTGTCCTGGCAAATGATCCTATTTTCAAGGGTGTAACCATTGATCAGAATAATCAGGTGGATGTGCTCTCTCAGGGAGTGTCCACCACGGTTACCACAAGCAGCGCCGGCAATGGGACTCTTGTGGCCTATCGTGCAGATGCCGGCACACCGTATGTCTGGATTGCACGCTGGGCAGCTGGAACCGAATTCTACAGTGGTTCAGGCCAGACCGCCGGCGGTCCGCGTCTGGCATTTGCAGCCGGTGAGTCCGGCGGATCAGGTGACGGTACCTATAACCTCACCGAGGAGGGGTGGAAGATGTTTTCCAACGCCGTCTATCAGATGAGCGGTGCCACGTTCAACCGCATCCCGGTCATTAATGCCGGAACCGACTTTATCATCTATGTCAACGATACCATTCAGCCGGTCGGGACCGTATTTGATCCGGATACCGAAAATGTTACCGTCCAGTGGTCCAAGCTCAGCGGCCCAGGCTCGGTCACCTTTTCCGACACCGCCGTGCTGAATCCGGTTGTCCGCTTCAGCACCAAGGGCACTTATACCCTGCAAATGCAGGTCTCTGATGGTGATAGCACCGTCAATGACACCATTACCGTCCATGTCCGGGACCATGCCGACGACAAGATGCTGTCGCACTGGGATTTTGAAAGTCTGCCTGACCCCAATACGCTCGTGGATATCGCCGGCGATTTTGACGGCATATTCCACCATAAAGCCAACGCCGAACCCAATCTCGTTGCCGGCCATATCTCGCCCACTGCGGTGAACTTCATGGCCCAGCAATATTGGGAAGTCCCCAATACGCTCGGCAATGTCGATCCGAATTATGCTTCGACTCGTACTGGTCTGAGTGTCGCGGCATGGGTTAAGGTCGAAGGCGAAATGAATGGACTTCAAACCCCAATGCTCATCGGCTATGACCTGGCTGGCTGGCGTTTCCAGATCAATGCCAATCGCTGGAATCTCGTGCAATCCGGCAGCCCACAGCGTGAAGTCTTCAGCGTCCGTCAGGTCTTCCGTCCGGCCTGGCAGCATGTCGTCGGTGTCTATGACGGCGTCAATCACCAGATGAAAATTTACATCGACGGTATTCTGGATAATACCGCAGATATGCCCTCCGGCTATACCCTCGGGACGGGCACGATGCCCCTGCAGATCGGCAACCGCGCCGATGCCGAACGGCTGTGGCCCGGCATGGTAGATGATATCCGCGTTTACAACTATGCCCTCAGCGACGCCGAGATTTTAGCCCTGGCCGCCCAGGGCGACAAGGCTCCCCTGATCACCGCCGGACCCGATCAAACCGTATTTTACAAGGGGATTCCTGTACAGATGGATGCCACGCGGATGATTGACGATGGCATGCCTGCCCCACTGAGCCTGACATGGACAGTCGCACAGACTCCCACAGGAGTTGACCCGGCCTCGGTTGTCTTCAGTGACCCCGCTGCCGAAGATCCCACCGTCACCTTCCCGACGGTTCCGGGCATCTATGTCCTGCGGCTGGACGCCACCGATGGGGTCTATAATCTGACCGATCAGATCGCCGTAACCCTGACCATTCCCACATGTGAAAACGTTCTGGCCGATGGCCTTGGAATGGCAGCCGACCTGAGCGGCCCCAACGGAACACCGGATTGCTACATCAACCTCTATGACCTTGCAGTCATCGCCAACAGCTGGCTGGACTGCAATAATCCGGCAGACACCCATTGCACCTTCCCGTATTAAGCCGGCAGTGTCCTGCTAAACACAAAAGAGGGTCTGGCAAACGCCAGGCCCTCTTTTTTTGACTCTTGCAATTGAGCTTTGGCTATTTTGACGCCGGATACTCAAACAGGTTTTCATGTTTATCGATACACCCGACGGCTCGAATCACAGCGTTGGGATTGGTTACTGTAAAAGGCTGCTCCGATGCATAATTCCGCATCCGACACCCAAACAGTGTCACCGTCAGTTTTTCCTGGCCCCGCACCAGCATATAATCCTGCGACTGCTCAATCGCCGTCAAAGCCCCATTTAACCCCGAAAACGCTTCCACATTCGTAATCGCCGTGTGTCCCATCCCTTCGATAATAATGGGGTGAATCTCCGTCACATCCTGCCCCGCATTGGCGATAATTGACCCCTGGCTGATCTGCCAGTTGCGATTTTTGGTATTGTCACCCAGCTTAAGGATACCCACTTTCACACAATCGAAATTGAAGTTGGTCAACTGACCGTAACTGGCTGCTCCCAGATAAATCCCGCCATAGGTCCCAAATGTAAACAGATCCATCAGCTGCGCATTGTCAGTATGGTCAATCCGGTAGGTAAACGTCTGGCGGGCAATCACAGCATCAATGACCGCCCGACTGTATCCCCCGTCAATCATACGACGGTTGGCCGGATTCACATGGCAGTGCAGAATCCGTGGTATATCGTAGCAATGGTCAATCCGGATAAATTCCCCGCCCAGCGGATAGCCGTAACAATGCTCAAACAAAATCTGCTCGACAATCCCGCCCCGCCCGCCGTTAAAATCCATCGCCAGGTATTCTCCATAGAATGTCAGGCACGACAGCGTCACCCCCTGTGCTCCCTTCGAAGGCGAACAGCGAATCGTCGCAGGATACGCAATAATCTGGTCCGGATTCCGAAGCGTCTGTTTGGGATACCAGAACTGAATGCCGCGTATCTGGGTGGCATGTTCTACGGTAATGAATGGATTCTTGTCATCCTCAATGGCAAACACACTGCCCACCGGCTGCATTTTCTCCGGGTGCCGAGTCCCCCGCCCGACCGGTCCATGCACACCAATCAGGGACACATTCGCTTTCAAGACCAGCCCGCCGTCCACGCGATACGGCTCCTCGGAAGGCTCCACATACAGCGCCCCCCCGCACCGCGACGCCCAGTCAATCGCTTTCTGCAGGTTGTCCCGATTCACTGCGGGACTGTTGGAAGGCAGGACTCCGAATTCCCGAATACTCCTGGCTCCGCCTGGCTGGCCGGCGGCAACCGATATTTCAGAAGCCCCTGCTCCCGAACCAAACAAAATTATCATCCATCCCAGCACAAGTCTGATCATTCGATACACCATATGATTCTCCGCAAGTCATTGTCTCTTGATTGGATATGCTCAGGCAGTCCCCGGCGATCCGGACTTTATGATCTGCCTGACTGCCGCAGGCTTTCTCATTTCAGTGAATCATCAGCGTCTGATGCTTGACATTCCACCCATCCAGGATCATCGTATAGCCAGTTCCCTGGCGATCATAAGGTTCAACTTCAATCGTCCTTTCTTCATCCGGCAGCAAACTGAAAAAATTATCCGTGTAAAACGTTGGCCGCACAGGCTTGCTGGTCTTGGCATCGGCCAGCTTGACTTGAATCATAAACGCCAGCGACTCCGATGGATTTTTCAGGCTCACCACATATTTGCCATCCTGCTTTTTGACCTTCGCCGAAAGCGCAACCTCCGGCAGCTTTTCAATCTCCTCAAATCCGCCATACAACGGCCCGGTATAGCTGTTCTTGCCCTTGTAGACTTGTGTCGAACGCCAGTAAAACGTATCCGCCACCGCTTTGCCGTCGCGGTCTCTGACATCCAGCCGGATAAAATGCACCGACGACAAATCCCCCGGCAGCACCACCGCCATTACATCATTGGCCACCCGGTCCTCGCACACATACACCTCGCAGGATTTTTCATACCGCAGCTTCATATTCAGATCAAAAATCCGAATCGACACCGTTCCTTTGAACGGCTCATACAACTCGTTATTCACCGACACCGTATTCTTGATGAAATCATACTGAGCGTGAATCGGCTCGTGGGCATCCTGTGAATAATACAATGCCGCCGTCGGCTCCAGCGACCAGTCCCACATCCGCCCGCACACCTGCCGTGTCGGACTGTTATGATACCAGAACCATACCCCCGTCGTGAACCGATCCCCGCAATCCAGCCGGTTATACGTCCAGCATTCCCAGATACTGCGATACCCTACCGCACCCACCATCTGCCCCTTCCACGCCAGTTCTTCCGCTGTCTCCACCGGCCCGTATTCCTGAATCGCCGGCACATACCGCAGCACCATATCATGGAATCCGCCGCCGTCATGATAATCCCACACATCCTTGTTCACCGGCCAGATATCCTTCTGGTCCATCATCTCCTTCAGACTATCCAGCGTCGGCAGACACGGCGTCCCATACTCCGGACACAGACCGTTTATCCGGCTGCCCCGGCTGGACGCACTGTCATCGTAATAAAACATCGGGTTTACATATTTATACGGGCTGCCGTCGTGAATCCCGTCTATTTCCGATCCTGCCTGCCAGCCCCGCGTCCCATCCAGCGAATCCACCAGATCCTTGATCGGCACAATCCCCCTGGCATCCCGCTCATTGGCCGAGATATAATACACCAGCGACGGATGATTCCGCAGCAGTTTAATCGTGTCGGCAACATTGGCCCGATACAACTGACGGTCCTCCGGCAGCACCGTATCCCCTGACTGCCAGAACTCCATCGACACCAGAATCCCCAGCTCATCGCACAAATCAAAGAAATAATCGCTCTCGACAATTCCGCCCGCCCAGAAGCGGATAAAATTAATCCCCGCCTGCCGCGTATTCCGCAGTTCCGTATAGGTCCGAGCCTCGCTGTTCCGCAGCATCGCCTCCGGAATCCAGTTGGTCCCGTGCAGGAAAATGGGCTTGCCGTTGACATAAAACTGCCGGCTGCGGTCGGGCGTATTCTGGTCACTGCTGACATGCCGCACGGCAAATCGCACCGTCTCCGTATCGCATACCTTGCCGCCCCGCTCAAATGTCAGCGTCATTCGATACAGATGCTGGGGGCCCTTGTTCATCGGCCACCACAACCTGGGATTCTGAAACACCAGCTCCAGATACTCTTGCGGCCCAAATGTGACAGTCTTATTCTCGCCCGCCGCCAGTTCCACCCGCTTTTCAATCCGCACACCAGCCTCTGGTATCACGGCCTTCACCGTTCCGGCCTGCACCATCGGACTGTGATTAATCACCTCGACCGAAATCGTCTGTCGCGAGAGTGTCAAATCCGGCACCGACAATTCACTCTTGACAAACGCATCCCGCAATTCCACCGCATCTACCGCAAACAGCGTAATATCCTTCCAGATCCCCGTATTGCGATCCCGAATCCCATCCGAAAACGTAAAATCCCACCCAATCGACATCAGCATCGTCACGTTTTTGCCGAACTGGCCATCGCCGCCGTTTTTGTTTTCCCCCACCGCCCGGACTTCCTTGAATTTATTGCTGAATCCGCCCAGGACATCTACCGGCTTGACCAGCACCGCCAGCCCATTAGCCCCCTCGTAGTTCACCACATCCGTCACATCAAAAAAGCCCCGGTTAAACATCCCCGCCATCGCCCCCACTTCCCGCCCGTTGACCCAGATTTGGGCTCGATAGTTAATCCCGTCAAACCGCAAAATCACCCGCTTGCCCGCAAACGCCGGCGTCAGCTCAAACTCCGTCCGGAACCAATAGGTATAAAACGCACTCCCCACCTCTGTTATATCCGGAATCAGCTTCTTTTCTCTGGCATTATTCAGCCCATAATACGGCTCCGGATATACCCCATTATAAACCAGACTGTTGAGCACGGTTCCCGGCACGACCGCCTTGAGTCCTGCATCCGCCCTGAAACCCACCCGCGACACATCCGCCCCCGTAACTCCCTGAGTCTGCCGAACCATCTGCCATGCATACCCCCCGCCATGCACATCCCTGGACCGCAGGATTAGCGCATTTGACTTGTGATAAAACGGCTCCCGCGATAACTCCGCTCGGACCGCCGCAGTACACAACACCCCGCATAAAATCATCCGCACGGCAATCCTCTGCCAGCCCATTTTCAACGAGAAAAAATAACGAAATGAACCCAAAACCGATGATATTAAAAAAGATGATATATCCATACCCGATCCTGACTTATCCAGAGTTCACATCACGGCAACGAACACTTCCTGCACCGAAATCTTCCATCTCGTTTCGAAATGGGAAATGTAAATACATACTTGCTGAGTTTCACGTAATCAGCTCCGATTGTATTGTCAGAAATCCCTCCAACCCTGTCAAGGCATTTTCCCCACATTATGGAATAATTCCGAGCATCATTTGTAACATTCATAGGACAATTAACCCATTGCCCTGCCTTGAACCCGGCCATTTCTTTGGGTATTATAGAATACCCCGTCGTTCACAGACCTGTCGCCCTTGGATCGAGAAGGATAGTGAATGAATCAGGATAGAGTTTTCATATATGGATTATTGCTGGCTGTTGCGGCTGCACAGGATGGTTTTGCAATCGCCCGGCACTCTGGCTCCCGCGATGAAGACTATACCACCTTTGGCAATCACTTCTCCAGTACCGTCGCTGCAGGCTGCATCAACCAGAACGCCTTTCATTTCAGAGCCTCCGCAGTGGTTATCGATCCTCATTGGGCCTTGTGCAGTGCCCATCAATACTTCGACAGCTCAGGCCTCCCTCTCTACAGCGGAGCCTTTATCAGCCTCGATTCCAGCTACATTGCAGACCCGGCCCGGCTTTTCATAGCTGACAAATGGTTCCGCTATCCCGACTCCACCGCAGACGCCTACGGCCCGGACATAGCCCTGCTTTACTTCAAAACCCCTATCGCCGGCGTCTCCCCCGCGGTCCGGTTTCGCGGAATCCTCAAGCCCGACTCATCGGTCAGCATCATCGGTTTCGGCCGCACCGGCACACCCCAAACCGGCTACTTCCCGCCGGACTACCAGCGCCGCGGCTGCCAGAACTCTATCGACAGATTCGGCGACGGCATCACGTTCCCGGAATATACACTGTTTTCCGATTTTGCTCCCCCGAATACTCCGGAATATAATCCCTTGGGTGGTATCGCAGCCCCCGGCGACAGCGGCGGCGGATGGTATAATCAGGACGGCCTGCTCATCGGCGTCTCAATCGAGGTTGGTACGCTTGCCCCCGTATATGACAATTTCACCATCGCCCAGGACATCACCTGGTTCAACGACTGGATTGATGCGACCATGGCTGACATGAACCAAACACGGCCCCTTGACCTGCTGGACTTTGCGGGCCTGTCGGCCTGCTGGATGAGCACCGCCGGCGACGCATGCTTCAACGGCGGCTGGGACCTGGTCCCCGACGGCAGAATTAACCTCCTCGACCTGCTGGCCTTTATCGACCACTGGCTCACCTAGTTCAAACCTCCGTGCTTAAGGCTAAAGTTCCATGCCGAAAGCATTCCGTTTCATTCTTAAGTTCCTGAGTTCTTGGGTTCTCAGGTTCTTAATTGTCATTTTGTTATTTTTTATCGAACACCAAACAGTCAGCGTAAATATCCTGAAATTCCGCCCGCGTAGCCAGTTCCACATACTCCATCCGCCGGGCCAGCGTCTCGCACCCGGCCCGCACACCGCGATCCAGCAGAATCTCCATCGCCCCCAGGCTGGCGGCATTGCCCACGAAATGAATCCGCTCCAGCGGCACCGCCGGCAAAAGGCCAATCGTCACCGCACTGGACTTCTGAATGTAATTGCCGAACGCGCCTGCCAACAGGACTTTCTCGATCTGGTCCTCGGTAATCCCGGCCGTCATTTCCAGCATCCGAATCCCCGCCCGAATCGCCGCCTTGGCCAACTGAAGCTGCCGAATATCCCCCTGCGTCAAAACCACCACAGGCTTTCCCGACTCCGCCGCAAACACAAACGCCGGTTGTCCGGCATGCTCAATCAGGCGGTCCCGCAGTTTCGCCGAAAACCTCCCCTCCTCCACATCTTCCCGGCCCAGAAACCGCCCCGTCGAATCGATAATCCCCAGCTCCACCAGCACCGCCAGTGCATCAATCAGCCCGCTGCCGCAAATCGAATGAGGACGCCCGCCCCCAATCACGTCAATATCAATATCATCGCTGTTGATCACCACCCGCTGAATCGCGCCTGCCATCGCCCGGCTGCCATGCAGTACCCGTGCCCCCTCCAGCGCCGGCCCCGCCGCACAACTGGCCGTATAGAGCCGACCCTGATGGCACAAGACCAGCTCGCCGTTGGTGCCGATATCCACCAATAGCGTCGTCTGATGCTCCGTATCCAGGTCGGATGCCACCGCCGCCGCCAAGGTATCCGACCCCACAAACCCCGCAATATTGGGCGGCGTAAAAAGCACCCCCGCCGGATGAATCGCCAGCCCGGCCTCCGCCGCCGGTACCGTACACGCCTCCACGCTGTGCGGCAGATAGGGACTTTGCCCCAACTGACTGACCGGCCATTTGAGCAGCAGGTGATTCATCGTCGTATTACCCACCGCCGTACATTCATACACGTATCGCATATCCACATCGGCAATCGCCGCCGCCTGTCGCAGAAGCTGCCCCAGACAATCGACAATCGCCTTCTGCAAAAGTGCCTGCCCCTCAGGAGTCGATGCAAGTTCTATCCGACTGATAACATCATCCCCCCACTGATGCTGCGGATTGGCCGCCGACGCCGTCGCCAGAATCTTTCCGGTCTTCAACTCCGCCAGCCGCAAGACCACTGTCGTCGTGCCGATATCCGCCGCCGCTCCATATAACAGTCCGGCCGTATCCCCCGGCTCCACGGCGACAATATCCCACCCCTTGAGCGGGAGATGATAATGCAGAACCGCCGTCAGCCCCTTGCCAAAATCAGCAGCCCAAAAATCAAACGCCGGCCGGGACACAATGTGAATGTATTGCTTGCGGAGAATGTCGCACACAAGGTCTAAGCTGTCGCAGGGGGTAGAAATGAAAACCTTCCGCCACATTGGCGAAATCTGGATTTCTTTATCGGCCCCCTCTTCGAGTATCTGGTGATGATACAATCGGCTGGCCGCGGGAATGGTCACCGTCACAGGTTCATGGATGCGATACTGGCAGGCCAGCACTTCCTGCCCCGACGGTTCAAGCCGCACCCGGCATTTCTTGCAGGTGCCGCGTCCCCCGCAGGGACTGACTAAAATGATGTCAGCCTGTCCTGCCGCTTCAAACAGCGTCGCCCCCGCGTGAATCCGCACGGTACGACCTTCCGGAAGAAACCTGACATCATAATGTTCCATACGGCCAAATGAAAAGAAAGTGCAGAACTTTCCCTCCGAAGACAAACTTCTGCACTTTCTGTGTATAGTACGCCCGCTTCTCAATAAACGAAAACGCAGGCAAAATTTAGACTACGCCTTAGCCGGTAATTTTGTGCCGGACTTTCCAGCGAGCCTTCCTCTTTTTGCTGCCGATTTTGCGTCTGCGTCTCGATTTAGCCATCAGAATCTCCAAAAATTCTTAAGTCATAAACATTTTGCCAAAACCATTTTGGGTGATTAGTATATAGAATGTTATGGAAATTGCAAGACCCCCTTTAGAAAAATTCCAATTGGAGACTTTTATGATCCAGTGTAAAGATTGCGAATTTTATCGTCAGGAACCGGATGGCCGCCGGATTTTCCTGTGCGACCCCTTCAATAACATAAAAGAGACAGAATGCATCGCCAAATGGCAGCTCTTAAAAACCGACCTGCTTGTCCAGGCTTTTGACCGCATGAACGCCTTCCAGAGCCGCATGGCCCCCCTCCAGGATAAAATCTTCAAATACATCAAAAGAGAGATTGATGATATAGAAGAGGCGGATAGTTGGAAATATGACGACCAAGACTCCCCGCAACCCCCTGAAGACTTTGGATTTTCCGACGATCCAAATCCGCCAGAAGATCATTAATTCTTTTGAATACATAGACTTATAAATTCTTAATTGGATGCAATATTTCTCCAATATCAACCGTCTGAAACAGTGAAGACAAACGGAAGATGAACCCAGAGCAATTACACAACCTGATTGAAAAGTGCAAAGCGGGACAGTCGGAGGCTTTTAGTGAGCTTATTGATCTGTACGCAAATCGTTGCTTTGGATTCTTTTACCGCCTTAGCGGATCACGGGATACTGCCGAGGACTTAACAAGCGAGCTCTTTGTCAAATTAGTTGAGAAAATTGGTTCCTGGCAAGGCAGTTCCTTCGATAGCTGGCTTTTCACCATCGCAGGCAATTTATTCAAGGACCATCTGAGAAACCAGTACCGTCATAGGAAAATGCTCACCGAGAAAGCCAAAACCGTACAGGTCGAAACCACTCCTGAGAAAGAAAACGACATGGAAATCCGCCTGCAACAGGCCCTTGGGCGTCTGGAACCCGATATTGCCGAACTGATTATGCTGCGGTTTTATGCCGATTTAAGCTTTAAGGAACTCGCCGAAAGGCGAAACGAACCCATTGGAACGACATTATGCAAGATTCACCGGGGTATGAAAAAACTCCGGGAACTCATGCAGGTCGGAGGTGTCTTATGAAAGAAGATAAAAATGAACTAAAATCCCTGATTGAGCAGTTCATGGACAGTCAGGAAGCGGCCCAAATGGCCCAGGAGATTGAGGAAGTCCAGGAGATGCTGGCTGCCATGCCTGCGCCCAGGCTCTCCGACCCATCTCTCGAGGCTCTCAAGCAGCGGGTCAGCCGGCGTCTGGCTGTGCCTGCCCGGACCATCCGTCCTGCCGCTGCGATACGCTTCTATCTGTCAGCCGCTGCGGCCCTGATTCTGGCTACCGTCGGCTGGGTCGTATTGAGCAACCAAAAAACCGAAACCCCAACGGATCTCCTGGCTTCTGCAGCCCACATCTGGGAAGACAGCACCACCTCGGACGATAACCCGGTTAGTACCCTCATGGCCAAAATCGAAGCTGTCGCCGGACAGGTCGAATCCATTCAGGACAAACCTCTTAAATGGTTTGAAGACGACAGTAACCTGTCCACCGAAATTGAAAGTCTTGAAATCATCGCCAGCAATACCGATTTCTGGAAAGGATAATTGAATGAATCGTAAAATACCCCTGATTCTGATATGTGTGTCGCTGTGCGGGTTGCTGTGCCTGGTCTGTTTGGCCGAAACCGATAAGCCCGCCGACGCACAAAAACAAGCTGAGGCCGTCAATACGGATAATGCCGCGGTCACGATGGATGAATTCTGGGCCGAAGAATTAGCCCGCCCTGAACCGCAATTGCCCGATGAGCGTATCGATCAGTTCCTCGAGCAAATCCGTATCCAGGATCCGGCCAAAGCTGAACAATTTGAAAAATTACGCAAGGAAAACCTGGACGAATTCCGCAAACAAATTCGCACGGAATTCACCAACCGCTTCCGTCAGATGCGACAGCAATTTGAACGCGGCGGCAGAGACAGAGATAGACGTCCCGAGGGAGCAGACCCCATGGGCGGCCGCGGACAAGGCCCTCAGCCATTTGGTCAGCCCGGCGCCGGCCAGGGACCTCAGCCGTTTGGACAGCCCGGCCCTGGTCAGGGTTTTGGTCAGCCCGGCGGCCAGCCTGGCTACGGCACCCCCTGGAAGGATCGCATCGAACGGATGCATAATGAATTTATCGCATGGCTGGAGAAGAATTACCCTATCCAGGCCGTGGAAATCAAAGAACTCCGCGAAAAGAAACCGGAGGAATACATCGGCAAAATGGCAGACCTCATGCGGCGCTATGGCCCCATCATTGAGGCGGAGCGCAATAATCCCAAACTGGCCGCAATCCTGAAAGAAGATATGGAAAATCAGCGGCTGACAGAGGAATTATTGAAACAGATTCGCAAAGCCAAAGGCCAGGACAAAGAAAAACTGGTTGCCGAACTCAGCCCTCTGGTTTCACGCCGTTTTGACCTGATTATGGCTAAAATGCAGATGCAGTACGATGACATGCGAAGGCGGCTGGAAGAATTGCAGAAAGAAGTCAAAAATCGCGAAGGCGAACTGGAAAAACTTAAAAACAACAAAGATGCCGCTGTTGACGAACGGGTCAAAAAACTGCTTTCGGAATCCGAAAAAGTAAAATGGGATTAACCCCCTCCGAAACCCCTTCCCAGAAAAAGGACTGGTACACATCGCCGCCCGGCAACGTGTACTGGTCCTTTCCTTCTATAGTCTCTGGTTCATCTCGGTCCAAAACCGCATTTCTGTACACAGGCTTGGATGCGTTCCGTCGGATTCACGATGCGGATGCGGCGCTGGTCCTGGCCGGCATGGGATAGTTCTATTCGCAGCAGGTTCAGGCCGGACAGGGCCGGCAGGACTTTATCGGCCCATTCAACTAAGACAATCGCATCCGGACGACAGAAATCCTCAAAGCCCAGCAATTCAAATTCCCGCAGGCTATTAAGGCGGTAGGCGTCAATATGATACAGGGTCAGGTTTCCGTCTCTGGCACTATATTCGTTGACCAATACAAAGGTCGGACTGCACACCTTAGTCGGGTCGGGGGCGTTGAGGCCAATGGCGATGCCTTTAATCAGGTGAGTCTTGCCGCTGCCCAGGTCGCCAATGAGAGCAACCACTTCCCCACCCTGCAGAGCCGAGGCCAGATTTTTGCCCAGTTCAATGGTATCCTTTGCCGAGTGTGTGATGATTTCAATGACCTTTTCCATTGTTTTTATTCTTGTATCCGTGTATTCCTGTATTCTTACATTCTCGAATTGATCACAAATGATCAAAGCCTTTTGGCTCCAGCGGGACGATGCGGCCGTCGGGCTGCTGCAATTCCATCCGGCCGGAGTCGGTCACGGTTCCCACACGGACGATATCGCTGAGGGTTTGTAATTTTTGCCATTGGTCGGGGGCAACGGTAAAGAGCAATTCGAAATCCTCGCCGTCGTTGAAGGCCGCCGCCAGTGGGTCGGCGGATTGTCGGGCGGCATCGGAGATCGGCACCCTGTCGGCCTCAATCAGCGCCCCCACTTTGCTTTGCGTGCAAATCCGGTTCAGGTCGGTGCTCAGGCCGTCGGACAAATCCATCATCGCATGAATCCGGGCCAGCTTGGTCATCTCGTAAGCCAACTGCACCCGCGGCACAAACGACAGGTGTTTGCCGGCAAGCGAGCCGCCCAGCGGGCCGGAGACACAGATCAAGTCACCCGGCTTTGCCCCATTTCGCCGCACGGGAGGATGCCAGGCAGTGGGTTTACTGAGCATAGTCACATTGACCGCCAGCCGTTGGGATGGCTCGGCCCAGGCGGTGATATCCCCGCCGACCAATTCACAGTCAAACATCCGCCCTGCCCGAATCAGGCCGGCATGCAGGGTCTTTAATTCCTGCTGTCCGAAGCCTTTGGGCAGGCCGACCGCACACACCGCACACAACGGAATCGTCGCCATCGCCGCACAATCACTCAGGCTTGCGGCCATGGATTTATAGCCGACCTGCTCCAGCGTTGCCGTCCGCAGGTCAAAATGCACACCGTCCAGCAGCATATCGGTCGTAATCAGCACCGACGCCCCGCCATCCAGTGTCACCTGAGCCATGTCGTCGCCGATGCCGATGGGAAAGCGTGCAGGGTCGATTTTGCTTTGAGCGGCAAACCAGGCGGTAATGGTGTCTTCTTTAACAAAAGTACTCATGAACCTAAGAACCCAAGAACTTAAGAATTCTCAATCTTTGAACGATACAAGCCAAGCAACTTACCTACTTCGTGTGTTTGCTTTTGCAGCTCCAGCGTATCACAATACGCCAAATCTTTGGACAATATCAAATAATAACGCATCTCTTCAAGCGAACCATAAGCTATCGTCAAATAATTGACCTTATCTGCTTTAGTCTTCTTTTTAAAGCCTTCTGCTATGTTAGCAGGAACAGAAATCGCCGCCCTTCGCATTTGACTGACAAGACCATACCATTCCGACTTCGGAAACTCTCGTGTTGCCTTATAAATGGCCACCACCAGTTCATGAGCTTTCTGCCAGACAAATAAATCCTCAAATTTCTTAGCCGGTGCATTCATGTTTCATCCTTCTGCTATTCTTATGTTCTTGTGTTCTTATGTTCTTAGGTTCTTTGGTTCTTAAGTTCTGGTTGTTTTCAGTCGTTCCTGCCAGTATTTCACCTGCGACATCGCCGAGGCACAGCCGCCGGAGCCTTCGGTCTGGTACGATTGGCACACCCCTGCCGGGTTGAGCGTCTGATAGACATCCTGTCCGATTTTCTCACAGGCGGCCTGGAACTGGGCCAGCGACAGATCCGCCAGTTTTTCCTTGCCCTCTTTTTCGCACAGAGCCACCAGCCCGCCGACAATGCCATGGGCCTGACGGAAAGGAATGCCCTTGCGGACCAGGTACTCGGCCAGGGCCGTCGCGTCGAGAAAACCGCGATCCAGCCCGGCGGCAATCCGCTCGGTATTGAATGTCGTATGCGAGACAATCGCTGTGGCCATCCGCAGGCACTGACTGACCACATCCGCGGCCTTGAACACGTGCAGCTTGTCTTCCTGCAGGTCGCGGTTGTAGGTCGAAGGCTGGGCCTTCAGAATCGTCAGCATCGCCATCAGGGCACCATAGACCGAACCGGTCTTGCCGCGAATCAGCTCCAGCATATCCGGGTTGCGCTTCTGCGGCATCATGCTGGAACTGGTGCAATAGGCATCGGCAGTACGGATGAACGAAAATTCCGACGCGGTATAGAGAATCCAGTCCTCCGCCAGCCGCGACAGGTGGGCGGCGATCAGCGACCCGCAGAAAATAAACTCCGCACAGAAATCGCGATCCGCCACCGCATCGATACTGTTATAAGTGATGTCAGCAAAGCCCAGGTCCCGGGCCGTCTGCTGCCGATCCAGCGGCAGGGTCGTCCCCGCCACCGCCCCGCTGCCCAGCGGACAGACATTGAGCCGCCTGCGACAGTCGGCCAGACGGGAATAATCCCGTGCCAACTGCTCCACAAAGCTCAGCAGGTAGGCGGCGATACTGACCGGCTGGGCCCGCTGCAGATGGGTATAGGCCGGCATGATGGCTTCGGTGTATTTGGCGGCCAGTGTGACAAAGGCCTGCTGCAACTGGACAATGTAGCTCTGGATCGCCTCGATTTCATCCCGCATCCACAGGCGGATATCGGTGGCGACCTGGTCGTTGCGGCTGCGGCCGGTATGGAGCTTGCGGCCCGGGTCGCCGATTTTTTTGATCAGGGCCGACTCAATGGCCATGTGAATATCTTCCTGGGTCTTGTCGAAGACAAACTTGCCAGCGGCGATCTGTTCGGAAATCTCGATCAGTCCGGCCTCAATCGCCTCAAATTCCGCCTTGGTGATTATCTTCTGGGCCGCCAGCATCCGCGCGTGGGCTATCGAGCCGACGATATCATATTGATACAGCCGCCAGTCATACGACAGCGACTCCACAAAATCCACCGCCAGCTCATCCATCGAACCATCCAGCCGATGCTGCCAGCTTTTTTCCTGCTTGGTCATACCTTTATCCTTTAATCCTTAAGCTATCAAAACGATAATCGATCTATGTTCGCCTGAGTCAGGATTTCTTTTCCTCAACAAGGCGTTCTTCTTTGGGGCGGGTTTTCCAGCGGCGGTGCAGCCACCAATACTGCGAAGGATCCTTGCGGATGAAATCCTCGATGGCTTTAGTGTATTCCTGCGTCACCCACCGCAGCGGGTCGGGCTTGTCGGCCCATTCGTGCGGGTAAATAATTCGGGTCGGCTCCATCTCGAAGAAGAATTTCTTATAATGCTGCCGGCAACAACCAATAACAATAGGCAGATTATACTGCATCGCCACCAGGCCGATGCTCTTGTAGGTGCTGGCCTTGCGACCGAAGAAATCGACAAATACACCCTTTTTGCCTGCATCCTGATCGGCGATAAAGCACAATGTCGCCCCGTCGGCGGCCAACTGGTCCATCATCTCGGCGGCACCCTTTTTATAGATAATCTTCTGGCCCTTGCTTTCGCGGACGCTCATCAGCCAGCGGTTGATAAACGGATTATCCAGCGGCCGGGCAATGCTGTAAATCTTCAGGCCGTACAGGCTCATCAAATAGCCGATGATTTCGAAATTGCCGTAATGGGCCGTCACCATCAGCAGCCCTTTTTCCTCTTTCATCATCCACTTGATTCGTTCGATGTTGCGGAAACTGAACATCGTCGGCCAGGTTTCCAGCTTCACCAGCCGCGGCGTAAACAGCACATCCATCACCATCATCACGAGCTGCTCAAACGACCGCATGCCGGTAGCTTCCAGCCAGGCCTCGTCTTTGTCCGGGAAACTGGCCCGCAGGTTATCCATCGCCCGCTGTCGGCCGCGATGATAGTGTTTCCACATAATCCGGCCAATCCAGCAGGCCGTCCGCAGATTCGCCTCCACCGGAAAACAATAAAACAAGCACGTCAATACCCGCACAAAAAGATATAACAGGTAATCCGTAACGACATTGCCTTTTTTCTTTTTCTTTTTTTCCTGAGTCATAGCTGGCGGCCATTATCCCCCCAAATCCGGCTTTGTCAAGTCCGGTTTCCAAACCCCAAAGCCATAAAATCCTGGCGTTTTTCTCAGATTTCCGTATTATTTACATCCCCAGCATACATCTATATTTATAGACACGTAGTGAAGGGATATATAACGTTGAACCTGAATCGCAGAAATTTCTTGAAATGGAGTGCCGCAGGCGCATTGGCAGCGGCGATGCCGGAGTCTGACCGTGATGTCCAGATGCTGGGCCGATTTACCGCCACGCCCGCATCCAAAAAGATGAATATCCTGATGATATTTATCGACGAACTGAACACCTGGATCGAGCCGTTGGCGGGCCACCCGCAGGCCAGAACCCCCAACCTGATGCGGCTTGCCCAGATGGGCATCGTTTTCGAGAACGCCTACACTCCAGCCCCGCAGTGCAACCCAGGACGGACGGCCATTTTGACTGGCCTGCGTCCGTCCAGCAGCGGCATTTATGATAATAATGTCTGTTTTCGGGATAAACCTGACCTGAAAGAACGTCTTACCCTGCCGCAATTTTTGCGAAAAAACGGCTATAAAACCCTGACTGGCGGCAAAGTGTTTCACCTGCCGCAGGGCAAATTCGCCGACCCGCAATCCTGGGATGTGATGTTTCAGCAGCGCTGCGGCACACCCACCCCGGCCAAGGACAAGCAATACGCCCACCGGCTCAACGGCAAATTCAGCAGTGCTTATTATAACTCCTCCATCGACTGGGCACCGATTGAGGTTGATGCCAGCAAAACCGAAGACTGGAAGACCGCCCAACTGGCCGGTAAACTGCTGCAGGAAAAACACAACAAGCCCTTCTTCCTGACATGCGGCTTTTTCCGGCCGCATTTGCCATGGTATGTTCCGTCAGTGTATTTCGATATGCACCCGCTTGACAAAATCATTCCTCCAGCCTACCGCCAGGACGACCTCGATGATATCCCGATGGCTGGACGCCGACTGGCCAGCGGATCGGACTTTCGCCTCATTCGAAATAACGGGCTATGGAATAATGCCATTCAGGGCTATATGGCCAGTGTGTCTTTTGCCGATGCCTGTGTCGGACAGGTCCTGGATGCATTGGAAGCCAGCCCCCATAAAGACAACACCATCATCGTCCTGTGCGGCGACCATGGTTTTCATCTGGGAGAAAAAGACCATCTTGAAAAAAACACCCTGTGGGAGACAGCCACGCACACACCGCTGATGGTCGTTGTGCCTGGCCTGACCAGTGAAGGCAGCCGGTGCAGCCAACCCGTCAGTCTGCTGGACATCCACGCCACGCTGATGGAACTGGCGGAGACCCCCGCCCGCAAGGACATCGACGGACGCAGCCTGGTACCGCTGCTGGACAATCCCGACAGAGATTGGAACTACCCGGTCCTGATGACTGCCCGCTATAATAACCACGCCGTCCGGGATTCCCGCTACCGCTATATTCGCTACTCTGACGGCAGTGAGGAATTGTATGACCACACCACCGATCCCAACGAATGGACCAATTTGTCCCAGCGCGAACAATATCGGCCCATCAAGGAACAACTGGCCCTGTGGCTGCCGTCCCGCAATGAGCCGGAGTTCGTCCCGCCTCAGCCCAAAAAAGAAACACCCAAATAATCAGAACGTATAGATATCCATCCAGTGATTTGCAAACACCGCCAGATCGCCGATGTCCACCGCCTGATTTTTCGGCACGGAGATATCACACGCCGGATTGTAATGGGCCTGACCCTGCTGACTCATCCACGCCGCGGATAACAGCATCAAATCCGGCAGCTTCACATCGCAGCTTGCATCGAAATCGCCGACCATGGCTTCAATGGGCAGCGTGCCGATCAATTGGATCGAAGGCAGCCATCCGCCGCCATAGTAATAACCATTATTATACCAGAAATTCCATGTCAGCGGACTGGTATGCTGGGCCTTTTCGGTCACAATGGTCGTAACCCGTGAATCCTGCACATCATGGAATAAATACCACCCCGTATCCCACGAAACCTCTGTATTGCTGAAACTGAAATCAATCAGCAGGTTTTTCACGCCATCATACAAAAATGGTGTCTGAAAATGGAAATTATACCATCCCTCCGCTGTCACCGTCACATCACCCTGATAGACCATCGTCCAGCCGGTTGTCAGAAAATCCGCAACCACATCATCGTAATAGGACATCGTCGTATGCTGCATCCGAATCGTCCATTCTTTCAGCGTAATCGGCGGCCGGGTTGTAAAATAAATCGCCAGATCCGTAATATACTTTGAAGCACCAATATCACTTTTCAGATACAGCGCCTGCGACCGCGCCGCATAACAGGTCGTATTAATCATGGTATTGGTGCCAATATTGCTATCGGCCCCGAATCCGGCGGTTACGGTATTATCGACATTGAGCGTTACCGCGGCGATATTGGAGTCTCCGCCGGTCGGACTGACGCCGCCGTCATTGGCCTTGAAGGTGAAAATATCCTGTCCGCCATAATAGGGACACGGTGTATAGACCACCGAGTCGGCATCCGCCGCCAGCGGCCACGGCGCCGTCGTAATCGCCCCATAGCCCGGCTGACTCAAAAATCCATGCTCCGGCAGCGACATAATGATATACGTCAATTTGTCCGGCGGGCTAGGCAGGTGATCGTCCAGGGCCTCAAGCCCAATCGTGACAGGATTCATCGAAGTGCAATCCACCGTCGCATCCATGGCCGTCGGCGGCGTGGCATTGGTCGCTACAAAGGAAATCCCCCAGATGTTGCCGCTGGCCGCGTTCCAGTCCTGCGATTTGCCCGTCGAGGCCGTTTTATCCGCAAAGGCATAGCCGCTCTTGACCGCCGAAAGACGGAAAGAAGCATTGGAAGCCAGATTTTTCAGGGCGAAAATCCCCCGGCTGTTGGTGGTCGTCTGCTTGACCGCAGTCGCCCCTTGATAGGCCGTTACCGTGACCCCGTCCAGCGGCAGCCCGGCCATGCTGGTAATCCGCCCGCTGATGATTTCGCCGGTCCCGCTGACATAAATATTATAGACGCAGTCGGTCATCGCATTGAATGTATAACCGGCGGTAAAATTCGGCAGTTGATACCAGGCATCGTCCAGCCCGCCCCAGCCCATATTCAAATGATGATACATCAGGCCGGAGTTGTAGCCGTATCCATCGACCACGACGGCATGTCCGACTCCCGGGCCGCTGATTCCCAGCAGCACCGGCAGCGCTGCATCCAGGTCGGCATTCACCATGCCCCACAATCCCGCGTCTCCGGCGGACGAAAAGCTGTTGCTGAAAATGCTGTTGCTGTAACCAAATGTATTTTTCAGGGCATCATTGGCCGACCCTACGCCGGCACCCGAACCGGTCGGTGTGTAGCCCATCCCGACCGATAAGCCTGCATCGTAACACAATGCCCCAATGGCTTGCCGCTGGGTCACAGTCAGCCCCCCGGCCTGCGGATCGTACGGCATCTGGCTCCAGTTATACGGACCGCCTGCCCCATTGCCGCCCCGGGTATTCCAAGTCTGCTCAACCTCATCCACATGAATCTTGAACGCATGCACCCCGATGCCCGCCGTCGGCCATGCATAATGCCGCATCAACTGCGCCATCGCCGTCGCCACGCAGCCCGTCGGATAGTGATTGGGCGTATAATAATTATAACAGGGCTGCCCGTCCACTTCGTCCTGTCCCCATTTGACCTGCAACAGCGGTGCCACACGGACATCACTGACCGAGGTCATCCCGGCCGCCTGAATCTGTCCCTGCTCAGCCGCAGCCGCCGCTGAGTCAATCAATTGCTGCCATAAATCCTTATTAGCTGTTTGTGTATCTTTGTGCTGCACTGAGCTGCTGTCATCCCCCGCCGATGCCGCCACACGCACACACGCAAGACGTTCCTGCATATCCTGCCGCAGCAAAACCACCAGCGGATTATCCGGCGTATCCGCAAATCGCCCCGTCTCCGAGAAGGCAATCACCGGCTCAATCGCATCATCCGATGAAAACACCACGAAACCCTGCGGTTCCATTTCGACGATGTAATAGAGAATCCGACCCTCTGCGTCTGAATAGGATTTAATCTGTCCGGCCTGCTGACTTAAATACTGTTCCATCGGGGCAGGATTCTGTCTGAGCCACCCTCGGGCCGCAAGTTCCACCTGCGATTGCTCGACCGGCCCGGCCCACGCCGCACAGCAAAACACCCATCCTATGAACAAACCTATCTGTCTCACACTACCCTCCGCTTCATCGTAAACCTTCTTTATTGGATATGCTGCATAGATACGGATGAAATTATACCCAATTTCACATCCCGATTCAATCGAATTTGGACGCCTAGCGCCGGCACCCGACTTTTTGCCTCTTGAAACCGCTTTTTTCTTGTCAATTGTGGTCTTTTCTGCTCAAATTTCATCGTCTTCTGCAAACAAGAAGTGTGAAATCGATTACGAATATGGTGGACAACTATGGCCGGACCTAAACCCATCATTACCGTCGGTATCTGCCCTGCATGGGATGTCACCTGCCGGGTCGATGGTTTTGTCTGGGGTGAACATCAGAAAATCGACTCGCAGACCCTGACCTGTGCTGGCAAAGCAATGAATATCTCCTCGGCGCTGGCCTGGATGGATATCCCCAGTATCGCCGCAGGCTTGTGGGGACAGGCCGACTTTCCGCAGATGCTGGCCGCCGTCGAGCCGCTCAAGCCCCGGGTGGAGATTCGCCTGACCGCCGCCCCCGGCACCACCCGCCACAATATCACCCTTATCGATACCCGCTCGGGACAGGAAAGCCATCTTCGCGCCCCCGATACGCTGGCTAACGCCGCCTCGCTGCGGTCCCTGGCCGACGACCTGGATACCCTCGTCCGGCCCGGCAGCATTGTTGCGCTGGCCGGCTCATTGCCGCAGGGTGTCCTGCTGGACGAATGCCTGTCCATTGTCGCCCGTCTGCGCAGCCGCGGGGCTGACATCGTTCTGGACACCAGCGGCCTGGCCCTGAAAAAAGCCGTCCTGCAAGGCGGACTCGAACTGATCAAGCCCAATCTCGACGAACTGCGGGAACTGCTGGACGAATCCATCCCCGATACAGAGCCGGATATCATCAAGGCCGCCCGTACCCTGTGCCGGCAGGTTCGCATCGTTTTAGTCAGCCGCGGGGCCCTGGGAGCCATCGCCGTCACTCAGGACAAGGCCTGCTCCGGCCGCATCGTCAATCCCCCGGCCCGGGTCGTCAATACCGTCGGCTGCGGCGATACCCTGCTGGCCGGCTTCATCGCCGAATCCGCACAAGACAGCGACCTCGGCCCGGCCCTCCAGACCGCCCTTAAAGCCGCCTCCGCCCGCGCGTTTGGCCTCATCCCGACCGCCCCCTGGCCGGCAGTCCGAGACTCGCTGCAAGTCGAAATCACAGAGTTTTGACCTGCGCATCTTCTCCTTACAGCAAACCAATTTTGTAGGGACATCTTTAGAAAATCTATCAGAAAAAATATGTTGAGCCATAAGACACGTGAATTGATAAACAGAACTCCTCCCTGCTTAAAAGCTATTTTATAGCAGCTCACGCTTCCGCACTATTTTTTATAGCAGCTCAACCCTTTCTGTCTGAGGTCTTTTTATAGTAGCTCAAGCCTCCGTGCTTGAGGTCAATTTCCTATGCCGAAGGCATTCCGCCTCATTCTCAATTCTACTTTCTACGGCTCTTCCAGCATCTTTTTGCTCCGCAGCAGATGGTGATAATGCTGGGCGAACCGATGTGCCTCATCACGGATATACTGCAGCAGCTTCAATGCCGCCGACGTCCGCGACAGGCGTATGGGCTTATCGCGTCCGGCCATGAACAGCTCTTCCTCGCGCTTGGCCAGCGACATCAGGTTCGGCGTCGCCGCCCCCAGCTTTGCAAACACTTCCTGCACTGCGTGAAGCTGCCCCAGCCCGCCGTCAATCAGCACCAGGTCCGGCCACAATTCCTCCCCGTTGACCGCCCGCTTGTATCGCCTGCCAACCACCTCCTGCAGGCAGGCATAATCATCCACCCCCGTCACCGTCTTGATCTTGAATCGCCGGTAGCCATCCTTGAACGGCTTGCCGTCGATAAACTGCACCATCGAGCCGACCATCTCCTGCCCGGCCAGATGGGCAATATCAAAGCCCTCGATAATCCGTATCGGCCGCTGGCTTTTGAGCATCGCCTGCAGCGTCTCCAGCGCCTCGGCCGGGTCGGTCCGGAACGCCTCCGGCTGCACATCCCGGTCGGCCGTGCCCCGCTTATCGAGATTCTCGATCTGGCGAATTCGGTCGCGGTACATCGCCGCCGTCTCAAAATCCAGCCGGGCCGCCGCCTCCTCCATCTGCTTCTTGAAATCGTTGAGAATTCCCGAGCGTTTGGACTTCAAAAACACAACCAGCTCGGCAATGCTCTTTTTGTAATCTTCTTTGGAAATCTTGTCCGCACACGGCGCCGAACACTGTCGGATGTTATACAGGATACACGGGCGGAAAAACCGGCGTTTCTCATCCGATGCCGAAATCTCGAGCTGGCAAGTGCGAAAACGAAATATCTTCTGTAACACCACAAACACCGCCCGCAGGTCACGAACCTCTGTAAACGGCCCAAATAGCCGATTCTTCGCATCGGGATTCCGCGTAATATACACCCCTGGAAAATCCTGCCGGGTGGGAATCTCGATATAGGGAAACGTCTTGGCATCCTTGAGGTCCGTGTTATATGGAGGATGAATATCCTTTATCAGGCGGGCTTCCTGCAAAATCGCATCGACTTCGCTGGCCGTCTGCAGATAATCGACCGTCTCAGTCTTGTCAATCATCTCCACAATCCAAGGCCCCCGGCTTTCGGCCAGGTTCGCCGACGGCTGAAAATAACTCCCCGCCCGGCTGCGCAGATTCTTGGCCTTGCCGATATACAGCACCCGGTCGTTGGCATCCTTCATAAAATACAACCCGGGCGCCGTCGGAAACGTCCGTATCAACTCCCGTATTCGTTCCAGCCTGTCATGTTTGGATTCTGCCATACCTGGATTGTATCGCATTTACCCCCATCAAACCAGCCCCCTCTGCTCCAAAATCAGTATTCATAAATAATACTAAATTTTTGGAAAAACCACTTATCCAGAGCGGTCTTAAAAACAGAATCGCTTAAAATCTGCAAAGTGGAGATAAACGACAATGAAAGTTTTGATTGTAATTCTATTATGGTCGATTTTGCCGGTGTTATGCGCCCCGCTGGCCCTGCTGGTGCTGATACTCTGGCCAATTATCTGGCTGTTGTCGATCCCCTTTACAATTATCGCCATTGCAGCCAAGGCCCTGCTCGCACTTGTTCAGACCATCCTCTTTCTCCCCGCCAGAATCCTCGGCTATCGGCAATACCCTTAAGTGACTCACCCCCTATTGTCGTAAAACACCAAACAAAGCCAATTTCTCTTTGCGTTTCAACTCGGATTCGTGTTATTGTGCATCCGGCTTGTATTCTTTTGACTGGTGATGAATAGATGTCTGTAAACAAAACAAAGAGCATCCATAATCGCTGGGTAATCCTTGCCGCTGCCATTGGTGTGCAGGTTTGCCTGGGGGTCATTTTTGCATGGTCAGCCTTTGCAACGCCATTGACCAAGGCCCCTTACGACTTTTCCCGTCTCCAGACCCAGATTCTCTTTTCGGCTGGTCTGGCTTTTTTTGCATTGGCGATGGCGTTTGGGGCAAACCGTCTCCAACAGGCCCTCGGTCAGCGTCTGGCCATCTGTTTTGGCGGATTGATTCTTGCGGCGGGGTATCTGCTGGCTGGATTTTCGGGAACCCACTTTTGGCTGTTGCTGCTGTCGGTCGGGGTCCTGTCCGGTACAGGAATCGGTCTGGCCTACGTTCACCCGATTGCCATCCTGGTCAAATGGTTCCCGGATAAAAAAGGGGCTATCACCGGAATCGCTGTCGCAGGCTTTGGGCTGGGGGCGATGCTGTGGATTATGCTGACCGGCGGTTTCAAGCTGGGTGACTGGATTAATCTGACTCCCGGCTGGGACGGCCTGTATGCCGATGGCTGGACGGTCAACCAAGTCTTTCGACTTTACGGATTGATTTTTGCCGTTTTAATCCCTATCGGGTCTTTTTTTATGGTCAATCCCCCTGCCGGACAGCTTGCCAGTAGTGCCAACGGCACCTCTCAACAAGTGTCGGCCAGTGTGGAACTGTCCATCACAGAAATGATACGCACACCCCAATACTGGATACTTTTGAGCGGGTATGCGGCAGGGACGATGTCAGGTCTGATGGTTATCGGGATAATCAAGCTTTTCGGAGTCGATACCCTCACCAGCAACGGTATCGATCACGTCCAGGCGGCTGCGATGGCAAATACAGCGATGGGATTCTTTTATGCGATTACCAATGCGATCGGACGCATCGCCTGGGGTGTCATTTCTGACCATCTCGGACGAAAATCCTCGATTATCCTGATGAGTGCCTCGCAGAGCCTGATGATGCTGCTGTTCTATCCTGTTGCCCAGTATGAATGGGGACTTTATCTTGGTGCCGCTTTGATTGGCTTTAACTTCGGGGGCAACTTTGCCCTGTTTCCTGCGGCCACTGCTGACTATTTTGGCTCCCATAGCGTCGGGGCCAACTACCCTCGCGTATTTCTCGGCTATGGGATTGGCGGCATTTTAGGTCCGATTCTTGGAGGATTCATGGGAGACCGAAAACTATGGCTTGCAGCCTTTATCCCCGCCGCCATGGTATGCCTGCTGGCCGCGATTCTGACAACTCGGCTGAAGCCTATCAGCCGTGTACATAACCTATAATTTCAGGCTATTTTAATCGTATTTTACCCCACATTAAAGCCGTATTTGTCCTACAATTGGTACATTTATCCTGCTTCCATTTTCCCTGTTAAGTTGGCATAATTTATACAGCAATATGTACAAGGGGTGGCATTAGAAGATTTTGAATTGCGGGGTATGATGGGTAATATACGACTGTTCCTGATTGCTGTTATCGGATGGATACTGACTGGATTGGGTGCCGAGAAGGCCTGTGCAGTGTCGGACATAACCCTGCAGCAATGGGGGCAGGAAGCCACAAGCCAGATTCGAACCGACTTTCGCCTGTCGAGCGGATTGTATGCTCAGTCGCTAACCCAACGCTTTCCCGCATATGCCTGGGGGCAAGGGATTCATTTGAGTGCCCTTGTCGCTGCGGCCAAGGTCAATCCATCCGCCTATCTTGCAGAAGCCGAATCGGTGGCCAACAAGATGCACAGCCAGTATTGGTGTACTTCCAACGGCAAATCAGGCTACAATGCCAGTGCCAACAATTGCGGCGACCGCTATTATGATGACAATGCCTGGATTGCCCTGGCCCTGATGGAACTCTATGAGATTACCGGCAACACGACCTATCTGGATCGGGCCAAGGCGGTGGTGGTGTTTTGCATGAGCGGCGAGAACGGCCCCGGCGATACACCCAACGGCGGCATTCGCTGGCATGAAAGCAGTACCTGCGGAGCCAATGTCTGTTCGACGGCGCCAACGTGTCTGGCCAATCTGATGATTTATCAGGCCACAGGAATTCAGCAGTATTTGGTGGACGGTCTGCGGCTGTATCACTGGCTGCGAACCTCCGGCGTTCAGGATTCCGTGACCGGACTGTATTGGCAGAGCATCAACTGCAGCGGCGGAATTGACAAGGGATTTCTGGGCTATGAGACCGCCCCGCCGCTTCAGGCAACCATTCGACTCTACCAAATCACCGGCGATGTCAGCTATCTGACAGAGGCCCAGCGTCTTGCGGCTGCAATGGAAACACACTTTGTCAACGGCACCCAACACAATCTCAGGCAGTCCGGCAAGTGGTGTGGTCATGATATGACCAACGCCATGGTTGAGCTTTATGAAGTGGATCGCAATCCGCGATGGCTGAATGTGGCAGCGGGCTATCTGGAATATTTGTATCTGAATTGCAAAGATGCGTATGGACGTTATCCCACAGACTGGTACAACACCGGCGGCGGATCGGCTGAACTGCTGGATAATGCTTCAGTCATGCGTTCATTCTGGAAGCTGGCCCAGACGCCGGGGGGAACGGCTCCGACCTATCCTGTGATGTTTTTTGAGAATTGCAGCTATGGCGGCTGGTCGGCGGGATTCGGGACGGGGTCTTATACGCTGGGTCAGTTAAAGGCCTGCGGCATCCCCGACAACAGTATTTCTTCGGCAGCAATTGCGTCGGGTTATCAGGTCGTCTTTTATGAGAATGATAATTTTCAGGGAGCGACGCTGACTCGAAGTGCCAACGTGTCGTGTCTTTCCGATTTTGGATGGAATGACCGGGCCAGTTCGCTGAAAATCATCGGCTGCAGCCCAACCACCATAACACCCTATCTGTCGGTGAATGGAAACCAACAGGCCCAGACCGCCTGGGCCAGCCTGGATGTCGGAGATACCGTAACCCTCAGTCCAGAACCGGTCAGCGGCGGAATGTGGTCGTGGACTGGGCCGGCGGGATTCAGTGCCTCGAGTCGGGAAATTACCTTATCCAATATTCAATTCGCACAGGCCGGCGATTATATCGCAACCTATACCAATCACTGCGGAGCAGTAAGCAGTCAGGTTTTTACACTCAGTCTTGTGCCAGCCATTACGATGTATCAGAATTGCAGTTACACCGGATGGTCAGCGAAGTTCGGGGTGGGAGCCTATACCGCAGCGGACATCACTGCCGCCGGCGGAAAAGATAATGATGCATCCTCGGTCCGGATTGAGCCGGGCTACCGGGTTACCTTTTACGCCAATGATCATTTCGGGGGGGCGACACTGATTAAAACCGCCGATGATTCCTGTTTTGTCGATGACGGATGGAACGACCGGCTCAGTTCTCTGGTGATTGAAGCAATTGACGAGCCTGCGGGCTATTGGCAGATGAATGACGGCACTGGTCTGACAGCCAAAGATGCTTCGACATTCAGCCGGCACGGGACGCTATTGAATATGAATTCCAGCAATTGGGTTCCGGGCCGACGATGTACGGGACTATCTTTTGACGGCATCGATGATTCTATGGAAATTGGCGGATTCAAGGGGGTCGGCGGGATGCATAGCCGGACCTGCAGCGCATGGATTAAAACCACCGCATCCAAAGATAATCCCATCATCACCTGGGGCAGCCCGCTGGCCGGCCAGAAATGGATGTTCCGGGTGGACCCGGACGGCACACTGGCCGTGGGCGTCTGGAACGGCTACATCAAGACTCAGCGTAAAATTAATGACGGGCGGTGGCACCATGTTGCGGCGGTCTTGATAGATGATTACACGCCTTCGGTTAATGAAATCGAACTCTATATCGATGGCGAAGCTGAAATTACCCCTTATGCCAGCAATACTCAGGCGGTCGCTACATCCCGTGCAGCCAATGTCCTGATTGGGGCTCGCATCGATGGCTTATCCTCCAAAAGCTTTTATGCAGGGCTCATCGACGATGTGCGGATTTACAGCAGGGCCTTGAGTGCTGCGGAAATTCGTGCTATTTATCGTGCGGATGCCCTGATTGGCGATTTGTCATCGGACGGTATTGTGGATTTTGCCGATTTTACCCCGGTTGCACAATCCTGGCAGAAGGCCGGAAGCTGCGACGGGGATGTCACCTGCGACTGTGCAGTGAATATGGATGACTTTATGATTCTGGCCGACGAATGGCTGATGCAGATTGAATAAACGGATGGAAATTGAGACGCCGGAGAGTACGGATGAGACAAGTGAATCGATATTATACCCCCCTGCTGCTGGGCATCAGCCTGATTGGACTTTTTGGCGGAACTTCTGCTGATGCAGGCCATTCGGCATTATATAGCGGCGGGCCTTTGTACAACAACGCAAGTACCTACCGGGATATGATTCGTTCGTCGGGTTTTACCACAATTATCTTGTGGACGATCCATGTCTATCCGGATGGGGACCTGGTACTCAACGACCAGAAGATCGTCGATGACGGCAAGTATGTGGGGCGAACGGCATGGCCCGGTGAGGTGGCGGCATTTAAAACCGGGACCACATCGGTCAACCGTGTGGAAATTTCCATCGGTTCGTGGGGTGTGGCTGATTTTGAAACCATCGAGAGTCTGATCGCTTCTCAGGGCACCGGACCTGACAGTATCCTGTATCGCAACTTCAAGACCATCCGTGATACCATCCCGGCCATTGATGCAGTCAGCTATGATGATGAGAGCAATTATGATGTCAATTCCACGGTGGCCCTGTCGTTAATGCTCAATGACATGGGCTTCAAAATCACCCTGTGTCCTTATACCCGATCCAGCTTCTGGAGGTCGGTCTATACCAACACCAATGCTCAGCGGCCCGGAGCGGTGGACCGGGTTTACCTGCAATGCTATGCCGGCGGTGCGGGAAATAATCCGGGGACATGGAACAGTTATTTTAGCGGTCTGAAAGTAACACCGGGGCTGTGGTGTTATTCCAACGGGCAGACTCCATCTCAAGTCGCCGCCAGGATGAGTACGTGGAAATCGGCCTATGACATTGCCGGCGGATTCATGTGGTTCCTGGATGATATGCTGCCTCACGTCGGGACCTATCCGGTGGCCCAGTATGGTGACGCAATCAATGATGCGATGGGGATTGTCGCCTACAGCGGCGAGGTGGTCCGGCTGCATCAGGACTGCGACTATGGCGGTTGGTCGGCGGGTTATCGCGTGGGAGCTTATACCGCGGCCCAGATTGCCGCCGGCGGCGGAAAGGACAATGATGCTTCCTCGATACGGGTTGCGCCGGGTTATACCGTAACCTTATTTGCCGACGACAATTTTCAGGGAGCAGCCTTAGTCAAGACCGCCAATGATTCCTGTTTTGTGGATGATGGCTGGAATGATCGGGTGTCTTCGATGATGATTGAGGCACAGACCCAACCTGCGGCACACTGGCAATTCAATGATGCCGGCGGCCTGATTGCGGAAGATTCCACGACTCATCACCGCGACGGAACACTCGTCAATATGGATACCTCCAATTGGGTGCATGGAAAACGGTGCGGCGGGTTGTTTCTGGATGGAGTCCATGAGTACGTTGAAATCAAAGGCTTTCGGGGGGTTGTCGGCGGACGTACCTGCAGTGCGTGGATCAAGACGACCGGAACGCGGGATTGCCCGATTGTGACCTGGGGCAGTCCGTCGGCCGGACAGAAATGGATGTTCCGGGTGGATCCGGACGGGACCCTGGCCGTGGGAATCTGGAATGGGTATATCAAGACCCAGCGTAAAGTCAATGACGGTGACTGGCATCATGTTGCGGCAGTGTTGGAGGATGACGGAACACCGTCAGTCAATGAAATAGTGCTCTATATCGACGGGACGGCGGAAGTCGCCCCTTATGCAAGTAATACGCAGGCGGTTTTAACTTCGGATGAAGAGAATGTCCTGCTGGGTGCCCGCCTCGGAGGCAGCACAACCAACAGTCTGTTTGAAGGCGTGCTGGACGAAGTGCGAATCTATCATCGTCCCCTGAGCAGCCTGGAAATACGGAATTTGTATCGGGCCGACGTCCTGGTCGGCGATGTGGAATCAGACGGCGACATTGATCTGGCCGACTTTGCAGCATTGGCCCGGGGCTGGCAGACACCCGATGGCTGCAGCTACGATTTGACCTGCGATTGCATCGTCGATATGGACGATTTTATGATTCTGGCCGACGAATGGCTGATGCAGATTGAATAAACGAATGAAAATTGAGACGCCGGAGAGTACCGATGAGACATGTGATGCGTTTACTAAATGTGCTCGGTTCTGGACGGCTTTAGCCGCTCTATGAAGAAATAAAAACGGAATCTCACTTCATTCCATAAACAGCTTTAATTAAACTACTTAGCCGCTTTTATCCAAATCCTTTCCAATAATATCCCCTTAATTTAAAAAAACAGGTTGTCAAACAGCCAAAAAAGAGAATGATATAGAAGAATCATGCAAAACGCTGGTCAACACCCAAAAGGATTACAACAATTGCGCAGATGTTCACACCATCTGTCGCAAAGGAGCATATTTGTGCTTGCCGGATCCCTTCTCTTGGCAGAATTAGAGTATTTTCGGGGATAATCAGACAAACAGATACCATATTAAGGAGAATTATTATGAAACTGAGGCTTTTGTGGGGGCTGTTGTGTATCGCAATGGTATGCGGTTGGAGTATGGGGGCCGATGCCCTGGAACAGGGATTCGACGTCCCGCCTGTCAAGGCCAGGCCGCATACCTGGTGGCACTGGATGAACGGCAATATTACCCGCGAGGGGATTACCGCGGATATTGAGGCGATGGCGCGGGCGGGTTTGGGTGGTGCTCAGATTTTCAATGTCGGTGACGAGGGCAGCGTGGATATCCCGACTGGAAAGATTATGTATCTAAGCCCGGAATGGCTGGATTTGGTACTTCATGCCGCTAAGGAAGCTCAGCGGGTCGGGATTGAGCTGTGTTTTCATAACTGCGCCGGGTGGTCCAGCAGCGGCGGGCCGTGGATTACTCCCGAACTGTCAATGCAGCAAGTAGTTTGGACGGAAACCGAAGTGTCCCCGGAGACCAACTCAATCCGACTGGCACAACCGGAAGCCAAACTGAATTTTTATCGTGATATTGCGGTATTGGCATTTCCCACCCCCGCAAACAAGACATTTCGGATTAAAAACGCCAGGGCAAAAGCCGGATTTGACAGCCCCTATGGACTCCAGCCGGAAATCGAAGACGTTCCATTGGATGCAGTCATTGCCAAAGACAACATTTTGAATTTAACGGATAAAATGGATGTTTCAGGTCGATTAGACTGGAAAGTCCCCGCTGGTTCCTGGACGATACTTCGCATCGGCCACACCACAACCGGCAAGACGAATCACCCTGCCCCGACATCGGGTTTGGGACTGGAATGCGACAAGCTTAGCCGCGAGGCGCTGGATGTGCATTGGAACAAGGGTGTGCAGCCGGTATTGGATAAGCTCGGCTCGCTTGCGGGCAAGGTGCTCAATAATGTGCTGGTGGACAGCTATGAAGTCGGCCCCAACAACTGGACGCCAAAGATGCAGGCCGAATTCCAGCAGCGTCGCGGATACGATTTAATTCCGTTTCTGCCAACGCTGACCGGACGGGTGGTAACCAGCAGTGCCGTTACAGAGCGGTTTTTGTGGGATTTCCGAAGGACGTTTGCCGACCTGTTTGCGGACAATTACTATGGTTATTTCGCCGACAAATGTCACCAACACGGCCTGCTGTGCTCAGTGGAACCGTATGACGGCCCCTTTGAATGTATGGCTGTGGGTGCCAAGGCTGATATCGTCATGGGCGAATTCTGGATCGGCGGCGGGATGAATCATACGCTCAAACTGGCGGCATCGGTGGCCCATACCCACGGTATGACCTATGTTGGGGCGGAATCATTTACCTCTTCGCCCGAACAGGGCCGCTGGCAGAATTATCCCGGCTCAATGAAGATGCTGGGCGACAAGGTCTGGTGTATGGGCATCAACCGCTATATCTTCCACCGGTACGCGCATCAGCCGTGGCTGAATGTGCTGCCGGGGATGACCATGGGGCAATGGGGAACGCATTTTGAACGAACCAACACCTGGTGGGAGCCGGGCAAGGCGTGGATGAGATATATTGGCCGGTCACAGTTTCTGCTCCAGCAGGGGCATTTTGCAGCGGATGTGCTGTACTTTGTCGGCGAGGCAGCTCCCAACGGTTCGGTTGATGATAGCGAACTGCGGGCGGCCGGATACGATTTTGATATGTGCGGTACCGATTTGATTGACAAGCTGACTGTGGACAACGGTATGATCGCCCTGCCAGATGGAATGCGTTATCGGCTGCTGGTCTTGCCGCAGACCCGTTTTATGACACCCAAACTGGCCGAGAAGATTCGGGCTCTGGTTAGTGATGGTGCCATAGTGCTTGCACCCAAGCCGGAGCTGTCACCCAGTCTGGCGGGTTATCCGGACTGTGATGCGACTGTCAAGAAAATAGCCGACGAAGTCTGGGGAGCTTCCACCCCGGCTACCGCCGGTGAACGGCGTTTCGGCAAAGGCCGCATCATCTGGGGACGCAAGCCCCTCCAGACTCTGCAGCAGATGAATATCGCCGCCGATTGTATCGCATCGGACACCAAAGTCCCCATCACATTTATCCATCGAACCAGCAACGACGCCGATATTTATTTCGTCTCACATCAGGATGATTCGTCGCGTATGACCGAGGTCTTCTTCCGCATCAGTGGCAGGCAGCCGGAATTATGGAATCCGGTCACCGGCGAGATTAGCCTGGCAGGCCTGTGGCGTGCTGATCCACAGGGTACCCGCGTGACCCTGCCGCTGGGGCCTGCGGGGTCGCTATTTGTGGTGTTCCGCAAGCCCGTCAGCCGCGACATGGTCACCGTGGCCGGATTGCAGCAAAACACACCGGTTACGATTGCTCAATTGCTGCCCAGACCTGTCCAGAAACTGGAAATTGTCGAGGCCCTCTATGGTGTGGTTAGCTGTGATGGAGAGGATATGGTCGATGTGACCGCAGAGCTGGCCAAACGTGTACAGGATAACAAGCTGGATATCCTGGCTTCCAATAGTCTGGCCGGAGATCCTGTGCCGAATGTCGTCAAGACCCTGTATGTTGAATATGAATACGACGGCAAAGCCGCCCGGGCCGAGATTGGCGAAAATCAGCGGCTGATACTGCCCCCGGCGGGAAGCCCAGCCGGTCGGCCCTTGCGGATTCTCATGGCCGGTTATGGTGTCCTGCCGAAAGGCCAGACTTGGCTGCCGGAACGCAAGGTCGTTGACGTGACCGCCAAGACTGCCGTGGCCGTGAAGGACAATGTTTTGAAAATCCGGGCAACTAATAATTTTGCGGGGACCGACCCCGCCTATCTGGTGCCCAAACGGATGCTGGTGCGATATACTCTAAATGGCGAACCCGGCACACTCAATGTCCCCGAAAACAGCGATGTGGTGTTGCCGCCGCAGCACTGGCAGCCAGCCGCTTGGATGCCTGAATTGACTGCACAGAATAAGACCGTGAAAATGGTGACATGGGATAATGGTCAGTATATCCTGCAGACCTCTACCGGAAACAACAAGACCTTAACCGTAGATGCATTACCCAAGCCAATTGTATTAGATCAGCCCTGGACGGTGGAATTTACTCCCGGGTGGAACGCTCCGGCTAAAATTGAATTGCCCTCACTGATTTCGTGGACTCAGCATGCGGATCCCGGCATCAAATATTACTCGGGTACCGCAACCTATCGGACAATACTGACTCTGCCATCGGATTTTGTCAAATCGGCAGACCGCATTCGGCTTGACCTCGGCGAAGTCTGCATCATGGCTGAAGTCCTTGTCAATGGGCAAAACCTGGGTGTGCTGTGGTGCAATCCGTATCGGGTGGATATCACCGATGCGGTTAACGCCGGCGACAACACACTGGAGATTCGCGTGACCAACCTGTGGGTCAATCGGCTAATCGGCGACGAACAATATCCGGACGATTGCCAGTGGAAAGGCAAGCCGCTGAAGGCCTGGCCAGACTGGTTCATCGAAGGAAAGGCTCGCCCCGTACCCGAGCGTCTGACCTTTACCACATGGAAACACTGGACCAAAAACGACCCCCTGCTGCCGTCGGGATTGCTCGGGCCGGTGTATGTACGAGCAGGCCGGCAGACCGAAATCGACCCGGCCCAATAAGCCAGTCGGCTAAAACCGAATCTCGACCCAGCCAATCCATTGTCTGGTTCTTTTGACCGGAGAGTCTTGCCAAGGCAAGCTCTCCGGTTTGATTTAGGGCCATGCCGCACATCCACGCCCTGCAATTCATAAGTCCTTTCTAATCAAATAGTTAATTCCGCGCAACCGCCTGGTTCTTTATCCTCTGCAGTCTCCAGATTCCGACCAGAAAGGGGTATCAATTTTGCTCTGAGTATGCTATAATAGCTGTTTTTGAATCAATACTCCGGACCTATGAGTGATTTCAAAATAAACAGTGAGTTTAAACCGCAGGGCGATCAGCCCCAGGCAATAGACAAACTGACCAGCTGGCTTGAGCAGGGAAATCCCTTTCAAACCCTGCTGGGCGTCACTGGCAGCGGCAAGACCTTTACGATGGCCCATGTCATCGCAAAGCTCAATCGCCCTGCGCTGGTGATTTCGCATAATAAAACCCTGGCTGCCCAGCTCTACGAAGAATTCCGTCAGTTATTCCCGGATAACGCCGTCGAGTATTTTGTCAGCTATTACGATTATTACCAGCCGGAAGCGTATATCCCCCAGCGGGACATCTATATCGAAAAAGATGCCGCACGCAATGATGAACTGGACCGACTGCGGCTGTCAGCAACAACCAGCCTGATGAGCCGGAAGGATGTCATCATTGTCGCCAGCGTATCCTGCATTTTTGGACTGGGTTCCCCCGAAGACTACAAGGCCAGTGTCATCAGCCTCCGCCTGGGTGACGAGGTCGTACGAAATGAGCTGCTGGGCCGACTGGCAGATTTGCAGTACGACCGCAACGACATCGATTTCAGCCGCAGTAAGTTTCGTGTTCGCGGCGATGTGGTGGAACTGTGGCCCTCGTATGAATCGTATGCCGTGCGAATTGAATTTTTTGGCGACCAGATTGAAAAGCTCAGTTATATCAATCCCGTCTCCTCTGAAATCCTGGCCCAAGAGCATCAGATTTTTATCTATCCGGCCAAACACTATATCATGCCTGCCGATCGCATTGAATCAGCCTGTCAGAGCATTGAACAGGAACTCAAGGAACGACTGCTGCAATTGCGGCATGAGGGTAAATTGCTGGAAGCCCAGCGTTTAGAAGCCCGCACGCTGTATGACCTGGAGATGATTCGCGAAGTAGGCTACTGCAGCGGCATCGAAAACTACGCCCGCCATATGGCAGGCCTTAAACCCGGCTCCCGCCCTTACACCCTGATTGATTATCTGCCGGATGATTTCCTGTTGTTTATCGACGAATCTCACGTAACGATTCCCCAGCTTCGCGGGATGTTTGCCGGCGATCACAATCGAAAACAGGTGCTGGTGGACCACGGTTTCCGGCTGCCCAGTGCAATGGACAACCGCCCGCTGCGGTTCGAAGAATTCTATGAACGCTGGAAACACGTTGTGTTTGTGTCGGCAACACCGGGACCGTTCGAACTGGACTTGTGCAAAGAACATGTCGTCGAGCAGATTATTCGACCGACGGGTCTGGTTGACCCTGAAATTTTTGTCTATCCAGCCTCTGACCAGATTCAGCACCTCATGGGCGAGATACAAAAACGCATTCAGGCCAAAGAACGGGTTCTGGTTACCACGCTGACCAAACGGCTGGCGGAAGATTTATCTTCTTTTCTGACCAGCAAAGGAATCCGCTGCCGGTATCTGCACAGTGAAATCGAAACTCTGGCTCGGGTTGACATCCTGCGTGATCTGCGGAAAGGTGAATTTGACGTTTTGGTGGGAATCAACCTTCTGCGTGAAGGGCTGGATTTGCCGGAAGTGTCGCTGGTGGCGATTCTGGATGCAGACAAAGAAGGTTTCCTGCGGAGTGAAACCTCGCTTATTCAGACCATCGGCCGCACCGCCCGGAATGTCAATGCGACCGTATTTCTCTATGCCGACAAGATAACGCCATCGATGAAAAAAGCCATTGACGAAACGGCTCGACGGCGTACAATTCAATTAGCGTACAATCAGCAGCACGGGATTACCCCTCAGACCATACGCAAAGAGATACAAAAAGGCCTGTCGGATGAACTTGCAGCCCGGAAACGCGCCCGTGAAGCCATTTTGCTTGACGAAACGGAATTTGACCAGACTGAAATGCTGGCCGAACTGGAACGCCAGATGTTTGAGGCCGCGGAAAAGCTGGATTTTGAACGGGCCGCCATGCTGCGTGACCGCATTCAGGAACTCAAGGGAATGCCGGCCATTCAAAACAATGCCGCTGCCTCGGCAGCGATGGAGAACAGCCCAAAGAAAAACAGGTCGATGAAGACCAGAAAGAGGTAACACATGGGAGAACGTGCAACACGAAGAGCCATCAAACCGCTCGACATCGAAAAAGTATTGCCGCTGATACGGATGGCCGTTGAAGAAGACTTCGGCGATGGGGATCCGACCAGCGAAATCAGCATCCCCGAAGATCGAATGGACAGGGCCTACATTGTCACACGCGAGGAAATCGTCGTCTGCGGCATGGAACTGATCAAGCACGTCCTGAAGCTATATGATGAGCGGCTCAAACTGCGCGTTCTGATCGAAGACGGACATCGGGCCAATGTCGCCAATCGGCTCGGCGTCATTGAAGGACCGGTTCGATCGATGCTGTCGGCCGAGCGTGTCGTGCTGAATTTCCTGCAGCGGCTGTGCGGCATCAGCACAATGACCTGGAAATTTGTCAACGCCGTCCGCGGTACCAAGGCGAAAATCTATGATACACGAAAAACCATTCCCGGCTGGCGGGAACTGGAAAAATATGCGGTCCGGTGCGGCGGCGGCTACAACCACCGCATGAACCTCGGCGAAGCCGTCATGTTCAAGGACAACCACTGGACGGAGCTGGGCGAGAAATTTGAACCCAGACTGCACAAGATGGTCCAGCAGGCCATTGAAAATCCAAAAGTCAAATATGTTGTTGTCGAAGTGGACCACGTGGATAATCAGCTCGACCGTGTTTTGACGATTCCCGGGATTGATGTGATTCTGCTGGACAACATGGGCCAGTGGCAGCTTAAGCACGCCGTCGAAATGCGTAATCACATGTGCGGTAAAAAACCTCTGCTGGAGGCCAGCGGCGGGGTCACCCTGAACAATGTGCTGGCGATTGCCTCCTGCGGCGTGGATCGCATTGCCATCGGCGCAATTACACACTCCGCAGTCGCTGCCGACATCGGCCTGGATCGATAAACCTGATTACCGGTTCGCGGTTTGACAGCCATACTTGACCAACTCGATAGCGATCGAATCCGGCTGGGGCTGGGTACCCGCAGGCTCGGCAAACCCATCGTGATTCTGGACTGCACCGAAAGCACCAACGACATTGCCTGGCAGCAGCTTGCCCGGGCCGATTGCGACGGCCTGTGCGTTCTGGCTGAACAGCAGACCGCCGGGCGAGGACGTCGGGGGCGAACCTGGCTCAGTTCGCGGGGCCAAAGCATTCTGTGTTCCGTCGTCATGCGGCATACCACTGCAGCCCCCCCGTTGACACTGGCAGCGCCGGTAGCCGTCGTGGAGGCGATCACAACCATCTGCGGTCTGCACTCGACCATCAAGTGGCCTAATGATATCCTGTTGGCAGATCGAAAAACCGCCGGCATCCTCGTCGAATCCCGCAAAATCAGAGACCAGGTCTGGTCGGTCATCGGTATCGGAATCAATGTCCACCAAAGCCGCCGGACTTTTGCCGAAACCGCAGACCTGCTTTCCGCAACCAGTCTCGACATCGAAACAGGACATTCGATAGATCGCAATCGATTGATACGCTGCCTGCTGGAACAACTGGAAGCCTGGATTACGGCAGCAGAAACCAACCCCGACAGCCTGCTTCAGCACTGGTGCAAATATAACCGGCAGATTGGAACACGCATCGAACTGGAAAGCGATGGCAGACTTTATCGCGGCACCTGCATCGGGATTGATCCAACCGAAGGGCTGATTGTGCAGCTCGAAGACGGCCCAATTCGAGTCTTCTCGGCAGCCCACAGCAGCATTCTGAAAACCCCCTGATTCAAAAAAGAAAAAGGAAGCCCCTGGCCAAAGGAGTCTTCCTTTTCAGATATGTATCAAACGGAAAGCAATTCGAAACCTATCGTCGGCAGGACGGAGCTCGCCGGACGGAGTCCTCTTTATGCTGCACCTCAGCATCGCCCTGCAGCACTTTCATCGCCTTTTTGACATCTGCAACCTTGAGAATCCCGGTAGTCCGGCCTCCCCTGGCACCGGCGGTCACATAGGCATACGCAATATTGATATGAGCCGACGCCAGCTTGGCCGTAATATCCGCCAAAGCCCCGGCCTTATTGGGCAAATTCACGCACAGCACATCGGTCTCGCTAAATTGCATATTGAGCTGGGTCAGCACCTCACGCACACGCTGATGCGAAGATCCCACCAGACGCATAACGCCGTGTTCAGCAGAATCCATCATTGTCATGGCAACAATATTGATTTTGGCCACTGCCAGGGTGTTCAGAACACGGGCCAGGACTCCGGGTTTATTGACCATAAAAATCGAGAATTGTGTATCCAAATGCACTGTTGTACCCTTTCAAGCCCATCATGGTTCATTATGACCCAATCGCCGTCAGCCTTCTGCAGGCCGGGCCAGGGCCTTCAGAGCCGTATCGGTATCGGGATAAAAATCAAATACTTTATCCAGACTGGTAATCCGGAATACACGCGTCAAATTTGGATTGATGCCGCTGATGACCACGGCCCCTCCGCAGTCCTTGAGCCGCCGCCACACATCCACCAGCAGCCCCAGCATCTGGGAACTGAAAAATGAAACACGAGTAAAATCAATGATCATTTTGGTGGGCTGTCTTTGCACGATAATATCACGGAGCTCATGGCCTAATTGTTCCAGATTCGTTGCAGCTCCAATGGCCGGGGCGTCAAATCGGACCACCAGCACCTCGCCCCGTGTTTCAAGCTCCATAATTTGTTTATGTTCCATCAATTTCGTTCTCCTGATGCAAATCAGGATACCACAATCACCTTTGAAAGTCAATGAACAGACCCCTTGTCTGTGAATTGTCAGCCGATTTTGTCGGCTTTCCAGCAGGCGGCAAGATGCTGTGCTGCTTTGACTTCCAACACCTGATCACAGGTCTTGCAAGACTCTTCGGCCCACGGACAGCGAGGATGAAAATGGCACCCTTTGGGGGGCCTGGCCGGGCTTGGCACTTCCCCTTTGAGGACTATTCGGGTACGCTTTTTTTGGGGTTCCGGGTGAGGTATAGCACTAAGCAGAGATTTTGTATAAGGATGAATCGGGTTGCTGTAAAGCTCATCCCGGCGGGCATATTCCACGATCCGCCCCAGATACATCACAGCTATCCATTCGCTAATATGCTCCACCACCGCCAGATCATGAGCGATAAATAGATACGTCAGCCCCAGTTGGTCCTGCAAATCCTGCAGCAGGTTGACAATCTGCGACTGAATCGAGACATCCAGGGCACTAACCGGTTCATCACAGACGATAAAGTCAGGATTGACCGCCAAAGCACGGGCAATACCAATCCGCTGCCGCTGTCCGCCGGAAAATTCATGGGGAAACCGGTCTGCATACCGCTGCGACAAGCCGACCTGCTCCAGAATTTCAGCGACCCGGCTCCGCCACTGCTTGCCGCGGGCAATCCCATGCACCGTCAATCCTTCGCCGACGATATCCGCCACCGTCATACGGGGATTCAATGAGCCGTATGGGTCCTGAAACATCATCTGCATCCGGCGGCGCAGCGATTTCATTTGCCCCCTCGGACAGCCCAACACATCCTGCCCATCAAATATCACCTGGCCCGAGGTCGCGGGTATCAGCCGCAGCAGTGTCCGGCCAACCGTTGTCTTGCCGCAGCCGCTTTCCCCTACCAATCCCAGCGTCGATCCTCGCTGGACAGAAAACGAAACCCCATCCACCGCTTTCACAAAGCCAACCGTCCTGTTCAGCACCCCCTTGCGAATCGGGAAATGGGTTTTGAGATCTTTGACTTCCAGTACTATGTTTTGGTCCGGCATACACTATCCTTTCTTACAGAATCAGCCGGTTATCGTCGATAGCCTTGGGCATACCAGCAGGCCACGGTATGGCCCGGCTGGACTTCCTGCAAAGGCGGTTCACACGCCTGGCAATGCGGATCCTTTGCCCCAATCGGACAACGTGGATGAAATTTGCAGCCGCCGGGAAACGCCACCGGATTGGGAACGGACCCGCCGATGACGTCCAGCCGCTTGCGCCGCTGCCCCAGCCGCGGCAGAGACCGCAGCAGCCCCTGGGTATAAGGATGCCGCGGAGAACCAAACAGGCTATGCACATCCGCTTTTTCCACAACCCTGGACGCATACATCACCACCACCGTCTGGGCCGTCTCAGCCACCACGCCAAGGTCATGGGTAATCAGCAGAATACTCATCCGGTTTTCTTTTTGCAGTGTCTTAAGCAATTCCAGAATCTGGGCCTGAATTGTCACATCCAGGGCCGTCGTCGGCTCATCGGCAATCAGCAGTCTCGGCGAGCACGACAGCGCCATCGCAATCATCGCCCGCTGCCGCATGCCGCCGGAAAGCTGGTGCGGATATTCCTGCACACGTCGGGCCGGGTCGGCAATCCCCACCTTAGTCAGCATATCTACGGCCATATCCCATGCCGCCTTGCCCTTGATACCCTGATGCAGACTAATCACCTCGACAATCTGGTTGCCGATGGTAAACACCGGATTCAAACTAGTCATTGGCTCCTGGAAAATCATCGCAATATCATTGCCGCGTATCGCACGCATCCGATGTTCGCTCAATTCGAGCAAATTCTGACCTTTAAAGATGATTTTTCCGCCAATAATCTTTCCCGGCGGGTCCGGAATCAGCCGCAGAATCGACAGCGACGTCACGCTTTTTCCGCAGCCGCTTTCCCCCACCAGCGCTGTCATATGCCCGGCCGGAATATCAAAACTGACATCCTGAACTGCTTTGGCAATACCCTGCTGCGTGAAAAAATGCGTCGAAAGATTCTGCACCGACAGCAATATCTCGTGTTCACTCATCGGATTAATCCATCCTTAATTTCGGGTCCAGACAATCCCGCAGGGCATCGCTGAAAATATTCAGTGCCAGCGAGATAATAAAAATCGCAACCGTCGCGGCGGCCATTTCCCACCAGACATCGCGCGCCAGTTCCGTACGCGCTGCATCAATCATCGCCCCCCAACTGGGCTTATCTGTCTCGCCCAGCCCCAGGAAGCTCAAAATCACCTCGGCATGGATAAAACTGACAAACCGCAGCGAAAAGTTAATCAGAATGATATGAAACACATTGGGCAGCAGGTGGAAAAACAGAATACGAAAATCCGAACACCCCATCGCCCGGGCCGCCAGTACATATTCACTTTCCTTGCGTTTAATAATTTCGCCGCGAATCAGCCGGCACAATCCCACCCAACTGGTCAACCCAATCGCCAGATAGACCGACACCGAGCCCCGCAGCTCCCAGGGGCCGATATGAGCTCCCCGCAGCACGACTGCAAACGCCATCAGCAGCAGGATATATGGGATTGTCCCCAGCGTGGTATAAAACCACACAATCGCATCATCCACCCAGCCCCGGTAATACCCCGCCAGCGCTCCCAGCGGCACACCGATCAAAATACTGATCATCGACGCGCAGAAAGCAACCATCATCGCCGTTTTAGCCCCATAGAGCGTTTTTCGAAACGTGGATTGTCCCATAAAATCTGTGCCCAGCAGGCACCAGCCCTGCTGACTTTCTGTCTTCATTTCGGGGACAAATTCGTAGGCAGACAAAGGCTTCTGATAACTGGGTCCAACATGCTCATTCCATTGAACAAGCGGTATCTTCCAGCCCCAGTGCGTGACCAGAATTTCGCCAACCCAGATAAAGGCAGCCAGTCCCGCATAGACAGCCACAATCCAGAAGCACACCATCGCCAGCTTCCGCTTGCGAAGGCGGCGAATCGCATCGGACCAATACCCTCTCGGCTGCGTCAACTCATTTTGTGTCGTTATTTCTGTCATTTTGTTTTAACCTGTGATCTATCCTGGCCCTACGGGCTATCTTGTTCCTTGTGCCTTTGACCTTATTTCAAGCTGATTCGCGGATCCACCAACGCATAACAGATGTCTGCAAGCAGGGTAAATATCACAATCAGCAGCGAAAAAATAAAGGTCATCGCATTAATGACAAAGAAATCGCGAGCTCCGATTGCCTCAATCATCAGATAGCCCAATCCGGGAATTCCGAAAAAACGCTCCAGCAGAAATGACCCGAGAATCAGATGCGGGATTGTCAGCACCACATTGGTGATAATGGGAATCATCGCATTTTTGAGCACATGCTTGAATAGAACCCGCGTCGTTGAAAGCCCTTTGGCAAAAGCAGTGCGGACATAATCATTGCGCATCTCATCGAGCATAATCGTCCGATAAAATCGAAGCTCCCCACCAAGTGAAGCCACAATCCCAATCAGAATCGGCAGCCCGACACTTTTGATCATCGGCTCTTCCGGCAGATAAATAATCGGAAACCAGTCCAGCTTATAGGCAAAGAAATACTGCCCGAAAATAATAAAACTCAAATAGGGAATGCTCATTCCCGCCACGCAAAGCACCACCGCGGTAATATCCCATATCGTTCCCCGCACGTAGGCAATAATCAGCGCCAGGCTGACCGCGGCAATGATTTCACCGATAAACATCGGCGTCGTCAGCATCAGCGACGGCCCAATCCCCCGCAGAATTTTAGCACTGATGCGTTCCCGGTCCATCGCCCGGCCAAAATCAAATGTCAAAGCTTTGGCAAAATGAGCATAAAATTGGCTGTCAAAATCCAGCATCTGAGCTGCCTGAATCAGGTGTCCCCCCGCAAGACGTCCCTTGAACGTAGTCCATAGCCATTGTTTTTTTGCCTGCTCGGCAGTAATTTTAACCGGTTCAACTTTTTGTTTTTCGGTACTCTTTTCAACGGCTTTTTTATCTTCTACAGCCTGCAATTGCTGAATAGTCGCGTCTTTGGCCGCTTCCCAATCATCTCCTTCAAGTGATTTCAATCCAACAAACAGCGGCTTATCCAGGCCGTATTCATGCCGAATCTCGGCAATCGTTTCGGCATCGGCATTTTTACCGGCAATCTGCTGGGAAATATCGCCTCCGATCAGCGTAAACAGCGTAAAGGTGACCAGCAATACCCCCAATACAATGGGGAACATATACAGCAGTCTGCGTATAATAAAGGCGGTCATTGTCCCTCCTGTTTTGAGGAATGAATCCTGTTGAAAAATCGGTCTCTCTGCTCGACATCCACCCGGTGGTACTTGAGCACGCCATACCCGAAAACAAAGGGCTTGAAGTTTTTATACCAGTCATGCCCCAGGTAAAAAGTAATACGGTGCGTCATAAATGCCGCCGGATAGTCTTTGAGAATCATATGCTCCAGTTTGCGGTACAATGCCAGCCGCTCCGGGGAATCCTGCATCACCGCCACCTGTTCATAAAGAGCATCAAACTCAGGATTGGAATAAAAGAATTTATTGCTGCCCGGTGCAAAGTACTTGCTTGCAAACATCTCCAGAAAATCCATGGCATCCGGACAACTGGCCGAAACGCCGCTGATAAACATCTGGCACTGCCCCTTGTTCTGTTTTTCCATATAGGTCGGAAAATCCATATAATCCACCTGAATCTGAATCCCCGCCTGCTCCAGCATCCGCTGGAGGAGCTGGCCCATCTGCTTGGGCAGCGTATCCGTACCCGGCATCGCCAGAACCAGCTTGGGAATTGGCCCGCCGTGAATCGTCTCAGCTTCCTTCAACAGGGCACGGGCCTCGTTTAAATCAAATTTGGAATAGCCGTAATCTGCTATATTCGGGTCGTATGAATTCAGCCCCGGTGAAACCAGCCCATGAGCCACCTGGACTCTGCCATTGAAAAGAATGTCGATGTATTTCTGCCGGTCAATCGCCCGACTGATCGCCTTGCGAAGCGGAAGATTCGGACCCAAAATCGGGTCCTTCATGTTAAACCCAACCCAGAAGGTCGAAGGATCATTAAATATCGTCAGTTGGATTTGCTGGTCCTGCATAAACGACGACAATCGCTTTTTATCAGGCATCATCACTTTATCAAAATGATCCTTGGGAATATACATCACATCCAGCCTGCCCCGCATAAACAACAGCCAGTTGGGCTGATCTTCTTCAATAATCCGGAAGATAATCCGATCGGCAAACGGCACCGGCTTGCCTGCATCGGCCAGCAAGCCATTCTCCTCATCTTCCGGTTCGCCTTCCGACGGATACAATTCCCCTCGCCAGTTGGGATTTTTTTCAAGCTCAATATACGAACTGCGCTGCCAGGTCTTCAGCCGATAAGGCCCCGTGCCGACCGGGTGCGATACAATATCGACTCCATAATACTGAACAGCCTCAAACGGCACCGGCGATGTACAATAATCATTCAAGGCCAGCTCCAGAATCTGCGGCCAGGGACGCGTCAGCTTCAGTTGCAAGGTATAATCATCCAGAGCCTGAACCCCCTCCACGGGACGCGAATAATCCACATCCCATTCCTTCTTGAACCCCTTGGAATAGTCACGAAATTCATTCAGTCCCACAATGCGGTCGTCAAATATGCTCCAGTTCTGGCTGGCATATCTGGCATTGGCCAGGCGTTTGAACGCATACACAAAATCCGACGCCTTGAGCTCTCTGCCCTTGCCGTCGGGAAAACAGGGATCATCCTGAAAACGTACCCCCTGCTTGATGCGAATGGTGTAGGTCTTTCCGTCATCACTGATGTCCGGCATGGACTCGGCCAGCAGAGGAATCAGTTGATAGGGGCGCTTCAGATAATGATATACATAAAGCTGCTCACAGATCTGGGAGACCACCATCGCTGAATAAATATCGCGGGTATTGGTCGGGTCCAGCGTCTGCACCTTGCTGATCATTGGACGGCAAATCACCATCTCACCTTCTGCAGAGCTCTTGCGCTTCTGGCAGCCCCACACCGCTGCCAGAATACCACAGAAAATCAAATAGGCCTTGGTCTGTCTCATGTCACCGATATTTCTTCTTATACGCTTCGCGTTTGGCTGGGTCAATCCGGTAATATTTGGTCATCCCCCACCCGGCCATCTCATTCTTATAAGAGTTGGGTTTGACATTGCGAATCCAGTCATGACACATTATAAAGCTGGCTCGATGCAGGGTAAATGCACAAGGCAGGTCGTCATTGATAATCCGCTGAGCTTCCTGGTATAAGGCCGTCCGCTCCGGACAGTCCGGCATCACGGATATTCTTTCAAAAATGGCATCATACTTCGGATTGGAGTAATGAAACTCGTTGGGATAAGGAATATTCTTGCTGTAAAATAGCTGCAGGAAGCTTTCCACATCCGGATAATCCGCCGACCAGCCGGTAATTAACAGCTGCAAATCTCCCTTGCGCATCTTTTCCAGGAATGTCGGCCAGTCATATAACTCGATTTCCGCATCCAGACCGATAGATTCGATGCATCGCTGCATATACTGACACATCTGGCGGTTGGTTGAATCTGTACCGCCAATGGCAATCCGAAGACGGGGAATTTTACCGCCGGCAACCCGTTTGGCATCCTCAAGACAACGATGTGCCGCAACCAGATCATAACGGGAATTGGAAATCGCTACAATATTGGGGTCATAACCCGGCATCACCGGCGGAATAAAACCAAAGGCCTCATGCGCCCTGCCGTCAAAAAAAATCTCAATATATTTTTTTCGGTCAATGCTGAAGCTAATCGCCTGCCGCAAGGGCTTATTGTCTTTGAGCACCGGGTCTTGCATATTAAATGCCACCCAGAACGTTCCCGGCTCATCAAACTCCGTCATGCGAATCTGCCGCTGGGTAAACTCCTCGTTCAGACTCACCCCCGATGTGAAAACCTGTCCGAAATTATCCTTGGGAACCCCAACCATATCCAGATACCCCTTCAGAAACAACCGCCACCGGGGCTGGTCTTCCACCACAATGCGCCAAATGACCTTGTCCACAAACGGCAGTGGTTTGCCCGCATCCTCCAGCAATCCGGCCTCCTGGTCACCCGGCCCGCCTTCGGTCGGATAACGGTCATAATAACGCGGATGCCGGGAGGCCTCCACATACGCACCCGCCAGCCATCGATCCACTTTAAATGCTCCAGTCCCAACCGGATGAAATCCAATCTCATCACCGTAATATTCCACGGCTTCACGGGCCACCGGGGCCGTGGCAATATAAGTCAGCCAAAACACCAGCTGAGGCCAGGGTTTGTTCAATTTGATTTGCAGCGTGGTGTCATCCAGCGCCTGCAGACCTTCGACAGGACGGTCATAATCCACCTGGCCCTTTTGGCAGGTCTTGGTATATTCCCGGAAGTCATCCAGCCCCACAATGCGCCGATCCAGAATCCACCAGCTCACCGATCGGGTCTTGATATCCGCTATCCGTTTGAATGCATAGACCACATCCTCTGCCTTCAGAAGCCTGCCTTTGCCATCGGGAAAACACGGATCATCGTGGAAATACACATCCTTGCGAAGAGGAATCGTATAACAGGTGCCATCCTCAGAAATCGTCGGCATCGCCGCGGCCAACTGGGGAACAATTTCATAAGGACGTTTCAGATAGTGATAATCATACAACGTATCAAAAATGTCCGAGGCCACGCAGGTCCCGGTCGTATCCCGAACATTCATCGGATCCAGGGTCTGCACATATGCCCGAAGACGCTGCTGCAATACAATACTGTGGTCCTGGGCACTGTCAGCATGGTCTTTACACCCCGAAACAGACAAGGATCCTCCAACACCCGCAAGAATACCCATCAAGGCAACCCAAACCGGGCAACTGCAAATGCTCTTCTTGTCGCGATGGTACAGCCAGGATACGCGCATTGATCGTGTTCAATTGTGTTATGGTTGGGCGGATGGCTGGGAGGAAACCGCCGGCGGAGCAGGAAGAGGACGCGGTGAGACAAGACTCTTGCCGCTGCTGTCTTTGCCATAATCAAAATTCATCCGGGTCGAAATTTCTCCGGCCTTGCCCGAGCTGCCAAACAGGGCTTCATACACTTTATCGATCGGCTGAGCCCGCTGCAGTTCATTCCGGAACCGGTTGGTTGAGCCAGGAAGCATTTTTTCCATCACACCTGCTTCGACCTCGCAAATTACAGTCACCAGCTGATCTCGCGTTGCCGCGGGCAGATGCGTCCCAAGCAGGTAACGCTGAACCACACAGGAATAAAGCTGTCCAAAACGGCCAAGCAGTTCCTGGCGGGTCGTCGCCGAAGCCGTCTCGAATACCAGGCCTCCGATGGTTTTCAGGATTCCAGCATCTGCTGCTTCATCGGTGACAGTCCATTTCATATACGCATCAATACGCTTATCCGCAATCGCCAGCAGAAGACTGTATCCGGAGGCATCCTTGATACCCGCAGCAAATTCCGCAATATAAGGCAGCACGATCGCATCATCATACCGTTTGAGGTACTCACTCAGCGAGTTGACTATCTGTAAGGTCAGCTTCTCATCCCGGGTAATATCGGAAATCAACTGACTGACAATGCGCGGGCTGGTCACTGCTCGCACCGCCCAATAACGAACCATCCTGTCGTCATGATTCAAACGTGTCAGTGCCAGATCCGCCAATTCCATACGGCCCAGCTCGGCTATCAAAATCATGAAATTCCGTTCGACCCGCAGCTTCTTGGCATCATTATTATCCCACCCGGCGATTGCTTCCAGTGCCGACTTCAAGTGAGTATCTGCAATTTTGATGTAAGTGGATGCATATAAGCTCAGGTCTTTATCCCCTTTCTGCTTGACCAGGTCTGACCGCAACTTCACAATTTCACTGGTATCTTCAATCAACATCATGGAATCAAGACTTTTCCGCCAGAATTCATCGATGATTTGTTCTGCCGCCTTATCCGGCTGGGTATTAGACTGGATAAATTGTGTGCGGACTTGTTCAACTTTGCTGGTATCAACCGCCATCGCAACAAGACTGACAGATAGAAGCACTATACAGGACAAACATGATATACTTTTAATCATAAAATACCCTTTATCATTCGATCTATGGCATTCAAAAATTGCCGGACTTGCGGCTTTTCATAGACCTCAACTGAACCTGGATTTGCGGTCAAAAAAATCAAAAAACTTTGCGTCAAGATACTCCGCCCACCCGGACCTGTCAAGGCAAATCACGACAAGACAACAAGATAAATAAAATCCGGTCTGATAATATTTTTTCTGATTGACATATCAATTAGAAGCGGATTCACTCCCCAAATTTACAGCTATTCTTGTTATTTACAGGCACGATTTAGACGATTAAGAATTCGACCGAAATCCCTATATTTACTTTTAAAAGTGAACCTTGTTTAATATGATAGTGTACAATTATTCTGGATGTGCTTAATTTACAATTATAAAATTTCTGATAAATAAATTAATCCTTTATCTACAATTGTATGTTGCTGGAAAGACATATTAATGGTTAAAAAAATCGGCATTATCCTGTTTTTATGCGTTCTCTTAGCATATCCTATCCGATATGTCCGTTCTGAGGCCGCACAGAACAACCCACCTAAAACCATCGATCCAAACAATCCGGCCGGTGCCAGTGCTCCGGAACCGGATAAAGCCGCCATTTCTGACCCCAATCAATCCAATACGAACATCGTATCCGAAGAACAGGACGATATGATCTTACCTGGCCAGTCTCCGCTGCCAGAACTGTACAAGGCCTGCGAAATCATTTACGGCCAGTATGTCAACGACAAAGGCGAAGTGAACTATTCGCTTTTGCGACGTAAAAGGTCTGACCTAAATAATATTCTATCCTATCTGAAAAGAGTCCATCCTGTCCAGATTATGGCGATGAATGATGCAGAGAAACAGGCCTTTTGGATCAATACCTACAATTTATGCACCCTGAAATTAATCATTGACAATTACCCGATCCAACCCAAATGGTATATGATCCTGTACCCCAACAACAGCATCATGCAGATTTCCGACCCCTGGACAAAAAATTATTTCGAAATTCAGGGCTTTCAATATAACCTGCAGGAAATCGAACAGGAACTGCTCCTTCAGCGATTCAAGGACCCTCGCATCTGTTTTGCGTTATCTAACGCCACCCGCGGTGGTGCCGTGTTGCGAAAGGAACCTTACCGCGCCGAGACGCTGTCCGATCAGCTCGATGACCAGGTCAAAAAATTCCTCGCATCCCCCCATGGACTAACAATAGATACCGATACGAAAACGGTTTATATCTCCAATTTATTCAATATCCACCGTGAATTATTTCTGAAATCCAAATATGCTGAAATCAAAAAATTCAGACAGCGCAAGCCCGATGAGAAAGCCTGGCTGAATTTTATGGTGTTTTTCGTCAGCGATACAGACAAATCCTTCCTTGAAAACAACGACGTGATCTTGAAATTCAAAAAATTTGAGTGGGAGCTTAACGAGTTCACCGCGTCGCAATAATAACGCCGGCCAGGTTGAAAACCCGATTGTCTATCGCTGGAAGAATAAACACCTATTGCCTCTTCATTGGTCAATACATATCACCCTGTAAACCGGCCGGTTGGGTCCAATACGGGGATTGCATACACGATTCCGACAGGACAAAACAGCCCAACTATAATTGCCTATTTTTTCGAATAGCCCCCAAGTTAGACTGATTGTACTTGAACATTTATCGGGGCGACAGCTTTTAGCAAGCTCTCTATCAATACGGCTGCGTAGAGGTAACGTTACCCGTGAGTACGCGCGAATAGAATGGCCTGTGGCCGTCACGTAATAATCTTATCCGTTGGGTATAAACATCCCTGTAAGAAGCATCAATACTGCTTTTATTGTAGCCATACAGATATTCCATATCGACTTTTATATTGCGCAAAAGGAGAGCCTCGCTGCTGTTAAGCAACGAGGCTCATATATCCTGGCAATCACCTACTTTCGCCCCGAAGGACTATCATCGGCCGGACGGTCTTAGCTTCTGAGTTCGGAATGGGATCAGGCGTTTTCCCGTACGTATGGTCACCAGGAGTTCGTGAATCAGCTTTCGCTGAAATTCTCTGGACCAAGAAAATAATAGCGGATACGACCAGCGTTATTGAATGCCAATCTATGGCGGCGTCAGCGCCAATCTTGGATTGATATGGTCAAGTAATCGAGCGTTAGTACCGGTAAGCTGAATGGATTTCGCCACTTACACACCCGGCCTATCAACCAGTTATTCTAACTGGGCTCTCTCGAACATAGTTCATGGAATCCTTATCTTGGAGTAGGCTTCCCGCTTAGATGCTTTCAGCGGTTATCCGTTCCCGACATAGCTACCCGGCGGTGCAGCTAGCGCTACAGCCGGTACACCAGAGGTCAGTACTTTCTAATCCTCTCGTACTAAGAAAATATCTCCTCAAGATTCCTGCGCCCACGGCAGATAGGGACCGACCTGATTCACATCGGTCTGAACCCAGCTCGCGTACCACTTTAATCGGCGAACAGCCGAACCCTTGGGACCGCCTTCAGCCCCAGGATGTGATGAGCCGACATCGAGGTGCCAAACCGCCACGCCGCTATGAACGCTCGGTGGCGATCAGCCTGTTATCCCCAGAGTACCTTTTATCTGATGAGCGATGGCCCTTCCACACGGGACCACCGGATCACTAAGTCCTGCTTTCGCATCTGATCGACATATACGTCTCACAGTTAAGCACCCTTATACCTTTACGCTCGTCGCGTGATTGCCAACCACGCTGAGGGTACCTTTGAACTCCTCCGTTACTCTTTTGGAGGAGACCGCCCCAGTCAAACTGCCCACCAAGCACTGTCCCGTATCCGGATTCACGGACTACGGTTAGGCGACTAATATAGCAAGGGTGGTATTTCAACGTTGGCTCCACGAAGCCCGAGAGCTCCGCTTCACAGCCTCCCACCTATCCTACGCATGATATATCAGGCGTCAATACCAGGCTACAGTAAAGGTTCATGGGGTCTTTCCGTCTTGCCGCGGGTACGTGGTATCTTCACCACATCTACAATTTCACCGAGTCGGTCTTTGAGACACTACTCCAGTCGTTACGCCGTTCATGCACGTCGGAACTTACCCGACAAGGAATTTCGCTACCTTAGGACCGTCATAGTTACGGCCGCCGTTTACCGGGGCTTCAGTTAGGAGCTTCGCCTTGCGGCTAACCCATCCCCTTGACCTTCCGGCACCGAGCAGGCGTCATTCTCTATACATCCACTGTACGTGTTAGCAGAGAACTGTGTTTTTGATAAACAGTCGCTAGAGCCACTTCACTGCGCCCTCATCAACATCTATTACTAAATGTCATGGAGGGACCCCTTATCGCGAACTTACGGGGTCAAATTGCCTAGTTCCTTAAAGACCGTTCTCTCGAGCGCCTTAGGATATTCTCCTCACCTACCTGTGTCAGTTTTAGTACGGTCACGCTGACATCAACCTACAAACGTTATTTCTTGGCACCTTCGCCGGTTACTTCGGAATCGTAATCGTCCTCGACCTTGCGGAACCCACACGACTAGTCATGGGATAACCCTAAAAGATGCGTCACGTTTTTCGTCCGCCAACGTGGTGCAGGAATATTAACCTGCTGTCCATCGTCTACGCCTTTCAGCCTTGACTAAGGGGCCGACTAACCCTGGGCGGATTTACCTTCCCCAGGAAACCTTAGGTTTTCGGCGAACGGGATTCTCACCCGTTTTATCGTTACTCATGCCGGCATAATCACTAGCAAACGCTCCACAGCTCGTTTCCGTACTGCTTCGACGCTGTTTGCTACGCTCTCCTACCGCGTTCGGATACCAGATTCAACACCCCGTAAGATGTTGAACCCAGTATCCAAAACACCCGCAGCTTCGGTTTTTCGCTTATCCCCGTTCATTATCGGCACCCAACTGCTTGATCAGTAAGCTATTACGCACTTTTTAAATGGTGGCTGCTTCTAAGCCAACATCCTGATTGTCACAGCAATTGGACTTCCTTATACTAAACTTAGCGAAAATCCGGGACCTTAGCTGACGGTCTGGGTTCTTTCCCTCTCGACCACGAATGTTATCACTCGTAGACTGACTCCCGAGATAGGCTTTACGGTATTCGGAGTTTGGTAGGAACAGGTAGTCTGGTGGACCCCTATTTCCAATCAGTAGCTCTACCCCCGTAAAGTATGACTCGAGGCTAACCCTAGAGTTATTTCGGAGAGAACGAGATATCTCCACGTTTGATTAGACTTTTACTCCTCCCCACAGCTCATCCCGCAACTTTTCAACGTTCCTGGGTTCGGTCGTCCAGGGATTTTTACATCCCCTTCCACCTGGCCATGGGTTGATCACGTGGTTTCGCGTCTATCCCTTACGACTTAACGCCCTATTCAGACTCGCTTTCGCTACGGCTCCGCACCTGAAGTGCTTAACCTTGCCACAAAGGATAACTCGCCGGCTCATTATGCAAAAGGCACGCGGGCAGCCATTTCAGCCGAAGCTGATATAGGCCTTCCACAGCTTGTAAGTGTATGGTTTCAGGTACTTTTAACTCCCCTAGTAGGGGTACTTTTCATCGTTCAGTCGCCTTACTGGTTCACTATCGGATATCGAGTAGTACTTAGCCTTGGAGGGTGGGCCCCCCGGCTTCGCACGGAGTTTCACGAGCTCCATGCTACTCTGGTACGCCACACAGGACTTCAACTTTCGCGTACAGGACTATCACCTTCTATGGTCGAACTTTCCAGATCGTTCCACTGGTCGTTATCCTGCTTATGTGACGCCCGCAACCCCAGGCCGAAGCCTGGTTTGGGCTGGTCCGCTTTCGCTCGCCGCTACTAACGGAGTCTCGGTTGATTTACTTTCCTGCAGGTACTTAGATGTTTCAGTTCCCTGCGTTCGCTTCTCACGGACTATGCATTCATCCGTGGATGACGGGATTCGGTTGCCCGCTCCCGCCAGGTTTCCCCATTCGGACATCCCGGGATTAACGGTTGTTTGACACCTGCCCCGGGCTTATCGCAGTCTACCACGTCCTTCATCGCCTCTCGACACCTAGACATTCCCCATACACCCTTAGTAACTTGACCATATCAATCGAAGACTGACTGGTCGCCGCTAACAGACATAGCGTCTGTTGTGCATAGGTTTGGCAAAATAATAAGCGCTTATTGTAGTATGTGAAGTAATGACAATAATGCTGATCAATAATTGTCATTTCACATCCCACGATCGCATCCGCTATTCACTTGTCAAAGAACATTATCTTTTAAATCCGGTTTAACCCGGAATCGAAAGATCAATCCTAGTTTTATAATGGTTTCCAGTGGAGACGATGGGATTCGGACCCACGACCTCTGGCTTGCAAAGCCGGCGCTCTCCCAACTGAGCTACGTCCCCGAGCCTTGTGCGATTGCACGCTGCAAACTGCCATCTGCCTCGCTACGCAACCGCCATTCGTAAATGGGCCCGGGAAGATTCGAACTTCCGACCTCACGCTTATCAGGCGTGCGCTCTCACCAGCTGAGCTACGAGCCCGACCATACAGCCGTATCTGACTCGAACACCGCTGTCGTACCGACCAGTCGGCTCTCAAGACTCAACCATCTATCCACTTGTTCAAAGAGCAACAAAAAATGTCGCTGCTCTTGCGGGTCAGCGACATTGCTGAGAGTTCGGGAGTTTACTTACTCACCGCCGAGCAGTCAAGATAAAAATTTCATTTTTTTCAGGATTTTTTTCAATCCGAAAATCGTCCTTTATTGTTCCGCCAGACACCTTCGTGTCGGCCTTGCGAAACCACTCCCTTACTGTGTTTCGCGGGACGTCATTACTTCACCCGTCAGCTCTGTTACCGCTAACGAGAAGACTAAGTTTACTCAGAATAGACTTTTCGTCAAGGGCTTTTTTGCAAAAATTTATCAAAAATTTTACTTCCACCGTAACATATTGATACATAGGCATTTACACAACCCACAAAAATTCTCTTTTTCGTCTGCAATAGCCCAGCTGTCAAATGGGCTGCGTTTTTTATCGATTTACAAGAACCCGCACTCTTCCTAAAACGACGCTTGGCCGAATCAGATCAAGTTGCTCTCTTTTAGCCTGTCTGGCCCGTTTGCCCCAGCTCCATCCCCCATCATTTCGTTCCCAGCCTTTTTGCGTTTATCATTCATGCAAACGAGTACGAACAGCTCTATTTTATTCAGACCGTTTGAAAGACCACAGACACTTTATTCCATCAACCGACGACCTTTATTTCTGATGCTCTTGATGAACAACAGAATCAATTAAATGAAAAAGCCGCGGACATCCATTCCGCGGCTTTGAACGCGTATTAATCGTTTACATACCGACAACTTACAGGACCTGACGCCGTCTCAGCCAGCCCACCAGCCCCATCCCCATCGAAGCCAGCAGAATCGCTCCCGGGGCGGGAATACAGACCAAGGCATCTTGTACTTTATATTGAGGATCTCCAATATGACCTGCCACCCATATATTCATAACTCTAACCGCATAAGCACCATTGTTATCATCGTTCCAATCATCTATAGTGGTACCTGCACCAAATTCGCTTTGGAGTAATGCCGCATATGCTGCGGTTATATACCCCCCCTCGTCTTCAAGCGCCCAGATGGCATTCTGCAAATCAAGAGCAGAGGCCTCACGTTCAGCCTCTGTACCATTGTAGTTGTAACCTGATAGCGTACCTTTTTGGAATTCATGATACAGAAACGCTGCCCCTTTTGAAAGCGGATCTGAGGTATCGGTCCCCCCATACACTGCTGCATCGCTGATCACCACATCATATGTGGTATTAGATAATATGGTCTCAGCTTTTTCAACACAGAACGTCTGGAACGTATTTTCATAACCTTGGTTTTTTGCCACACCAGCATAATAGGGCAGAGGGTTCCAATTAATTGGCTTAAAAGTAAATTCTCCTCCCTGTCCTGACTGATAAATTCCATACCCTGGTACAACATAAATCTGTGTCACCTCCGCCATAACCGAACAGGCGAGGATGGCCGCAAGGCCGAGGACAATACACAATTTCTTCTCCATTTCGATTCTCCTTTCCAAAAACAGTATTCTCTACTTTGGAGAAACCCTCCTATTCAGGCAGGATTTCTCCCCTCACGAGAGTCCATATCGCTACACACGTTACGACCCATACAGCTTATTATGGAAATTCCCAACCAAAAAAACAATCCGTAGAAGTACTTATTATTGGACCATAAAAATGTAAGTTCAATCGAAATAGAGACTTACAAACGAGGGAGTGGTAAATATTAAACAAAAATTAACAAAAAAAGCCGCGGATTTTTATATCCCGCGGCTTGCGATAAACCGATTTTATGATTTTTTGGATGTCTTAGATAGATTGGCGACGTCTCAGGTAGCCAACAAATGCCATGCCCATTGAGGCCAGAACAATCGCTCCCGGAGCCGGGACATACACGATCTGATCCTGGGCAAATTTAGTATGAGCCGCATCGGTCCACAGATTCAAAACGCGAACTCCACCATAGCTGTTGGCACCTGAAGCCAGGGCATCTTCCACATATTTCTGCCACAGATTCTTGTTCGGATTCCAACCAGCGGAACCAATCTGGATGTTCGTCAGGGCCGTATTTTCCGCTTCGATGTAATGAATCGCATTCTGAAGAGCAGCCTGATTCTGATAGTCTGGATTTTTGGTAACGAACTGGGTGAACAGCCAGGCGGAACTATAATCCAGCTGATCTGCTCCATCGGAAGCAACCACAGCACTCTTGCCAATTTCGCCAGACCAGACATTGCCGCCTAACTTGGCTTCATAATTCTCGTTCATGACTCCATAATACGAAACACCCGGAGTAAACGTTTCATCCTTCTCAATGCAAATCGAGACATACACGCCTGGCTTAATATCCCCGATCTGTTCCAGAACCTGCATCGTGTACGCCGGTGTGCTGTCGTTGAGCATCTTGAGATTCACCGCCGCCATCGCCGGCAGAGCCGTCAATGACAAAAGAGCCGCCACCATCATCAATTTTGTTTTCATCTTCATTCCCCTCAATTAAAACCGTATTCGCTTACCCTGACCAGGGTAAAGTTCAAAACAACAATCCGACCGCCGGATCATTCCATAACAGATGAAACACTCATCTGAATCATGTCATACAAAGTATTTGTGCTGTCCTGAAAATCACAACCCCCATCCTGGGTGAATCACAAAGCAATACTTCATTATGTATCTGTCAGTGTATGAAAAAACGGCTCAAAAATCAAGTTGACTGCACCAGCAATTCCTGTTTCCCTGCATTAAAAAGTGTGTTCTGTATCGACTGTACAGCCTGTATAGGCAATTACAGCTTCCCTCCTCGCCGGAGATATCCAACCAGCGTCATGCCCATCGAGGCAAGCAGCAGTGCACCCGGGGCCGGGACGGGAACGGCAATCGCATAGTCCTGATACTGGTCATTGAGCAGCGCCCCCACCGACGCCAGCTGGGCATCGGCCAACTGCCCCATCCAGGTGTTGGCATAGGTGATAAACGCTCCGCTGGAAGTCGTATAAAAACTTCCGGCCCCATTGCTGATGGACAGGTCGTTATCAAAAATCAGATTCCACACCGACAATTGAAACGCAGCGGTAATGTCTTTATTGGCAGCCGACGGGGTCTTTTCCAGTTCCGGCAGCACAATGTCATAATACGCCACATCATACAGCCGGCGGATATGATCGGCCTTGGCCGCAGTCATCGGGCCATTCGGGTTATTGGTGCTACGCGGGGCATTTTCAAGGGTGGACACTTCAAACACGCCCGTATTAGAATGGTCGTACAAATCGATGCAGAAACCAAACAGATCGCCTTGCTCAGTGGTCAGCTTCAAGGCGCCCACATAGGCCAGACCGGTATAGAGGTCACTTTGGATGCCGATAATTTTCGAGTAATCGGCGTAATTGACGTTGGAAATGGTTAATGTCTCGGCAGCCAGACACGGGACAGCCCCAACCGCGGCCAGCAGTAAACACGCAATCACATTCTTGTTCATCGTAAATCCCCCAGCACTGTTTAAGGTTTAGACTGATAACACCTACCGGCGTTACCCTTCAAATCCCAAAGCTACAATTGAGTCAAATCCAACCCCCAGGTCGAATGGCTCTGATGCGGCGGCAAAATGTCTCCCGGACCGCATCGATACTCAGTGAGCTTACTATAAGAAAAAATGAGTTCTGGTACAAGGTCCGGAACTCAGTTATTTATCCACAATCCAGGAAATACAGGAGAGATGTAACATCTGTAGCGATTGTAGGGCCTGTTTTGTAAAGTCAATAAAAAAGGCCGGGAACTGATGACGTTCTCGGCCTTACTTGATTATACTATATTCTGTCGTTACACAGATTGACGGCGTCTTAAACCGCCAACCACAGCCATACCAATAGAGGCCAGCAGCAACGCTCCCGGTGCGGGAACCAGAACCAGTTGATCCTGGGCAAAACCGCTGTAGGTTTTTGTCTGCGGGTCATAGCTGGTCCACAGATTCACCACCCGGACATTGCCGATCGTCGTCCATCCGCTGGCGTTGGCCTCTGCATACAGGGCCGCTGCCTGGGCCGACCAGGGATTACTCACCGACAGCGCCGCACGTTCGCCTTCAATGTAATGAATGACTTCCTGCAGCGCATTTTCTGTGTTAAAATCGTAGCCATAGGCTCCGGCCATATACCGCGTGTACAGATAAGCCGTACGCGGATCCAGCGGGTCCGAGGTGCCGGTACCGCCTTTAACCGCTGCGGTATTGATGACCGCATAATAGGTTACCCCGTTGGCGAATGTTTCGCCGGCTTCCATACAGAATGTTCTGAAATTCTGTCCGACGGTGTAAATGCCAAGCGAACCGCTGGTAACCTTGAATTCATACGCCGGGCTTAGGGGGGCGCCATCGGCGATAGCCTTAACTGTGGTTGGGGCAGCGTAAACCGCACCGGCCAGGATGGTTAATGTCAGAATAGCTGTCAAATGTTTCGTACTCATGGTTGTTTCTCCTAAACAAGTTTTCTCCGTGCTTCATCCTTAATATTTTACTCTTGTATCTTACAGGTCCTATATTGTCAACAGTATTCAGAAAATATCTGAAACTGATTAATGTCTGTTTTTGAATTAGATAAAGTCAACTACATTTGCGGTGTTTGAAAAGTTCTGACAGAAATTGCTATTTTCTGCATATTAACAACTCTTAACAATTCCTGTACAAAACTTATTTCTTCTCCGAATACTGCCAAGTTGTGATGGAAGAGCTGCCGTTGAATTTTCTGGGAAAATGAATCCGACGCTAACAAATACCCCTACAGAGTCACGTTGAGCACATAAAAAAAAGCCGCGGGATCACTCCATCCCGCGGCTTCAAAAGAGATTCGATAATTGGACTTAAATCACCGTCCGACGCCTCAGATAACCCACCAGCCCTGTTCCCATAGCCGCCAGCAGAATTGCACCGGGGGCAGGAATCACTGATGTGTCCGGCACACCAATCTTCTCACCTGTTAGATTCCCAAATCCGCTATTGTAAACTGTGTTCCATATCTGCTCGTTGTCTACTTTTGTTGTCCCATCTTTTGCATAGAAATCTCCCATCATGGGGTTTCTATTACTGTAAAAATCTAATACAAATGTTGTAAGTTTTTCACCTTCGAGATCAAACTTAAGGCCATATATTCCCGAGTCTGGCATATAAGGATTACTGCCATCCTTGACGTATTGTGTGGGATCATTAACCTGAAAAGCATGGCTTACATTAACAATCTCCCACGCTTCAAGATCAGTAGAAACCTGCAGAATCATGTGGCTGATAGATTTAGCTTGGGGTTCCGTCGGAACAGTCAGGATATACTCGTAATGCCAGTAAGCAGGGCCTGCAGCTGAATCATCATGTGACACCTTCCAATAAAGGGATGTTCCTCCTGTACCTGTATCCCAAACACCCGTAGCTATAAGATCGCCGTTTGCAGATGTTAAAGTTCCCTCACCCCACAACGTCACTGCAGCACTCGCCAAACCTGCCAGCGCTAACATTATCCCCACAATCATATTTTTTTTCAGTGTCATATATTCTCCCTTCCAATTGAATACTTTACGACTCTACACGCATTCATACTGAATATTTTACCTGTCGGATTCAGCCAAAGTCCACACAATATTGCAACATGTCCTTTGAGTAGTTGTTTTGGCTGGCTCAATCGCCGGAAAAAGAGTCATAAACCCATAAAATATAGATAGTTACAAGGCATATCAGAAAAACCCATTAATTTTCAATCAGTAGTTTCCCGGGCTTAATTTTTGCGTGCCTTAGGGGGCTTGGAAATCGTTTTTTTGCCCATTTGAGATGTGCATAGATCGCCCGCATGAAAAAAAGCAGGCAAGGACACTGTGGCCCCTGCCTGCTGTACGGGTCATGGCTTATCGGCGGCTGCGGCTAAATGGCCGGTAAATCACTATGCCGAAGGCTTATTCTGTGAAAATACCGCTGTGGCGGTCTTAATCATTCCCGCAATATCCGATAAGTTGGTGGGAATAATCATAGTATTATTCGTCTGAGCCAGCTTGCCGAATTCATTGAGGTACTGCTCGGCGACACGCAACTTCACAGCCTCGGCTCCGCCCTGCTCGTTGATGGCCTTGGCGATTTCACGGATACCCGTGGCCGTCGCCATGGCGATTTTCTCAATCTCCGCCGCCCGGCCTTCGGCCTCATTGATACGTTTCTGCTTTTCACCTTCCGACTGGTAAATCATTTCCTGCTTGTCGCCGTCGGCCCGGTTGATCTTGGCCTGCCGTTCACCCTCGGACTGGGCAATGACCGCTCGCTTCTCGCGTTCAGCACGCATCTGCTTTTCCATCGCGTCTTTGATACTCTGGGGCGGATAGATATTCTTGACTTCGTACCGCGTTACTTTCACACCCCAGGGATCAGAGGCCTTATCGACAGCAGCCACAATGGCACTGTTAATGACATCGCGTTCCTCAAATGTTTTATCAAGTTCGAGCTTGCCCATCACCGAACGCATGGTCGTCTGGGCAATCTGAATCGAGGCAAACATATAGTTGTCAATGCCGTAAGATGCCTTTTTGGGGTCAACCACCTGCAGATACAGGATACCATCCACTTCCACGGCAATGTTATCCTTGGTGATACACACCTGGGGTCTGACATCGAGGGCCTGTTCCTTGAGTGTATGCTTATATGCAACACGGTCAATAAACGGGATCAGGATGTGGAAGCCTGCTTCCAGTGTGGCTGAATATTTACCCAAACGTTCCACAATGTAGGCCTCACGCTGGGGGACAATGCGTATCGTCTTGATAAAGGTAATCAGGACAAATACCAGAATTGCAATAATAATGACCGTCAGTGGTTCAATCGGGCCGCGAGCCGCCAGAATCAGCATCTCATTCATTTGTTTTCTCCTTCCTGCATCCTCGCAGGTTTGACGATTAATGTTAAGTTGTCATTTCCAATAATTTCCACCACAGTCCCAACGGCAATGGCGCGATCCGCCCGGGCCTTCCACGGGGTCCCGTGCAGTTCGACAGTACCCGGAACCAGCGGATTAATTGCCGCCGTCACGGTGACCTTCTCGCCGACAAAATCCGACAAATTCTGCGACGCATCCTGCCTGCTGCGAGTGAAACCCAGAAATACGCCCTTGAGCCAGTTCCGCAGCACCAGCATCAGCACCACGGAAATCGCAATAAATAGCAGCAGCTGGGTATTAATGCCAATATCCACCAACACACAGAGAATCCCCACAGCCAGCGCTCCAATGCCAAAGAAAAAAACGAATAATCCCGGAATAAACAACTCCATAATCAGCAAAAACACGCCGATCATTGCCCAGATATATTCCGCCTTGAGAAATTCATTCCAGTCCACGGCAATACCTCCAATTTTAACAGTGATACAGCAACCTCGTGCTGTTATATAGACTCAAACTGTAGCCCGTTTTTCCAGAATGTCCATACATTTTTTACAATCGAGATGAATTTGGTCGATTAAAGCCTCTTTGCTCTCGAATCGCTGCTGGCCGCGTATCCGCTCCACAAACTCCATTGCGAGGTATTTGCCGTAGAGATTCTCGACTTTGGGTTCCAGAATATGGGCCTCGATAAGCAGCGGATAATCGCTCAGGAATGTCTTTGCCCGGCCCAGACTGAATGCACTGGGGCGACGATGTCCGCCTACGCAGACATCCTCCAGCGACTCCCCGACTACGACAAATCCCGCATAGACCCCTTCGTCTGGGAGGATCTGCTTTTCCGGGTGTATGTTGGCCGTGGGAAATCCCAGCTCCCGGCCCACGCCGCGACCCGGAATGGTTTTGCCAATTAACCGGTATCGTCTGCCCAGAATGCTTGCCGCTTCCTGCACCTGGCCTTTTTCCAGCAGGCGGCGAACCAGGGTACTCGAACAGACCACCGAGCGCCGGTCGGAATCGAGATGAATTTCTCGATAGGGAACCTCGACCACCTCAAATCCCCAGCTTTGCCCAAGTTGACACAGCACTTGCACGTTGCCGCTGCGTCCATAGCCGAAATTGAAATTCGGTCCTTCGACCACGGCCTTCGGCCCTACGGTCTTCATCAGGAATTCATCGACGAAATCCTTTGGCGACAGATTCAGAAGACGCAGGCTGTCGGTAATCACCACAAGCTGGTCCACGCCGGCCTGTTCCAACAGCTTGATTTTCATTGGTAACGGGCTTAGTACACCAGGGGCCTTTTCGGGATGCAATATCGCCGCCGGGTGTGGCTCAAAGGTCATTACCGTCACTGGCCCAGCCGGGCACATCTCCCGGCACGCCCGCAAAATGTCCTGATGTCCCAGGTGGAGGCCGTCAAAATTGCCAATACTGACCGCCCCCCCCCGCCGGAGCTGTTCCAATTGTGTCGAATCAAAAACTCGCATCGCCGTTCTCTGCTTTCAGATGAGTATTTGAAAACCTGTTTTCCCCCTCATCATATCCGCATTTTCGCGCGCCGTAAACCAAAAACCAACAGAATCCCCCCGACTCGTTTTAGGCGGATACTGTCTTCCAAAATGAGTTTACGACCCGTAGCCAATCCGGCTTAGTTATGTCTTTTCAACGACTTACGAGATCAACAAAAGACGTCAACACACATCCATCTGGTCAGAAGCTCATCGCGTTATGGCATCCGGACATCACACACAGGGCAAACGAATTTCCGTCTGATTCTGATATTTTCCCTTTCTGTCCGCATAAGAAATCTCGCACGGGGTTTCCGATTCAAAAAAGAGAACCTGGGCCAATCCTTCGCCTGCATACACTTTGGCTGGCAATGGCGTCGTGTTGGATATTTCCAATACCGCCCGGCCTTCCCATCCCGGCTCAAAAGGAGTCACATTGACAATAATACCACAGCGAGCATACGTCGATTTGCCAACACAAATCGTCATGACATTCCGGGGGATACGAAAGGTCTCCACGCTCAATGCCAGAACGAAACTATTCGGCGGTATCAGACAGACATCACTGTCCACATCGACAAGACCTCTTGAATCAAAGGCTTTGGGATCCACCACAGTCCCGTGAACATTGGTGAAAATACGGAAATGACGGGACACCCGGATGTCGTAGCCAAACGACGACAGTCCATAGGAAATCACCGTTCGCCCCTGAAATGAACGAACCTGGGTTGCTTCAAACGGTTCAATCAAACCGCATTCCAATACCTTTTTTTTTATCCATGTATCCGGACAAATACTCATTCGTTTCTCCTGAAATAGATTATTTCTTTGTTTATTTTCGTAATGCCGGGTCCAATGCATAGTCGGCAATAAAATCCTGTGTTTTGTGGACTGCACCGACAGGCATCTCACGTCGAATCTGTTCAACATCCTCCGGAGTCAGCAGGCCGGGCACAACCGTCGTACGGAATTCTGATGCTACGCCGCTTTGAACAATTAAATTCAGGCTGCACTGAATGTCTTCTATCCCGGTAAACCCTCCCGTCAGCATCGGGTATTTGGCCCAAGGAGCCTTGATATCCATGGCCACATAGTCCAGCAACTTGTCTTTCAGAAGCTGTTTTAACAGGGATGGATGGCTGCCATTGGTATCCAATTTGACAAGCAACCCCAGACTCCGAATACTCCGGATAAATTCCGGCAAATCGGGGTGAATGGTTGGTTCTCCGCCACTGATCACAACACCATCCAACAACCGTTTTCGCTCGGCAAGCATTTGGATTGCCGCAGCTCCATCAAAGGGACCTGTTGTCTCGGTCCCCAGCAAGGCACTATTGTGACAGAAGGGACATCGAAAGTTACATCCCTGGGTAAAGATAATGGCTGAGACATGCCCCGGATAGTCACTCAACGACAAAGGCTGAAATCCACCCACTTTCATCCAAGCCCCTCGACCTGATACGGCTGACGCAATTCAAACTCTGCCTGTTTTCCCTCATTCCACTGGTCCACCGGACGCAGATAACCCACCACGCGGGCATAAATCTCCGTTTTTTGACCACAGTGGGGACACTGTTGCTGTCGTCCCCGCAAATAGCCATGCTCAGGACAGACGCTAAATGTCGGAGAAATGGTAAAGTAGGGCAATCGATAATTGCAGCAGATTTTGCGAATGAACGCCTTTAATGCCTTCGGATCCGCAACGGACTCCCCGAGGAAAATATGCAGCACAGTGCCGCCGGTATATTTGGCCTGGAGATCATCCTGTAATTCAAGGGTCTGCCATATATCACGGGAATAGTACACAGGCAACTGTGTGGAATTAGAATAAAACGGCTTGTTCCGCGATGGGTCACTGGACTCAGGCTGGGCCGAGCGAATTCCCGGATAGCGGTCTCTGTCCAGTCTGGCAAGACGATAGGAGGTCCCTTCGGCGGGGGTGGCTTCCAGATTATACATGTTGCCGCTGTCTTTCTGGAAACCCAATAACTGTTCCCGCATTTTATCCATGACACGCAAAGCAAAGTCTCTTCCTTCCGAAGTACCAATATCTTTGCCCAGTAAATTCAGACACGCTTCATTCATCCCGACAATCCCAATGGTGGAGAAATGATTATGCCAGTATTGCCCATAATGGGACTTGACGCTTCGTAAATAATAGCGTGTATATGGGTAAAGATTTTTATCGGTAAACTGCTCCAGCAAAAGACGTTTGGTTTCCAGGCTCACATACGCTTTTTTCATCAGGGTTTCCAGCCGTGCCATAAAATCCGCTTCGGTTTTGGCAAGATACCCCAGTCTTGGCAGATTGAGCGTTACCACACCAATGGAACCGGTCAAGGGGTTGGCACCAAATAATCCCCCGCCGCGTTTTTCCAAATGACGCAGATCCAGACGCAGGCGGCAACACATTGACCGTGCATCCTCCGGCGACATTTCAGAATTCACAAAATTCGCAAAATACGGAATGCCGTATCTGGCCGTGACCTCCCACAGGGGTTCCAATGCGGGGGCATCCCAGTTGAAATCCTTGGTAATATTATAGGTCGGGATCGGAAACGTAAATACTCGTCCTTTGGCATCCCCTTGCCCCATAACCTCCAGGAAGGCGCGATTGAAGACATGCATTTCTTCCTGATAGTCGCCGTAAACGCTGTTTTGGAGCTGTCCTCCGATAACTACAGGCTGGTTGGCTAAAGTGGAAGGCGGCTGTAAATCCAGAGTGATATTGGTAAACGGCGTCTGAAAACCAACCCGTGTTGGAATGTTAATGTTAAAAATAAATTCCTGAATTGCCTGTTTCACGTCCACATAATTTAATCGATCATGTCGAATAAACGGAGCCAGCAGGGTATCGACACTGGAAAAGGCCTGAGCACCCGCCGCTTCCCCCTGTAGAGTATAAAAAAAGTTGACCATCTGTCCCAGTGCAGTGCGAAAATGTCTGGCCGGACGGCTTTCCGATTTTCCAGAGACTCCCTTGAAACCACTACACAGTAAATCCCGCAAGTCCCACCCCACACAATACGCACTGAGAAGGCCAAGATCGTGAATATGAAAGTCCCCCTCCTGGTGTGCTTGTCGGATATCCGCCGTATAAATTTTATTAAGCCAATAGGCCTGGCTGATCTCGCTGGAAATGTAATTATTCAGCCCCTGGAGCGAATACGACATGTTGCTGTTTTCCTGAACCTTCCAGTCCAGACGCTCCAAATAATGATCAATCATATCCACTTCCGCCTTCTGAACAAATTCCCGAATTCGAGCATGCTGGTCACGATACAAAATGTAAGCTTTGGCCGTTTTCTTGAAAGGACTTGTCAAAAGCACCTCTTCAACAACATCCTGAACTTGTTCCACATCCAGCGACGAAGAACATAATGTCATGTGAGCCAGATTTAAAACCCGCCGAGCCAATTGAGCCGCAATCGCTCCGTCAAATTCTCCGGTAGCTCGACCGGCTTTCAAAATCGCCCCTTCAATTTTAGATACATCAAAGGGAACCTGCCGCCCATCCCGTTTTCGTATGTGAGTAAAGGTGTTTTTGTCAAAATTCAAAGACACTGCAATAGTCTGATTGTGCTGCTGTTGTGTAGCTGTATGCATCATTCACTCCTTGAACAATTTGAAAAACAAGTCATTGTGCAGACAGACGAACTGCCTGTATCCAGACAACAGCTTCGGGGAAAAAAAAGAAATGCACCTCTACAGCCGAATCAAACTACCCTGGCCTATCGATCTCACTTGCCTTTCCCGCGAAAGCAAAATTGTCAACCGCAACAAGCGGACTATTGGCAGGTCTTCGGACTCTCAGGCATCACTATACATCCCTACTCACCAGGCTTCCCATCTTAAAAAAGACAGTGCTCTTGAGGCTTTCGTTCCTGATTACCGCTGCGGGGCAGTTCCGGACTTACACCGGATTCCCTCTTGCGACACCCCCCTAATGGGGGATGAACCAACAGCGAGGCCATATATATTGTGGGGGAGGTCTGTTGTCAACTCTTTTTTGCCGAAGATAATAATTTGTGTCCATCACGTGAATGGGTAATACGATGAAAATCATCTTGTTTACAGCAAGAGTCCCCCGCCCCAATTCGACAGACATCGCCAGCCGGCCTTTGCCACAATAATATCAGCCGCAATAACATAGGATAAACAACCCGGGAATTTCGTCTGAAAGGCCCAACTTGCTTGCCTCCAGGGTATCAAACGCGTATAATCAGGAATACCTATACACTAAACCCCGGTTATCAGGAGAAAACTATGGACAAGAATGAAAAACAATTCAAATCTGAGCTGAATCGTCGTGAATTTATTGCTGCATCCGTCACCGCCGGTGCCGTGATGGCTGCAGGCGGAGGGATCGCGGCTGGAGGTGAAGCGGCCACAGTACCGTTTGTGCTGGAGCCTTTGCCGTTTGCCGAGGATGCTTTGGAGCCGGTGATTTCGGCCCGCACACTGAATTTTCATTATGATAAGCATCACCGGGGATACTTGAACAATCTGAATCGACTGATCGAAAATACGCCGTATGCGAAGATGCCGCTGGAACAGATCGTGCGTGAAACGGCCGGCAAGGCTGAGGCAAGCGGACTGTTCAACAATGCTGCACAGACATGGAATCATACTTTTTACTGGAAGAGCCTCAAACCCGGCGGCTGCGAGGTTCCGGCCAGGCTGCGGTCCAAAATTGAGGCTGACTTCGGCAGCGTCGAAGCGTGCACCAAGGCGCTTGCGGAGGCCGCGGTCACGCAGTTTGCCAGCGGGTGGGCATGGCTGGTCTCCGATAACGGACGGCTGAAGATCGTCAAAACACCCAATGCCGAAACACCGCTGACACAGGGTGCCAAGCCCCTGCTGACGATTGATGTGTGGGAACATGCGTATTATCTGGATTATCAGAATCGGCGGGCCGATCATGTCGCGGCGGTAATTGCCAAATTGCTGAATTGGGACTTTGCAGAAAAAAATTTACCGGCTTAAGTGACACTATTGATATCGCAGTCAGGCAAGATTCAATAGCCGTATTATCGTACCAGACCGGTGAAATGATTCGCCGCAGAACGCAGAATCAGTGACCGCATCGGTGCTTGACGGAGTTTTATCAATCAGGCAGCGGCCTTCGTTCCAGATAGAGAAGACGCCGGACGAGTCTGCTGCGGACTGTCCTGCTTGGTTAACGGCGGCAACATCCCCCGCCTCAGTCTGACAAGAATACCCCTCCGGCGTCCGATTATACCCAACAGGTATAGCAATTATGGGAGACAGCCCAGCTTGGCACTCAAACAATCCAGCCAGGTTGCTGCCATAATTACAAAATCATTCATATTAATCTGGCAATCACCATTGAGATCCCCATATCCGTTCGGATATGCCGCCGGAATATCTGACGGATCTGCCATCGCCGCCGCACAGGCATCGACATAGACTCCGACGTTAACCGTATCCATGCTGGAACCGGCGGCATCCGTCGCTGTAAAGTGGAAGAAAAACCACCCGGTACCATCGATCGTAACAGGGGTTACCTTTTGATCCGGATTTGCAATCAGGACCTGTGTTGCCGGATCGGTCTGAGTCTGAATTTCATCTAAAGCCCAGAGTGTCGTCACAGGACTTTTCTGGTCGTCAGTGTAATCGCCCGTTAAAGTAAATGTCACCTTCCCGTCAACCGGAGTCCCATCATCCATACTCAGCCAGACATACTGATCCAGACCCGCATTTGCCACTGGAGGAGCATCCCCGGTTTTAAATGACCAGGTGAATCCATCAATCACAATAGGAGTGCCACCGTTATTCGGATCGATAACATCCACCTTCCAGTAATAGTAATGATCCTGCAAAAGGGTTATCCCTTTAGAAGATAAATCAACGGAACTTACCGGCTCATTGACTACGATTTTGCTCACACCGGGCTGGCTGGCAACCAGGTTCGGATCGGCAAGCGGTGTGGCGCTTTCTCTGAACCACACATCGCATCGAATGATGTCAGTTGGATTCTTTAATGGCGCCGGATTGGTCCAGCTGAGGATATCTGAAGCCGGCGCTACACCAGTATTCCCGACCGTCGGGATGGGAAATAAAGCCGGAGTCATGTCGTTGGGAAAACAAATCTGAGCATTATCAAAGCCAAATCTCGCTGTTCCACGTCCGTTATAATTAACGTTGGTGAACACCAGCTTGACACTTTGAGCCTCTGGGTGAATCGTATAGTTAAACGAATACGGTGCCCAGGTATTGGTCACAGTGAATTGACTTGCACCTTCACTCAGAAGGGCGGTACTCCATGATTCAACCTTCAGGCCCCCTACCGCATTATTACCGAGGGTGCCCAGATCGATCATATCCGCCTTGATGACAATCTCCGTACCCGGGGATATCCCCCAGACAGCCAAATCCTCGTTAATAACCTGATACCAGACAGACCAGGTATTATTGGCCGATTGAAGGGTCAGATACCCGCCGGGATTGCCGCCTGTCGGAACATGGGCGGGCACCCATGCCCCTCCTCCCCCAGCCGCATTCCAGCCGGCTGCACTGACATCAAAACCTGCATTGTTCCTCACCGGTACCGCACTGGCCATGCCAGCCACCGCCATCACCATGAAGAAAATCGCCACCTTTTTCATACGCATCGCAACCTCCTCAATCAGATAGTATTGTGATTGTTTACTCAGCCACTACCTCAGGTCAAGTGCGATCCCCGGTTGCTGGGCTGTATCCGTGTTCTGTTCAATACGTTTACATGCAATCCGTATATGGGGTACAGGTGATTACAGAATCTCTTAAAGCCATTAATCAATATATCGATTCGGTCAGACAAGGGCAAGACAAATTCCCACCGAAGTCAGAACGGCCTCTATATTCCCTTAAGAGGATAGAGTATAGGTCCATATTTCAATACTGACACCCAAGAGCAAGAGTAGATTAGTCTCACCATTTTTAGTTCTTTTTGATCATTTTCGAATTACAGTCTTTTCGTTTTGATATGGGAATCCTATCAGTGTTTAAACAAGCCATATACCGATCCTGCCTGGAATGTCCCGTTTCGTCGCGGCTAAGTATAGTAGCATCAACTACTTGCTTCTTTTACTGGCGGACTATTCATCCCCGTTGGGTAGACAACCTCCCGGGTTTGCCTATTGGCACAATTCCAGGAATCTCCTTGACTCATCAGTTCAAATTCTTTACGATGTGCAATGGAAGTACGTTGCGAAAATGACCTCAGCAGCTTGTCTTCCAGGGAGAGTGAGGAAAAATGAGCAACATCATTTTTATGTCAGCACCTGCCGCTCCGGGATAAGCAGGATGTTTCCCTTTTGTGCCCGCTGTGTTGTTATTCCTTCAAAATATCATGTAAAAAGCTTGCTATCTGTCACAATACTCTATCGGGTTTATCATTAATCTGGAGGAACCAAAAATGAAAAATGTATGGGTAGTGTGTGCGATTCTTTGCCTCATGGGAGTTGCTCAGGCAGACCTGGTCGTTAATGGAGCAGACCCGGCAGCTGCATGGAACGGATGGATGAACGTTTTTGAAACACCTGCCAATGGCGGCGGCTACTTATGGGGCAGTCCCTGGGGGATAGCCGATCTGCGGGCCGGCTTTGACGGCGCTGGGGTGCTGACTCTGGCACCGAACACAAACTGCTACAACCCAACCGATGGGTACTGGGTCAATCCGGATGGCTCAGGCAATAAGGATATGGAAGCCAACTTCTATCAGGAGTGGAGCGGCCTTGCAGGGCAACTGGTCACATTCAATTATACCGTAGGGATCAATACACTGCCGGCAGGTTATAACGCCCAGGCGTTTATTAAAGTCTTAAATCCGGATGCCGGCTGGGCCACTATCAATATTGCTGTCGCCAATCTTACCCCCGGCAGCGGGACTATTTCCCTGACCGTAGATACCATTGCCAACCCTGTCACTCAGGTTGGATTTATGCTCCGGGGTTTGGTGGCCGACCCTGCCGGTGAAGCCGCAGCAGCCCGGGTGACCATCGTGCCGGAACCAGCCACCATAGCCACTCTGGGATTTGGCGTCCTGGTACTCAAACGACGCAAATAATACAATCAAAAGATGTAAAGACAGGGATGAAGCTGTGGGGATCATCCCTGTCTTCGAATAAAGTCTAAAAAGCGACGGGCCGTGTATGAACTGTAATACAGTGCGGGCAGATTCTGTTGACAGAAAAGGGGTGTTCCTGGTGGTTCTTTTTTTGACTTTATGCACATCTCTGCAGGCTGCAATTAAAGAGGATTTCAACCGGGACGGCTGGGTGGATATGTCCGACCTGCTGATTCTTGCCGAAAGCTGGCTCACATGTAACGCACCTCGATGTCCGGGGGACACAACAGGAGACTGTTGCGTAACATTCGACGATGTAGCAGACCTTGCATCCCAATGGCAGATCTTTTACTGCAGTCCAATCACTGCAACTGCCTCCAGCGTTGAAGATGCCGGGTATTCGGCAGCCCATACCATCGACGGCACCCTGGCAACGCGATGGGCCAGTGCCTTTCTGGACAATCAATGGCTTCAATTGGATATGGGGCAGATACGTACTATCCGTGGACTCCAAATCTATTGGCAAGAAGCCTTTGCATCGAAATACACCATCGATGTGTCACCGGATGGGGTGGCCTGGACAACAGCCTACAGCAACACCGACGGTGATGGCAATTTCGACGATATCACCTTTGCGTCAACGGCAGCGCAATACATTCGAATCCATTGCCTGCAGCCTGCCACTGGCTACGGATTTTCCATTCGTGAAGTATTCGTTAAAACCCATGATGACTGCCTGGCTGCCGGCCAGTGGAACCTGATCTGGTCAGATGAGTTTGACGGCACCCAATTGAAAACCGCCAATTGGGAATGCATGACTGGCACCGGTAATGACGCTCCTTTTGATTATGGATTATGGGGCTGGGGTAACGGTGAATTCCAATATTATACCGCACGGCCCCAGAATGTGTATGTACAGGACGGCAAGCTGTATCTGGTAGCCCGCCGGGAAAATTACGACAATCGGAAATACACTTCTGCACGGATACGCAGTGCCGGCCTGCAGGATTTTATGTATGGAAAACTGGAAGCCCGCATCAAGGTTCCGGGCGGCGGAGGAATATGGCCTGCCTTCTGGTTAATGCCCACAGGCAATACCTACGGTGAGCCTTACCTCCACTGGGCCGCTCACGGCGAAATCGATGTCATGGAAACCAAATATCCAACCTCATCCATTCACGGAACTCTTCACTTCGGTGGTCAGTATCCCAATAATGTGTCTGCGGGATGCACCTACAGCCCGCCTGGCATGGACTTTTCCAAAGAGTTTCACGTCTATACACTCGAATGGACACCGACTCGAATGCGATGGTATGTAGATGGAAATCTGTATTGCACCCAGACCTCGTGGTGGAGTGCGAATGGTCCCTACCCAGCCCCCTTTGACCAGCGTTTTCATATCCTGCTGAACGTCGCCGTGGGAGGCTACTATGTCGGATGTACTGAACCGGATGCCTCGTGCATCACCGCGGTATTTCCGCAACAGATGGAAGTCGATTATGTCCGCGTGTACCGCATGAACGAATAACAGCCTGTTCAATCCTGAACACAATACCATCTGGACACAATGAACCTCAACGCATGAAATCGTCCGCAAAGAAATGGGTTTGATTCGCGGCAAGCCTCTCTGATCATCCTTCCCGCCAATAGACCGTGGTTACCGCCTTATTGTCCCTGCCCCTGGTAGAGATCGATTATAGGGTGGCTCTAATTGCTTTTGAGCGGTAAAGAGAAGATTTTTGTTCGCCGGGAAGACAAATTAGCTTTATTTGGATAATAAAGCGGCTTTTGCCTGACGCCGCCGGCAACAAAAAGAGTCGTTTGTCCGTCAAAATGAATTTTTAGAGGAACCCTATACATCAAAGCCGATGCCGGCCAGCGTCTGAGCCAGGATAGCAAAATAAGCCGCATTATCCGGCCATAAAATCCGTTCGTCGGTCGAAAAAGGCTGTTCGAGGGCATCCAGAAAACAACGGAGATTGTCGGCATCGATTTGGTTGGCCTGATGGGCAACCCCAAGACGTTGGGCATAGACAGCGTTGACTTTCTGCTCGAACTGCCCCTGAACCGGGACCATCAGCATCTTTTTTTTGAGATACAAACACTCACTGAGCAGCGACAAGCCCGCCGAGGCTACCACACCGGCACCCGTCGCCAGATCGGTTAAAAATCCCATCGTGCTGATTTTTTTGAAGGTGCAGTTTCGGTCCTGATCCTCGGTCGGAAAACCATAAATATAAAACGGATGAGAAGGAAACCGACTGAATACTGAAATCAGTTTCTGTCGGGTTTCCGGCTTGGAGTCGGTTGAATAAACCGTAATATGAGGTTTCGTATCCACCTTGAGGTTTATCACCTGCTTGCGAATAACCGGGTTGGCAAACACCGCTCTTGTGGACTTGAGAGGAGCCTTGAAAAAATTCATAATCACATACGCCTTTGCACGGGTGTGATAACCGCGGGTAACAACCCTGGCCTTGAGGCGATCCATCCGTCCCGGAACCTGTTCGAGTTTGGCCAGCGTCAGCAGATGCTCATTATCTACAAACACACAGGGTATTCGATGACGGAATGCCCACCAGGCACTAAACGGCTCAAAATCTGAAATCACCAGGTCGGGGACAAAATCCGCTACCGCCCTGCTGAACAGCCGACGATTGGTCAGAAATCCCTTGCGATACTGAACAATATTATCCACCAGCGTGGAGATGGGCTGAATCTGCCCGTCTTTGATCACAAAATGCAGCCCATAGACCTCCTGAACTCGTCCCGGAAACAGCGGAGCCAGATATGCTAGGGATTTGCCCGAGGCGGCAAACATCACATCGTGTCCGCGTTCCAGAAACCATCGGCCAATCAATTCTGAACGACTGCTATGGCCAAATCCCTCCCCGGCTACACCAAATAAAATCTTTACCATGATGCCCTGCTCCCGTCAGCTATCTAATCTTGTGTTACACATCAGGCGGACATTTTACCGCAATTACGGCTCTGTTTCCACCGAAATTCATAAGCCCCTTCTAATCCAGAGGATCGAAGGATTCTTTTTCAAGATAGCACATCGGGCATTTCCAATCCGACGGCAAATCCTCAAAGGCCGTGCCGGGAGGAATATTGCTCATTGGATCGCCATTCTCGGGATCGTAAATATAGCCGCAATTGACACAGATATACTTCTTCATAACCAGCCTCCCTTAGACTGCAAAATATTTCGCCTGCGGATGGTGGGCAATAATCGCCGAGGTCGTCTGCTCGGGTACCATCTCCATATTCTCCGTCAGTGTCACCCCAATCGCTTCCGGCCTGAGCAGCTTAAACACCAACTCATGCGCTCCCAGATCCGGACACGATGGATAGCCAAAACCGTATCGGCTGCCCTGATATTGCTGCGTGGCAAACCCGGCGGTGTCTTTGGGACGCTGCTGGGCGATCCCCAGTTCCTGCCGCATCACCTCGTGCCAGTATTCCGCCAGCGCATCAGTCACTTCGACACCAAAACCGTGCAGCATCAAATAATCATGATAGGCATCTTTTTCGAACAATGCTTTGGCCATTTGTCCGATGCGAGGTCCCACCGTAACAACAAAAAATCCCGTAATGTCGCTGCCCTGGTCCTTGGATTTATAAAAATCGGCAATGCATAGATGAGGTGCAAATTCCTGCCGCGGGAAACAGAATTCATACTGCCGGCCGCAATCCTCAACCAACAGCGAGTTGCCCTGACTGTAGCATTTAAAATAGCCATAGGTTACCTGAGGCTGAATCAGTTGTTCGTCAATACCACGTTGTTTGAGCTTTTCGTAAATCGGGATGACAGTCTCCTGAATCAGGGTTTGATACTCCTGGGCAGACATCTTCCCCCGACGATATCCCCATCGGCCTCGGAACAGGGCTTGTTCGTTCACATACGGATAGATGCGGGCCGGGTCAATATCTGTCACATATCGCTGTCCCAGAAATGGTGCCAAAGGCACCGGATTGGTCTTGTCAATCTCAATCGACTTCGGGCCGGGGACACTGGCCGCCCTGGGAGTACTGGATTCATACACCGTCGAGGTTAATTTCCCCTGTTCAAAATCCCGCACCGCTTTTAAGCCGGCAAAGGCGTCCCGGCAATAGACAACCGGATAGTCATATTGCGGCACACACGATTCGGCGACAAATTTCTGCGTCAGAGCCGCCCCCCCCAGCAGAATCGGAACGTTGAGTTTCGCCTGCCGATACTGGGCCATGCTTTCCTGCATAACAATAGCCGACTTGACCAGCAGCCCGGAAAGTCCTATCATATCCACTGCATATTCCCGGGCTTTTTCTATAATGGTCTCCGCCGGGACGTTAATCCCCAGATTATAGACGCGATAGCCGTTGTTGGTCAGAATGATATCCACTAAATTCTTGCCGATATCATGAACGTCTCCCTGCACTGTCGCCAGAAGGATTTTCAGTTTTGCCGACTGCTCGGCCTTATCCATATATGGTTCAAGAAACGCTACGCTGCGTTTCATCACCTCAGCCGACTGCAGAACAAACGGCAGCAGAATTTCTCCCCGCCCGAACAGTTCCCCCACATAGCGCATGGCCGGAACCAGAATGGTATTGATGATTTCCAGCGGCCCATAACGCTGCAGCAGAATCGTCAACACATCCTCCAGCCCGTCTTTATTGCCTTTGACAATCATCTGATGCATGAGTTTTTCGGATGCGGTTTCCCGGGTTTCCTGAACCTGCTGTTTTGGGTCGCCCTGAGCCTCAAAATAATGAATGAATGCCAGCAGCGGCGTTTTGTCTGCCACCGATTGGCGGTTGTAAATCAAATCCAGACAGACGTCCCGGTCTTGCTGGCCAATCTGGGCCAGCGGAATGACTTTGGCGATATCAATAATCGCCGCATCCAGCCCAGCCTGGACAGCTTCATGCAAAAAGACCGAGTTGAGGATTTTGCGGGCCGCAGGCCGAAGCCCAAACGAAATATTGCTGACCCCCAGCAGGGTATGGACGCCGGGCAATTGCGTTTTGATGCGACGGATCGCGGTGAGTGTTTGAATCGCCGCGTCTTTGAGGGTCTCATCGCCGGAGCCGATGGTAAACGTCAGCGGATCGAACAATAAATCTCCGGGACGCAGCCCGTGTTCATTCACGGCAAGATGATAAATCTGGGCCGCGGTCTCGACTTTTTCATCGGCGGTCATGGCCATCCCTTTTTTGTTGATCGTCAGAGCAATCACCGCAGCCCCGTATTTTTTAGCCAGCGTACAAATCCTGTGCAGATTGGCCCCGCCGTCTTCGAGATTGATGGAATTGATAATGCACCGCCCGGGATACAGCTTCAAAATCGCCGCGACACAATCGGCCTGTGTGGAGTCAATCATCAGCGGCACTTTCACCGCAGGAATCAGCAACTTGAACAGATGAATCAAGTCGGCTTTCTCATCCCGGCCCGCATAAGCCGTACACACATCCAGCACCTGGGCCCCCTGCGACTCCTGATCCAGCGCCACCTTCAGACAGCCGTCAAAATCCTCGGCCAGAAGCATCTGGCGAAATTCTTTGGAGCCGTTGGTATTGCAGCGTTCGCCAATCAGCAGCGGCGGAATGTCCTGACGTATTTCAATGGCCTGATAGAGGCTGGAAACCGAAGGCTTCACAACAACCTCTCTCGCTGCCGGCATCAGCGACGCTACCGTATCCGACAGGCAGCGAATATGCTCCGCTGTGGTGCCGCAGCATCCGCCCACAACGCTAACCCCCAGTGTTTCGATAAACTGACGCATGATCTCGGCAAAGGCCTTTGGCTTCAGAGGGTACACCGTCCGGCCTTCGATAATTTCCGGAAGCCCCTGATTCGGAATGCACGAAATCCGTCCGTGCCAAGAATGGCTCAAATAGCGAATATGCGACTCCATATCCGCCGGTCCGGTCGCACAGTTCAATCCCAGTGAAAACAGCGGAAACGGCTCCATCGTCGCAACCACCGCCGCGATATCCGTCCCCAGCAGCATAGTCCCCTGCTGCTCCATCGTCACCGAAAGCAGAATCGGAATATCCCGCCCCAACTGCTCCAGAATCTCAACACAAGTGATGACCGCTGTCTTCGCCTGAAGCAAATCCTGACAGGTTTCCAGAATAATCGCATCCACGCCGGCCTGAACCAGAACCTGAATCTGCTGGCGCAAGGCCTCCGTCAGAGCCTCGACAGACAAATGCCCCAGGCTGGCCAGTTTTGTCCCCGGCCCCACCGAACCGGCAATATAGACATTCTTTTTATCCCCAATCGCTTGGCGGGCATTTTCCACAGCAGCAGTATTAATTGCCTCGACCTTGTTTTCCAGCCCATACTCACCCAGCACGATTTTTGAGGCACCAAAGGTATTGGTTTCCAGAACCATCGCCCCAGCCTCCACAAACGACCGATGCAGCTGGACAATCTGATCCGGCGCCGAGAGGTTCAGGTATTCATTGCACCCTTTATGTCCATCCCACACGGATTCGGGCAGGTTCATCATCTGCAGATTGGTTCCGCAGGCACCATCAAAAATCAGCAGTCTATGATCACGAAATCCCATCTTATCCTTTCCATAACAGATCCAACCCATCGCAGACAGATGCACACCTCTGTGTTATTCTTCCAGAGCCCATCATACGGAGTTCATGCTATCAACCCAACTCGGCTTACGGTGTCGTGTTATGTCTTGTCATTCTGGAAAATCAGCCGCCATAACATCGTTAAATTGCCTGTTACTGTGCCTGAACCGTCAGGGTGGCAGATTCTATCCCTTCCGCCTCTGCTCGCAGCCGAATATCGCCTGCGGCTCCTGTCGGACGAAGGATTGCCAGACAACGCCCTTGATAGGTTTTGCGCCCCGGCAGCCGAAAACTGGCCGGATCATTCGGTACACCGCTTGCCTGGGCAGCCAGTTCTCCGACACCGTCAACAGAAAAGGACACCAGTACTTCCGCATTCGGCACACGCTGGCCGTCGGCATCGACCACCTCAACAGTCACAAAGCTCAGGTCATTGCGATTGGCGCGAATGATTGTTCGGTCGGCAACCAGTCTCAATTTCTTCGGCGTTCCGCTGGTCTTGAGCGTGGTCTGCGCTATGACTTTTCCCCCGCTGATACCCAGTGCCCGCAGTTCGCCCGGGGCATAGGGCACCTCGAACCGGGCTGTCAGCCTGCTCTGAGCAGATATGGTTTTTTCGCCGATGACCCTGCCATTAAGTTCGAGCCGGACTTGCTCACATCGTGAGTACACCGAGACCTGCAGCGGCCTGCCTTCCTGGCCCGGCCACGTCCAGCTTTGCAATTCATCCGGCCACCCCCAGCCGCTGACTTTTTCCGTAAGTCCTGCCGGAATCGGCGAATGCACCATCATTTCAATCGGACTGCGCCGCCACACGACATCGCGGTAGAAGGACTGAGGCTTTTTAAATCCGCACACATCAAGGTCACCGCACCAGGCATTATACCAGGGCCAACTCATAAAAAAGCTGTCGGTTTGATTGCTCAGAACACTGTGACCAATCCCGGCTTCGCCCAGATAGTCCATAGCCGCCCAGACGAAATCACCGATAACATAAGGATGTTTTTCCACAAGCGACCAGTAGTCAAAGGCATCTTTGGGATAGGATTCTGTCCCCAGAATCACACGGTTCGGGTGACGTGCATGGTCGGACTCATATCGCTGCGGCAGATAATTGTAGCCGCCAACATCCAGATGCACAAACGCCGGATCGGACAGGGTGTCCCAGTTCCGCGTCACAGTACCCCAGTCGTTGCAGATGGCCTGAGTGATCGGGCGAGTCGAATCATGCGACAGGACCGCTTCCCGCAAACGCCTGGCCGTCGCCGCATCACGGAATTGCTCGGGAATTTCATTGCCGATAGACCACATAATCACCGACGGATGATTGCGATCCCGCCGGACCATCGAGGCAATATCCCGCTCGGACCAATCCCTGAAAAATCGGTGATAGTCCTGCTGATTGCCTTCCTTCATTTCATTCCACTGATCAAACGCCTCGTCAATAACCAGCAGACCGAGCCGATCGCAGGCATTCAGAAATGCCGTCGAGGGCGGATTGTGGCTGGTCCGGACTGCATTGTAGCCGTTGGCCTTCATCAATTCCACACGGCGTTCTTCCGCCCGGTCAATCGCCGCTGCGCCAAGCGGGCCGTTGTCATGGTGAAGACAGCCGCCCCTGAGCTTGAGTGCCTGGCCATTGAGCCGAAAACCGTGCTGGGCATCCACCTCAATCTTACGGATACCGAATCGCGTGGATACCGCATCCGTCATTTGCCCGGCGACAATGATTTCGACATCGGCAGCATAAAGTCCTGGCGAATCGGGCGACCACAGTTCCGGCTTGGTTATTACAATCGTCTGCTCCGCGATGCTGCGCTGATGGACTGGCAGATGTAATGAACATTCCGCCGATCCAACCGATTTGCCCTGAGTATCCCGCAGGCGGACCCGCACTTGAGCATCATGATCCATGCTGTCGGTATTCATTACCTCACATGCAATCTTCACCACAGCCTTATCTTTGGAGATTTCAGGCGTAGTGACAAACACACCCCACCTCGGTATGTAAATCGGGTGATTGATGGCAAGCCATACATGCCGATAAATCCCCGAACCGGAATACCACCGGCTGTTTCTGCCTTCGTTCCGAACACGCACAGCAAGTACATTATCCTGTCCGGGCGGATTCAGATAGGATGTCAAATCGAATTCAAAACTCGTATAGCCGTAAGGATGTTCCCCAAGCCGGTGGCCATTTATCCAGAGTTCGGCATTCATATAGACGCCATCAAAGCATACGGCTGTGCGTTTGCCGACTTCAGTCACGGTGAAGTGTTTGCGGTACCAGCCAATACCACCAACTGTATAGCCTGTGAAATGGCCGCTGGCACTTTGGTTCGTATCAAACGGACCGATGCGGACTGTTTTCGCTCCCGCCGCATAGATGCCGCCTTCGCCATTGCCATCAAAGATGCGAACCGCAAGGATATCCGAACCATCTCCCCGCACCAGTGACGCCGGAACACGATAGCGCCGCTCGATATTCCAGGCCGTCTGGTAGTCCGGCGGAAAGGCCCCCGTCCCGCCAAGGCGATAACCATTAAACCAGACCTCATCCACATCATCAATGCGGCCCAGCAATAAATCAAAATCTTTGCCTTTGCACGGCTCTGGAATGTCAAGCTGCCGACGGTACCAGCCATACACGTTATCCTGGGTATAATCAGAGTGATGTTCCCAGGTATCCGGCAGCGTCACCTGCTGCCAATCGCTGTCATCCCAGTCAGCATTTTTCCAGTCGGCATGATCCCCCTTATGGAAACGCCATACCCCCCGTACAGCCGGATATTCAGGAACGGTTGTTTCCAGCGGCGGCAAATCCTCGATGCTCCAGTCATGCGGCACATCAAGGATACGCCATCCCGAATCATCAAATTCCGGACGTTCCGCACCCGGTACATCGGCACGTAAAAAACGCCAGTCCGAATCCAATGCCCGATCCTCGAAGACTGGTTTACTGTGTTGGCCGTTATCATAAACAGCTGATACATCCGTCTTGAATACCCCACATCCCCCCAGCACCCAAGCCAGAATCCCGGCCCCTACAATCATATAACATGCAATATTGTTTTTGGCTGTCATCGCAATACTCCTGTTGTCCAGTAAGTCAAAAAAAGAGTAATCCAACCTTATTCATTAAATGGTTTAAAGGATCACAGGCTGTACAAAACAGTGGGCATTCTAACGGAAATCCTGCCACAGGAACAAGATTATTTCCTCCCGCTTACCCACGGGTAATTTCAACCTGACACGCCGGGATGGCATCCAGAAACAGCCGCCCATAGGGCTTGGTCACCAGCCGGCTGTCCAGCACCACTACCATCCCCGTATCCGTCTTGTTGCGAATCAGTCTGCCGAAGCCCTGCTTGAATTTGATAATCGCCATCGGCAGTTGATAACTGTAAAATGGATTGCCGCCTTTGGCCTTAATGGCCTCGATCCGTCCTTCAATCAGCGGATGGCTGGGCACTGCAAACGGCAGCCGAACGATAATCACATTAGACAGGCTCTCGCCCGGCACATCCACGCCCTGCCAGAAACTTTCGGTCCCGAATAACACACTGCGGACATCCTGTTTGAACAGTTCCAGCAGACGAATACGGTCCAGTCCTTCCCCCTGTACCAGCATTTCCATATTCTGATCGGCCATCCAGCCGCGCAGCCGCTCGACCACCTGCTGGAGCATCTGAAAACTGGTAAACAGCACAAACGCCCGGCCATCGCTCTGGATCAGGTATTTCTGAATCGCCGCCACAGCCCGCTCAATAAAGGTGGTATCGTTGGGGTCGGGCATATCCGCCTGAAGATAGAGCCGCACCTGACGCTGATAATCAAACGGCGACCCCACCCGCAGCGACTCATAGTTCTCCATACCAATCCGGGAGGCAAAATAATCAAATTGTTCATCCTGCGGGCCGCAACTGAGCGTCGCACTGGTCACCACCACGGCCTCACACGGCTCGAACAGCGTCCCCCGAATAAACGGCGCCGTATCAATCGGGGCACTGCGCAGCGTAATTCGCCCGGCGCGGCTGGTATCGTTTTCCACCCAATACACAAAACCTTCCCGCCCCTGAGCCATCACTTCGGTTAATTCCTGCTCCAGTTCCAGACACCGCATCCCCGCCTGCTGCAATTCAAAGCGTTCATCATCCTCCTCATCGAGTGATTTGGCCAGCTTCTGGATCGCCAAACGCAGCCTCCGAACCTCCGCCGACAGATTATCCTGCACGAATCCCGGCTCACAGCGGGCCGTGGAGCTGTCGGGCTTTTTTTTAAGCCAGGCCGCAATCTGCGTAAAAAACAGTCGTGTCGCGGTGACACAATGCCGCACTGCCGCCTGGCAATCCTCAGCCCCGTTGACCTGAACCAGCAGCCCTCGGCCCTTGCGCGGATTATACAGATTATCCAAAAAATATAAGACCGATGGCTGATGAATGCGGATACCAAACTGATCTTCGGCCACATGCTCGACGGTATGAGCTTCGTCAAGTATCACCTGCTTGAACTCCGGCAGCAGCCCCGACGCTCCCTCGGCCTTGATCACCAAATCGCTGAACAGCAGAGCGTGATTGACGACAATAATGTCAGCCGTTTCCAGTTTACGGCGTGCCCGCTGATAAAAACATCCCGAAAAATGCTTGCACTTGCGGCCGCGACAGTTGCCATGCTCGCTTTGAACGGCCTGCCAAACCGCCGGCGACGGCAGAAAATCCAGCTCATTCAGAACCCCTTCTTCGGTTGTGTGTGCCCACTCCTCAATTTTGGCAAGCTCTGCCCCCCCATCATCAAACAGCGACCTCTGGCGTCGACGGGCATATTCCAGACGCCGACGGCACAGATAATGATTCCGCCCCATCGCCAGCCGATAGCTAAATCCCTGTTCCAGCAAATCCGCCAGAAACGGAATATCTTTTTGGATCAGCTGGTGCTGCAGATTGATGGTATAGGTACTGATAATCACCGGGCCGTTTTTTCGAAGAGCCTGATCAATCGCCCCGGCCAGATAAGCAAAGCTCTTGCCTACCCCCGTCCCGGCCTCGACCGCCAGCCGCTTGCCTTCTCGAAGTGCCTGCTGCACCCTGCAAGCCATTTCAATCTGCTCAGGACGACTCTCAAAACTGCTCCACACACCTGCTACAAGGCCGCCTTCGCCCAGCAGTGTCTCCGCATCCAATCCCTGATTCGGCAAAAATGCTATCACCCGTAGTCCTTACTGGTTTCTCAACAATGGTTTATCCCGGATTCAACGATTACTGAACCACAGGCGTCTGTTGCGTCTCTGCCTGGACACCGATTATCCCAGCAAGGATTTTGACTGCAGGCTCTTGCGGGAGTAAAGCCAGAGCTGTCTGCATAGACTCCTGAGCCTGCGATACCTTGCCATCCTGCCAGTAGAAATAGGCCATCAAAAATGCCAGCTCACCGCTATTGCTTCGCTTTTGCCATTCCGAGACTTCCAGCAGACGGTTTTCATAGACATCCCGATCCGACGTCAGCATCGTCAAGGCAATTTTCCGCTCGGCCAGCTTCGGGTTCAGTTCAATCGCCCGTCCCAGATAATAGGCACTGCTCATAAATTCCCCGGCATTGAATAACGCCCAGGATTGTCCGGCATAGACCAGCCCGTTGTCCGGCTGCCAGATTGCCGCCATGGAAAAACTGTCTGCAGCTTTATAATATTTGCCCTGCTGAATCAACTGCATCCCGGCATCGATATATTGGCTCGCCTTGGCCTGGGCCAGGTTGGCAAAGGTCTTATGCTCTTTGAGCAGCCCGGAACCATCCACTTTAGGCGGAGTCTGCTGACTGTCGCCTCTTCCCGAGTCCACCTCAGATTGAGCCTTCTCCTGATCCTCCGACTTTGACTGCTCAGCTTTCTCCTGCTCTTTTTGAAGCTCATCAAGAATCTGGTCACGAATCGTCAGATAGCGATTCTCATTCAGTTCCTGTTCTGACGGCGGCTTGTCCCGCTGCATTTCCTGCTTGAGTTTCTCCAGTTCCGGATCCAGACTCTTGCGGGCCTCCTTGGCCATGGCGTTCAGGTCGTCAGTGATTTTGGATACATCATCCTGCATTCTTTTTTGCATTTGCTGTTTTAACACCACGGACAAATCATCCGTCCGCGAGGAAATCGGACGAGGCTGCAGGCTGAACGGAGTATTGTTGGTCTGAGGCAGATTCGCCGGCGTGTAAGGATTCACCATGGCTTTGCCGCTGGCCTGCTGACGAACCTGAGACCCCACTGCCAGACGCGGATCATAATACGGCTGATAGCCACCCGCGGTCACTGAACGAGAACTCGCCGACCGACGTAAAAAATCATCCACCGAAGACCGGGATGCCCCCTGCACATAATACGAGGAATTGTAGGGCACAGATCCCCGAAAATGCCGCCCCCCCCCGACATTGCCCGTCACCACATCATTGCTGGAATAATTCGTTGACGAGCGGGGATTGGGAATCAGACTGTTTCGACCGGCACTGGGTACACTGGTCGCAGACCCTCCCGGAGGGCGGGTCGCCGGATTATCCACCGCAGCGGCAATCACACCGCTGATTGCCAGCATAATCAATACCATATAAGTCCGTTTCATGACATACCTCCAATCCGCATACAGGCGTATTGTTTTGTTTCTATCATCTCAACAATTCAGGGCGTTGAATATTTGGGCTTATCCGCCCATTTCAATTTGGATGCCAGCGTGTCCCATTGCGTCCGCATGGGATTATTGACAACCAGAAACTTGCCTTCGTTTTTCTCTACCACGATGGTGTCATTGGCAATCAGCCGATGCTGGACATGGCCATCCATCAGCAGGGTCGTGTTTTCATTGACTTTGACCGGACAAATCTCAACCCGGCTGTCGGCATCGATCACAATGGGCCGAAAACTCAGCGAATGCGGACACACCGGCGTCAAGACAATCGCCGACAGATTCGCCGCCAGAATCGGACCGCCCGCAGAGGTATTATACGCTGTAGAACCCGTGGGTGTTGAAAGAATCATCCCGTCACCAATACAGCTTACCAGAGCCTGCCCATCCACTTCCACCTTCAGTTCAATCATGTTAAACGGAGCACCGGCACTGAACACCACATCATTGACCGCTTTGCCGGTGGAAATACATTGACCCTCCCGATACAGCCCGCAGCGCAGCACCATTCGCTTTTCAATCAAGGATGGATCATGAATAATGCGTTCAAATTGACTTTCCAGTTCCTTAAGGCTGAATTCCGCCAGAAACCCCAACTTGCCCACATTCACACCAATTACCGGTACTTCGCTCTCACATAACAGCCGTGCCGCACCAAGAATCGTCCCATCTCCGCCGAATACCACCGCAAAATCCGCTTGATGCAGATGGTCAGAGGGACAGCCTGCATCCAGGCAATTCGCAAGTACTTGCGCTTTGCCGGCAACAAATGCCAGAAATTGCTCCAATGCTTCAGCAGCTTGTGGACGCTTTGGGTCTGCAAATACAATTAACCTCGGTTGAGCCATTTTTATCTGCTAAATAATGGTATTTTATACCTTTTATTGCTCAAAATCTAAATTGCAAAACGCATCTCAAAAGCACTTCTTCTTATCAATTTCGGCCAGATTCATATCCTAATTTGGCCTTTTTTCACCAGTTTAATAGTACATATCGCGATTCCGGTTTGCTCAGGCCTATCCCCATTTAGCTCCCGGCGTTTGGTTGTGCCTAGGCTGGACATTATTACCCTCGCTGCAATGGCCCCGAAAAATGAACAACCCATAACATCTCATCAACCCTGGCGTGTACTTGACACCGATTCGCCAACAACAATTCTCCTGGCTGCCTCCACCATCCGCTCGGCAGTCAGGCCAATCCAGGCCAGTTGACGATTCCTCGCCGCAACAGGAATAAATCCATCCGGCCCGGCCAGCAGTACCGTCCGGCCAATCGCCTTTTGCATCACGGTATCATCCGATGCCGTTGCCATGCACACGGCTTGTTCCAGTATCGCCGAACCAAATCCGCAGCTTAGATTATGGTCTTCGGCAATAATCAGTGTTTTATCTTGTGCAAACAGCTCAATAATAGCGTTATCCACCGGCTTGGCGAAACGAACGCTGACCACATCCGTTTCAATTCCCTGTTCTCTGAGCATGTCTGACGCCCTGAGCGCCTCAGCCAGTAACGGCCCCACTGCAACAAGAGCAATCCGGGCATTCTCGCTGCGCCGCACAAAAATGCTTTTACCACGATGATACGGCACCGCCAGCTCTGCAGCCAGCCCGCCTTCGGCAAGGTCTTCCTTCGGATACCGTATCGCAATCGGACACGCCGCCTCCGCCGCATATTCCACCGCCAGCTTCAAATCCTGTTCATCGGCCGGACACAGCACTTCCACATTCGGCAGCATCCGCATAAAACCGATATCCAGCATCCCGTGATGCGTCGGCCCATCGCTGCCGACAACACCTGCCCGGTCGATACAGAACACCACCGGCAGATTCTGCAAGGATGCCTCCTGAAAAATCTGATCGATGCTGCGCTGCAGAAATGTCGAATAAATACACACAAACGGCTTGAACCCCTGCTTGGCCAGCCCTGCAGCAATATCCACGGCAACACTTTCAGCAATTCCCACATCAATATATCGGGCCGGAAAACTCTTGCGGAATTTGTTTAAGCCTGTCCCATCCGGCATCGCCGCAGTAATCGCAATCACTTTATCATCCCGCGTCCCCAGCGACGCCAGTGCATCTCCGAATGCCTCAGTAAAAGAACGCTTGCCAGGCACAACACTGACACCCGCCTCACCGTTCAATTCAAACGGTCCTGTGCTGTGATACTTGCGGGGGTTGGTATCGGCAGGCGTAAAGCCCTTGCCCTTCTTCGTATAGACATGCAAAATCACCGGTCGGTCCAGCTCCTTGATCGCTGTAAACAAATCAATCAGCGACCGGATATCATGCCCATCCACCGGACCGAAATACGGAATATTCAGACTTTCAAATAAGCGGCTCGGTGATATCGCCATCCGCAGGGTCTTCTTGAAATTCTCCAGTGCCCCCTCCATCGTCCGTCCGAACACCGGCAGATGCTCCAGAATCCGGCTGGTTGTCTTGCGAATATCCTCATACGTATGGCTCAGCCGAATCCCCGATAGAAATTTCGCCACCGCACCCTGGGTTACATCAATCGCCATTGAATTATCATTCAGCACCACCAGCATCTGACGCTTGACCAGCCCGATATTATTCAGTGCCTCAAACGAAAGCCCATTGACGATACTGGCATCGCCCACCAGCGCCACAATCTTTTCATCGCTGTTTTTGTATTGCGCTCCCAGTGCCATCCCCAGTGCCGTTGAAATCGATGTGCCTGCATGCCCCACCGAAAATACATCGTAGGGGCTTTCCGCCGGACTGGGAAAACCGCTCAGGCCAGCTTCCTGACGAAGCTGGTCAAACTTATCCTTGCGGCCGGTCAGAATCTTGTGAGCATAACATTGATGCCCCACATCCCACAGCAGGCGGTCTTTGGCAAAATCAAACACATAATGCAGTGCGATCGTCAATTCCACCACACCCAAATTGCTGGCCAGATGCCCCCCTGTCCGGCTGACTGACACGGTAATCAACTCCCGCATCTCATCTGCAAGCTGATTGAGTTGTTCCGCCGTAAGAGACTTAATATCCTGCGGCCCGTATATTGTATCTAATAATTTCGCCATCGTTCTCTATGGATTAAATACCAATACCTGATTCTCTATCCGTCCGGAACCGCTTATCTCCAGCCTGTCCGGATACAGGCTCATCATCGCCCAGGTCCTCCCGGCCGGGTCATCCACCATCGCCGGCAGCGTCAGGTAATGAATACCCTGCTGACGGACATACCCGCCGGCATGATCATGTCCGCCGATATATGCCCGCACACAGCCGTACCGCTCCAGGACCTCCCGAATCGCTGCCGCATTCCACGCGATATGCTTGTCTGTTTCCGGCAGCAGGGGTAAATGACCAAAGACGACCACATCCTGTTTTTTCTGATGCGCCGCCGACAGTTCCGCATCCAGCCACGCTAACTGACCCTGGCCGACACCGCCGTTATACGCCTGAGCATTCCCTTGCCCGCAGGCAGCCAGCTCATTCAGCATCGCTTCAGACCTGCGATACGCCTCGCTGTCTTTGGCCCATCCGCCCTGCACACCCAAATCCAGCATATCCAATACGATAAACCGGACACCCCGCACCTCGAAACTGTAAAAGGCACTATCCAGCTTCAGCCTCGACAGCACCGCCGCGCGTGCAAGCCCGTTAAAATCATGATTACCCACCACATGATAATGCCTGCACACCAGCCGGTCATACACTGCCAGCACCTGATCCATCTCTTCGGCGGCATGGTCCCCGCCATCGATGATATCGCCAATCTGAATGGCAAAATCGGGCGAGTGCTTGTTGGCCGCTTCAACAAACCGGCTCAATCCCTCAATCCCAGCACGATAATATCGTCCCATCGCAGTATCTTTGTCGGCATACTGCACATCAGCTACCACAGCAAAACGCACCGGCCTGGCCGTACTTGCACATCCACCAAGCATCGCAGCTGCTGCCATCATCATAAAACCCATCCCTGCCGGGCATATCGTCCACATACGCATCTGTTACGGCCTATTTATTCCGATGCAGCAGGCGTTGAGCCAAGTGCCGCAAAATATCCGCCTCCGGACCAAAAATCCGCAGGGCATCCACCGCCTCAATGGTCAGAGCCTCGGCAATCCGCTGTGACTCATCCAGGCCAACCAGTGCCGGATACGTCAGCTTGCCCTGCTGCTGGTCTTTACCCGCAGTCTTTCCCAGTTGTTCGCTTTCCATCGTCACATCGAGAATATCATCGGCAACCTGAAAACACAACCCCATCTTCAGCCCATATTCCAGCAGCGCCTCAAGTTGTGCCTCGCTGGCATGACCGGCTATTGCCCCCAGTCCCGCCGCAGCAGCAAACATCCTCGCCGTTTTATTCATATGAATCTGCCGCAGCAGCTCCATCGTCCCGGCGACATGTTCAGCCATCAGGTCTTCCATCTGCCCGGCCACCATCCCTGCCGGCCCCGCCGCCTGAGACAGCGTCCGAACCATCTTCAGAGCCGCACAGGGATCTGCAACCTGCGTGCTCAATATCTCAAACGCCAGCGTCAGCAGACCATCTCCAGCCAGAATCGCTGTTGCCTCATCAAACTGTTTATGACAGCTCGGCTGCCCCCGCCGCATATCATCATCGTCCATCGCCGGCAAATCATCATGAATCAGCGAATACGTGTGCACCATCTCAATCGCTGCCGCCCCAATCATCGCCGACGGATTCACCTGCCCGCTTACAATCTCACAGCACCACAGCACCATCGCCGAGCGGACCTTCTTGCCCGGACTGAACAGCATATACCGCATCGCCTCTTTCAGACGAGACGGAATCCCCGTCTGGTCGGCCAGCACCTGCTCCAGCACCCGGTCAGTCAGAGCCGCTTTCTCTTTCAATTCTGTCGTAAAGTCCACTTGCCGCATCCAATTGTTCCATCTGGCTCAAAGTCTTCGCCAATCCCGTAACCTGCCAGCTCAGGTTAACTACAGCCGCGGTAACCACTTGTCCGCCTGGCCGCCGCAGAATGATTATAGTCCACAGGACTCTTGATTTCCTCAAAAAACAGTTCCTATTATATCGATTTCCTTTATAATGCACACAACAAAATACAGAAGACATTCAAGAGCGATTTCTGTGAGTTTTTCCTCTTTTTTGGGTGCGAATGTGTCCGAAATAAACAAAAGATATAATAAATCCAAAATATTAATTCTCGGCGTCACCGCCGTTGGCAAAGGAACTCTGGCCTTCGACCTGGCCGGACGGCTCAATGCCGAAATCATCAGCGTCGATTCGATGAAGGTCTATCGCAGGATGGATATTGGTACCGCAAAGCCGAATACCCAGCGCCGCCAACAAATCCCCTATCACCTCATCGACGTCGTCGAACCAAGTGAATCCTTTAGTGTGGACCGCTTTCTGGAACTAACCCAAAAGGCCATCGGGGATATCCAGTCCCGCAACAAGACGGTCATCGCCTCCGGCGGCACCGCCATGTACATCAAAGCCCTGCTCCATGGCCTGTTTGAGGCCCCGCCTTCAGATTCGTCCATTCGTAACCGACTCCGTCACGACATTGCCACTCTGGGCCTGCCCGCGTTACACAAACAGCTGGCCACGGTGGATCCTGAAGCGGCCTCTCGCATCCACCCCAACGACGAAAAACGCATTATCCGGGCATTGGAAGTCTGGGAACTGACCGGCAAGCCCATCTCCGCTCTCCAGCAGCAATGGTCCACCCCTGCTGCCGACGACTGGTTCGTCATCGGCCTGCGCAGAGACAAAGAGCTCGAAAGTAAACGCATTAATCTGCGTGTCAAGCTTATGGTCGAAAAAGGCCTTCTCGACGAAGTCAAATCCCTGCTGGCCGAACCGCAACCCCTCAGTCCCCAGGCCCGTGTCGCCATCGGCTATGCCGAAATCATCGCGCATCTCGAAGGCAAGCTGGGCTTCGATGAGGCTATCGAACAAATCAAAATCAACACCCGCAAACTCGCCAAGGCCCAGCGGACCTGGTTTAAAACCTTCCGCAACATCCACTGGATTGATATCCCCGCCGACGCGGATGAAACATGGATTCTGAACAAAGCCCTCGACACCCTGGCCGCATCAGACTAACCGCAAGACAAGGAGATTCCCGATGCCCCTAACACTGCATCATACAGCACTCATTACCCTGCTGTGCATCAGCCTGACTGCCTTCGCCGCCCCCGCACTCAATCCATTTAATCTGAATCCACAGTCCCAGACTGAACCCCAGTGGCCTGAGGTTGAGCCGGGCATTGAATACATCCACCGCCGTATCGGCCAGGTACCCTGGGCCATTCACATCGTCAAGATTGACCGCACGCGGGAAGATTTTCGTTTCGTCTCGACTCTGGCCAAACAAACCATTGTCGATCTTGAAACCGTCCGCAAACAGCTTGAAGCCCTGCCGCCCGAATGGGGCAAACCTCTGGCCGCCATCAATGGGGACTTTTTTGTCATTAAGGTCGGGCCTTATCAGGGCGACCCCGAAGGCCTGCACATCGTCAATGGTGAGATTGTCAGTGCTCCCACCGGTCTGAGCTTTTGGCTCACCCCGGATGGCCAGCCGCGTATCGGCAATGTATCTTCTCGCCTGACCGTCAGCGAACCCAAAGGATTGAACTGGACATTCGGTCTCAACCAGGAACGCGCCGCCGACAAGGCCGTCCTATTCACTCCCGCCTTCGGCCCATCCACCCGAACCACCGATGGCGTGGAGCTGGTACTCGAACCGGCCACCAACAGTCCTACGCTGCCGCTCAAGCCTGGACTGGACTACACCGTCACCCTCACCAAAATCCAGCAGCCCAACACGCCTATTGAGCCCGGCAAGATGGTGCTATCCATCGGCCCCAAACTCTGGCCCACCGTCCCCCCGCTGGCCGAGGGCAGCCGAATGGTATTATCCATCAAAACCGACCCGGATTTGCGAAATGTCCAAACCGCCATTGCCGGCCACCCTGTCCTCGTAACCGCCGGGAAATGTCCCAAACATAACGATACCACCCGTCACCCCCGCACCGCCCTCGGCTGGAACGATCAATGGTTCTTTTGGGTCGTGGTCGATGGACGACAGGAAAAGCTTTCGGATGGTATGACCTGCGACGAACTGGCCGCCCTGATGCTCGAACTCGGATGTACCGAAGCAATGAATCTCGACGGCGGCGGCTCTTCCACCCTCTGGCTGGGCGGCAAAGTCGTCAACTCCCCCTCCGACGGTCGCGAACGCCGTGTTGCCAATGGCCTGGTCCTGCTCCGCACCTCAAAGAAAGACAGATAAATCCTATAAATAATTATATTATTACAGTAAATAATCTGTGTATTTGCACTTCCCCAAGCAAACTCTCTCCTTTCTATACCGACAACCTTTCATTTTTACACTTTCATTTTTACCAAACGAAGCCAATTTCATAGTGGTAATCACTCATTTGTCTAAATTATACTCAGCTTCCATCAGGAACCAATCGCTCTTTTTCCGTCTCTTTATTGTCTCTTTTTTCACAAAACAAATCCAATGGATCGCATATCGGCCCGTCCATCAACAACGTCGTGCCGGTACTGACAGAAAAATGTCTGTCGGATTCATACAACCCAATTTTTGACATAGAAAAAACAATCCTCTATCCAAAAATCCCTGTAAAAGAATCGATTTGTCATTATAATAAGGCGGGAAGGCTTTTCCCCTGACGGATGGAGCCGTCAAAGAGGAATAAAATTTATGGCAAAGCGACAGAAAAAACTGAAATTATCGGACCAGATATATCAGATTAGTACTCTTGCGGCAGGCAATTTCGAGCTGCAGGAGGTCTTGGATCGACTGGCCGAGGCGGCGGTAAAAGTAACCAATACCACCGCCTGTTCCATCCGGCTGCTGGACGACAATACCGGCGATCTGAAAATGCGCAGCACCTATGGCCTCAGTGAAGCATACCGCAATAAAGGCCCGGTTACTCTGGATGAGCCGGTCATCAAAGAGGCGTTTTCTGGACGGGCAGTCGTGCTGGATGATATGCGGATTGACCCGCGGGTTCGTTATCGCGAAGCCACTATTAAAGAGGGCCTTATCAGCCAGCTTACTGTGGCTATGACGTTTAAAGGCAAGCCGCTGGGGGTACTCAGGCTGTACAGCCCCGAACCCAACCGGTTTAACCGTCAGGCAATCCGCGTGGCAAGACTGGTGGCCAGCCAGTGTGCCACCGCTATCACCAACGCCCGGCTGTTTGCAGAGGCTCTGGAGGGCGCCAAAATGAAGCAGCAAATGGACTTGGCCGCCGCTGTCCAGCGGCGGATGATTCCCGAGAAAGCCCCCTGTATGTGTGGACTGGACCTGGCGGCCATCTATAAGCCCTGCTATGAAATCGGCGGCGACCTGTACGATTTCTTTGCTATCGACGACCACCGTATTATTGTGTCAATTGCCGACGTCATTGGCAAGGGAGTGCCGGCAGCGATTATGATGAGTATGTTCCGCGGGGCAATGCGGGCCTATGCTGACGGCGGCTATGGGCGGCATGAAATGCGGGAAATTATCCAGAAGCTCAACCTTGTGGCCTGCCGAGAATGCCGAAACGGAGAATTTATTACCCTGTTTCTGGCTTGTATTGATATTCGGGCCTGCACTATTACCTACTGCAACTGCGGGCATGAACCAGGCCTGCTGCTGCCGGCGGGAAAGCCTGTGCAAAACCTTGAAAAAGGCGGACTGGTCATGGGGTTGATGGAGAATGCCCAATATGAAACAGAAACACTGCCGTTTAACAAAAATGACTGCCTGCTGTTGTACACCGATGGTCTGATTGATGCGGTCAACTTTGAAGGCAAGATGTGGGGCAAGGAACGCCTGTTGACTGTCTTGGATTTGTATCGCGAATCGTCAGCGGCACAGCTGGTGCATACCATCCTCGGGTATCGACGACGGTTTGTGGGGCTGGCCAGTCAGTTTGATGACACCAGTGTTCTGGCCATTCGCAAGATCGAGTAATCGACGCCAAATCAAAAACAGCGGACACACGTTGATTGTCTTTTCCGCATTGCGGCTCAGCAAGGCAGGATCAACTCTCTGGACTACTTTACGATCTTGTGTTTACGATTTCTCGGTCGGCCCGGCAACGGGAGCTTCCGCATGGCGGTCAAAGAACCCCTGCTTACGGAGATATTGATAGAAATAGGACACGCCGACCAGTGTCAGACCTGTGGCGAAAAAGGCCGTGATACGGTAGATGCTCTTGACTTCACTCATATCCAGCAGGAATATCTTGGCCAGCAGGATTCCGAACAGGCCCAGGGCCATAAATCGCAGCAGAGCAATCCGGCGGTTAAAGCCCACCATCAGCAGAACCGCACCATAGGCCGCCCACAGCAGCGACAGGCTCATGTGGGCCTTGAACTTCCAATTGAGCAATCCAGGGCCATACTGGTCCAGGCAATACCAATAAACAAATACCTGTTCGCTGAGAATCGCCCAGAGAGTAACCACTCCGGCCAGGCCGAAACACTGGTACCATGTGGGGGCAAGTCCTTCGATGCGATGGTGTTTTCGAAACTGTATGGCGGCGATGAAGAGGGCTGCAACCACGGCCGCCTGTACGGCAAATGAGCCGTTCCATACAAACCGAAATGGTGTGTAATACAGTGTATCAAGATTGGCGATAGCAGCAATGACGCCAACGACGGCAACCAGAACCGCAGCTGATCTGCATATCAGACCGGCCGGACAGACGGGACGGGATACGACGGCAATAATAAAGACAGCTGCTGCCAGCAGAAATGCCTGCAGGGTTCGTGTGTCAAGCAGTAAGTCCGTAATTTCCTGATGGCTCCAGTAGCGATGCCATTCGAGAACCCCGGTGCCCAACAGCACGGAGGCGGCGATGATATAGAGCCATTGCGATTGCAAGGCGTAGCGGTCGGGATCGGGGGTTTTCCAATAGCGATAAAGCAGATGCTGAATCGCGGCACCCAGCCCCACGCACAGCCATGTGCCGAAATGGGCATTGAGGATGGGGCGATAGTCGCCGGCATGGCCGAAGATTGCCAGCAGGCCGGCTACACTTGCTGCCAATACGATCAACCCGGCTCCGCAAATCAAGGTACTCTGATAGATCAGGCCGCCCAGCGTAAGAACAATGCTAAAGAAAACCACAATACACAGCAAGCCTTTGGTGAACAATTCGCTGGCCTGTGCATCGCTGAAGGTCTTGTCGCAATAGGCATTCCATTCCAGCCCGCAGGCAGTGATAAAAACGACAACAGCAATGATGAAGACAATGTCACTCAGGGTGGGATACTCGGGCTTTCGGGATGCATTACGGCGATAGACGATATGGCTGGCCAGAATCCCGGCGGCTGCACACAGCCATGTCCCAAAGATACCGTTGAAGACGGGAGTGAACGAGATATCCTGCGATGGCAGAAAGAACAGTCCGACCAGACTTAATCCCATCGCCAGCAATCCCATACCCTGCATCCAGACACCAGCATAGAAAATCCCGGCGGCAATGAGAATCAAGGATTCGACCGTCCAGCCGATGACGAGGGCATAGGTCTTCAAATACAGAGGCAGGGCTGCGGTCAGAAATGCGGTACCGGCGATGCCCATCGCTGACCATACGTTTTGATCCTGTTTGCAGCGAGTCCGGGAAATGACCGCGGCGACCCAATAGGCCGTACCCAGGGCTGCGGTACAAAGGGCCAGTTCCGGGCGGAACAATTTTTCGAGCATTGTCCACAGGTAATAAAAGGTGATGGTCCCGGCTGCACAGGGCAGCAGGAGGTCTTCGCCTCGCGTGACGGTTTGTTTGACCCAGCCATACAGCAGCGGCATGACCAGATACACCACAAAGAATGCACCCAGCCATAGCCCGGCAATCAGCAGGCGGCTGGGATGGGCTTGAGTAAAGCTCAAGATGGGCCGGGTGAATTTTTCGAACCACAGGATATACAGCAGGAAAGTGCCAACAAATGCCAGCAGGTTCACCGCACGCCAGCGGCGGAAAAAGGCACAGCCCGTTGCACCCAGACTCAGTATCAGCACATAGCCGAACAGATGATGCGGCAGGTTCTGGCCCGTGGACAGAAACAGCGGTGTGGCAAAACCGCCCAGCAGCGACAGTATGGCCACCAGCACTTCATTAAGCAGGACCGCATAGGCCATGGCTGCAAAGGTGATGACAATTGCAGCGGCAAAGGCCGGGATGCTGTCAACCAGGTGATATCCCCGGTAGGCCCAAAACACGGCGGCATAGAGCAGGGCAAAGCCCATGGCGCTGACCCCTTTGGCTACGACTTCATAGCCTCGGCGGCGAGTGATTTCACCAATTACAAAGGCCACGATTCCGCCCGCGGCGACGGCACTGACGCGGGCCCAGGGTCCCAGCCAGGCTTTATCGATAGCATGCTTAAGGCTAAAACCCACAGCAGCAATGACACAGACAATGCCGGCAACCAGAATCCACTGGGTACCGATCTGCTGTTCCAGCTCTTTGCGAATAACCTGCTGCGGTTCTGCAGGCCCGGGGGCCACAGGCATCATCGGCTCGGCTGCCGGCTGAGGTTGCGGTTTTGCATACTGCTGAATGCGAATATGGATTGTCTCTGGCTCGGCTGGAACCGGGGATGTGTCTTGTTGGGGAGCCGGCTGGATAGTCACAGGCCCAATCGGCGGCAAAACCGGCTCAACAGGGATGGACGGAGGCGGAGATGAGGAGGGCGGATTATCCTGACGAACACCCAGACCCCGGAGTTGGGCTTTGAGGTTTTCCAATTCCCGGCTGAGGGTGCCGAGCCTGCCCAGGCAGACTAAAGCAATCATAAATCCAATCGGTCCAAGGAGAGCAAAACACAGTCCAAACAAAATCATCAGTCCCTCAAACGGCATCTTGCGTTTTCCTTTATACTTTGACTTGTTTGTAATCAATTGCGATAGTTCGGATTTTGCGGATGTCCAGCTTACCGGAGCCAAGTGTAGGGATAGAATCGACTGCAATCAGGTTGTCCCGTCTGGGTTTGGCCAGATTTGGCAAATTGCCTCGACACAGGATATCCCACAGGTGCTGGCCATCGACCATCGACTGGACATATAAGACCACAATCTGTTCACCTTTTTTCTCATCCGGAATACTGGTTACGGCCACGGCACGGTCCTGAATCTGGAGTTCCTTCTGACAGACTTCCTCAATGGCTGTATGGGAAATCATCTCGCCGCCGATTTTGCTGAAGCGGCCAAGGCGGTCGGTAATCGTAATAAAGCCCTCGTCGTCGATCGTTACGATATCGCCGGTGTTATACCAGCCGTCCTGAATGACTTCGGCGGTCTTGTCGGGGGCGTTAAGATAACCCTTCATGACGCTGGCCCCTTTAACCCACAGAACCCCCTGCCGCCCCGGCTCGACCGGCTGCCCGGTATCGGGATCGATCACACGGGTAGCCAGGCCGGGGATCGGTCTGCCAACAGAACCGGCTTGTGTACCCTGCTGGCGACAGCCGTCTATTTCCACATCCGGCACATTGACCGACACCAGCGGTGATAATTCCGTAGCACCATAACCTTCGAGTGGACGGATACCGAAATAATTTTCGAAGCTGTCGGCCAGTGACTGTTTCATCTTTTCAGCCCCGACGATAAAATGCTGAATGCTGCGGAAATCTTCGCGTTCGCAGCGACGGAGGTAGGTCAGCAAAAACGTCGGCGTACCGAACAGCATCGTGCATTGATACTGGCTGACGGTCTGACCAACCAGCCGGCCATCGAGCGGATTGGGGACAAAATGGACCGAGACCTCCGACAGAATCGGCAGCCACATGGCGGTATTGAGGCCGAAGGAATGGAAAAACGGCAGAATCCCGCACAGACGAACCGTCCTGTCGAATTTAAAGATCATTCGCACCGCTTCCATATTGGACAGCAGATTATGCTGACTGAGCATGACGCCTTTGGGACGAGTGGAGCTGCCCGAGGAATACAAAATCGCAGCGGTCTGGTCAGGATCAACTTTTCGGAATCCGCCCATCCAGCGGGCGGGAATCAGAATGGCCTTCAAAACAGCATTCCGTTTGTCACGACGGGTGATGCCGGCAGTGAGGTCTTCGAGAAAAACATATTTGGGATCTTCGGCAGGCAAATCCAGTTTTTCAAGGAATGCCCGCGACGTAATCACCGTTCGAATACCGCATTCGTCAATTGCCGTCTGACGGTCCGACTGAGCAACGGTATAGTTCAGGTTGACTGCCGTCTTTCGCAGCAAACCTATGGCAACATTGGCAATTGCCCCGCCAACACTGGGCGGCATCAGGATACCGATGTTCTGCTGATTTTTGAGAATACTCCGGCAGCGTTCGGCCAAGAGGATTACGGCAATCAGGGCCTGGCCGTAGGTCAGCTTCTTACCGGTGGTGTCGGTCATACAGAGCCGTTTCCAATTGCGGCGGGCAACTTTGACAAAGGTCTGGGCCAGCGACAGGCGATGATATTTGCGGGATTCAAGCCAGTCACAGGATAATTCCAGAACCGCCTGACGAATCTTGCGGGCGGTGGAATCGGCGGGCATGGGAACACCAAAATGCACGCTGACGGGGTATTCAAGCAGGCGGGGCCTGCGACAAAACAGCTTGCCGTAACGATAACTGGTAATGGAGTCCCACAGGCCGTCCAAATAAACGGGGATGACGGAGCAATCGGTGGCTTTGATAATGCGCTCCAGGCCGGGCCGGAACGATCCCAGATGGCCCGTGCGGGTCAGATAACCTTCAGCAAAAATGCATACGAGGTAACCGTCTTCAATGGCCTGGCGGGCCTTGTTGAGGGATTCGACAAGCTGGCGCGGGCCGTCGGCGGCACTGATGGGAATGGCCTTGATAAAGCGGAAAAACCAGTGCAGACGGCGGCTTTCGTAGATGGGGCGATCCACAAGGAAGCGGATGCGCCGATGCTGGACAGCGCTGAGAACCAGCCCATCCATCCACGAGACATGGTTGGACACCAGCAGCGCCCCCCCTTCGATGGGCAGATGTTCTTCGCCGAAGACACGCAATCGATAGATCATGCGAATGGGAATCGACAGGACGAAACGAAAGACATATTCCCGCAGGTAATACAAGGTTACCAGAAACGTCAGGATTCCCAGACACGACAGGACGATAAACAGAGATGCAGCGGACATGTTGAGCATTCCGGCCAGCAGGCTCACAACGCCCGAGGCCAGCGCAACCCCCACCCAGCCCAGCGAGTTGGAGGCGGCGATAATACGTCCCAACAGGGCACGGTCAGCTCGAATCTGGATAAAGGTCTGGACCGGGACGATGTATAAGCCGGCACCGGTGCCCATCAGAAAGATGGCAACGAAAATCCAGATTTTGGAGGGGCCGGCAGCCAGCCATATCGTACCGATGGAAAACAACAACGCTCCCAGGGGAATGATGCCGGCCTCCAGACTCCGGCCCGACAATCTGCCCGCCCAAAGGGAGCCGATGCCGATGCCGATGGCAGCAATCACAAACAGATAACCGCTTTGGATCGCATTGTACTGGCAAACCTCAATACCATACGGAATCAGATTAATCTGGGCAAAGCCGGCCAGAAACATGAAAACCGCCGCAGCGAAAACCGATGCCAGCAGATCGACATCCTGCCGGACCAGCCGCAGGGTTCGCCAGACCTCCACGAAAAACAGCGGATGGGAACTGCCGGATCGTCCGCCGGCGGGGGTTTTGCGGATCAGTAAAGCGGTAAGGGTTCCCGCGACAGCCACAGCGACACAGCCGATGCCGGCCATGGGATAATTTTCGCCGGTAAGCTGGGCCAGTGCGGGTGCGGCGGCCATGCCCAGCACGATAGCCAGATAGGTCATACCTTCCAGGTAGGCGTTGGCCCGCGACAAATGCTGCGGGGCGGCCAGCTCGGGGATGATGCCGTATTTGCTTGGGCCAAAGAAGGCACTCTGGGTGCACATCAAAAACAGCACGGTATAACAAAAGACCGTGTTGGACATCCAGAATGCCAGGCAGCCCAGCCCCATCAGCACGATTTCGGCAAACTTGACCAGCACGATAATCCGGCTTTTGCTGAAGCGGTCGGCCAGGACGCCGGCAAACGGGGTAAACAGTAAAAACGGAATGACAAACAGCATCGCGGCGGTCGAGCTGACCTGAGAGGCCTTGTCCTGTCCGAGTTTGCCGATTAATAAGAAAATCATCAGCCCTTTGAACAGGTTATCGTTGGCCGCGCCGAGAAACTGCGTGGTATTCATATAGCCGAATGTATTACCAATTTTGGACGATTCTGTTTTCATGATTTCAAGTTCGCTTCATCCCGAACAGTGATGATTGTTTGATACTCTATTGACTATTTTTACACACAAAAAACCAGACAGCCAAACCACACACCAGACCGCACAGGAAAACCACGTCGCAAAAGTGCCGATAAACAGATAACCAATACAGGCTGTAGAAGAACAAGAGCCTTCAATTTGAGCTACACCCCAGACTATATAGCCCCAGAAAGCCAGCAGCCAGCAAACAAAAGCACCTTTGAAATACACTGTACTTCGGGCCCAATGGCGGATCGTAAAAAAGATCATACCAAGAAAAATGAGAACCGCCAGCAGCATTATAGATATCATTTAACGACTCCTGCATGCATTTCCGGGTTCACTGGATAAATAGTGAATCACCTTTGCGATACATTGATCCCGTAATACCGCAACCTCATTAAACAACTCATGCTTTGCGGCCGGGAGGATCTCTATTTGTGCGGCGGGGAATTTGTCCCGCAGCAAGTGGGTATTATACCGCCAATCCACGGTGGTGTCTCTATCTCCCTGCAAAATAAACAGCGCTTTTGGGCCGGGCTGGATGCGTGTAAAGTGGTCGTTCCAGTCAAAAATCGACTTGACCCAATCAAGCGAGACGACGGGGATGTGGAGGGGGTCGCAATATCTGTTAAAATAGAGAAAGTCATGGTCGGAGGAATTGGCCTGGGGCAGGCGCGGGACCCGATCCGTAAACGTCCGGTAAAAGGCATACGTTGCCTTGGAGAGGGTATAGCCCCGCCAGCGGATCAGGGGGGCGGCGAGGACGACTTTGTCAAACGGATCGTCCGGCCCGGAAATCAGGCTGTCAAGGCCCACCGTGGCCCCGGTGCTGAATCCGACAAAATGGACTTTCACAGGCGAATCGGCCGGGGGCTGGCCGGGGGCCGAATAGAAACTCAGTCCCGCCCGCAATCCCCGGGGCCTGAGCATGCATGATTCAGCATCCAGTATCTGCTTGATTTCCTTTACAAAGTCCCGTAAGGCCCGGGTATAATCCTTTAACGCTCCTGCTGGCGCCTGATTTCCTTCACTCAGTCCGTGTCCGGGCAGGTCAAATGACCCCACCGCAAAGCCATCGTCCAGCAGGCCGGCAATCAGATGCTTCATCTGGCCGGTGTGATTCATATAGCCGTGTAAAACGATGACGAGGTCTTTGCAGGCTGATGGCATCCAGAGATGCCCAGCCAGTTTCAGTCCGCGGCTGGAAAACCACCCGAAGCGGTGCCGGACATCAAACCAGTCCAGTCCGTAATGGTCAAAATAACGTTGAATGGGTTCGGGATACGCCGGCACAGGTGTTTCGGCCAGCCAGCCTATTATGGTTTGGATTGTCTGTTTATCCTGCATATCCAATATCTTAGTTGAATGGTCTATGGTTACCACGATTAATCCTTCATTTTCAAGATTTCTTCTTCGGAAATCGGTTTTGTCTTTTTGATCGCCTCAACTGTTTTCAATGTTTTTTTGCTGGGTTTATACAGGGCCACAATCGCATCGGTAACATCCACGCACTGGGCACCATCGACCTGATAATCAATCTGCCATTTGCTGACAATAATATCGACTCCGGCCTGCTGAGCTACTGTCGCCAATTCCTTTTCCACGGGAGCAAGCCATGGTTTGACCGGGGCAGTGCCAAAGCCCATCAGATGTGCCTTTTGCTGATTCTGGATGCCCCATTGTTCAAGCTCCTTGACTTTCTGCTCATCCCCTGCCGCCTTTGCTGCCTCCATCTCTTTCCTCTTTTCGCGGACCTGGGCATTCCACCATTCGCAAGAGAAACAGACCACCGCAACACAACGGGAATCGTACACCCCCACCCGCAGTGGTTTGACCGATTTCTTGTCCTGAGCCTGTATGACCTTATTCACTGAACAGGCGGCAATCATCACCAACACCGTAAATAGACCTGCTGCCATCGTCTTTTTCATGCTGTAACCCTTTTTTTATCTCACTGTGACCCAAACACGCAGGTATGAACAATGATTGATTTATGGATGAATGGATGGGAATCGACCGGAATCAATCTGTATCTTTTTGAATCCTCCATCACCTTTCGATGGGCTGCAATCCCAGTATTCGCTGTTTTGGTCTTTTTGATAATGGGGTGCAATTTCATCTTCTTTGCATTTCCTGATTTGATATTCTGTTTGTTCGATAAAATCCTGAGAGCAGCCGCAGAACATCGTGCCAACGATGAGAAAGAGACCTGAATGAAATCTTTTTTTGACATGTGCTGTTTTCATTTTCATCCTCCCAGCCGGGATTGATTCATATATCTGCTTTTAAGACCGAACCATCTTCCTATTCTGCATGCGTGTCGTCTCTGTTGCGATTCCGATAGCCATGATCATTCCAATCAGTACCATGCTCAATACGGTCAACCATGTCCACGTCATTTTACACATCCTTTCTTGTTTTCTTTTCCTGTATTCTTGACTTTTTCATCTCTGTGAAAGGATATGAACAAACAACGTGCCAGGACACAGAATCACCATAAGGCTATATATTTAAATGAATTACGATTACACAGAAAAAGGAGCACGCCGGAGAGAAAAAGTTTAAACATACAATGATTGCATACTCAACAGACTACAATTGTATATCTAATTTGTATCCACAAAAAAAGGCCGGGACACAGGCCCCGGCCTTGAGACACATCTGTATGAACAATCACGCCGCGGGGGTTAGCCGACGGAGGCCACTTCCGGCCGCTGAGCGGCAAAGTGCTGCTTCTGGTAGCACTGTTCGCGGAAGATAGCGATTTCGGCGTCCAGATTGGGATTGGGAGAGTCGCCAAAGTAGGCATCAATCACCGGAAAAACGATATCCGGGTGCTGTTTTCTCCACCGGCGGATCATGCCTTCGCTTTTGGCGGTGACGACACCTTCGTGCATGCAGGTAAACGGCCCGACATGGAAGATGCCAGAGATGCCGCGTCCGTGCCCGCCGGACAGGCCGTGCAGGAGGACATAGACCATACCCACTCCGAGGATAGATTCGCCGCTGATGGCACTGTGGAATTCCCCGGCATTTTCAATGGTCTTGAGCAGGGTCATCATCGGCGGGAATGGATGCCTGCCTTCAAGAACCTCATGGAAAGGCTCCGAGATCCGATTGCGGACATGTCGGATATAGGCGTATTTGAACGTGAGTTTGGTCCAGACAGCAAGACCGCCGACAACGTCACGCCAATCGAATGTCTTGAGAGCTGTTGTGATACGACGACGCGTTTGCAGCAGATTGGCACAGTTGATATAATCAACCCACTCGATCATGGAACAGCGGACGACTTCGAGACGATTCTCTTCGAGTTTTTCAATCACGTTATGGGTGAAGGGGTCATGCATCCGCATATAAATCTCGCCGGAATAAAGCACCAGCGGGAAACGCTCGCCAGTTTGAAATCGGCTGAACTGACGAACCGTCTCCTGTCCCCAGACAACCAGCTCCCTGACATCGCAGCCCCGCACGAGACATTGTTCCAATTCCGTCAGTCGGGACTCCTTGAGCTGTTCGATCTGGTCTTTGGGACAATACGGCCGGTAGCGAAGCGTAATATCATCCAGCAGGTCGCTGGCAATCAGTCCCCGCAGCAGCAGCTTTTGTATCCTTATTTGATCGGCAGCAGTATATTTGCCGCTGAGGATATCCAGGTAATCGGTTTGGGTCGTCGGGCCGGCGATGGGCAAATCCGCATACCCTTCATCATCAAGAAAAAAACGCACCGTCTCCCGATATTTGCCAAAACGGCATGGGCCATCGGTTGTCGGCAGGATAAACACATAGCGGCTTGTGACCGCCTCCCGGCCATAACGCTGTGTTTCCTGGGCTAAAAATCCCAGCAAGTCGCCTACCACACCCTTGAGGGGGTGGCAGACTTCGGTGTGAATATGCTTGCGGGCAAGTTCATAACCTTGCCGGGTATTAGTCGGCAGCACAATGGCTTCAATATTAAAATGACGCAGGCACGCTGCCGCGACGCGGCTGCCGATTCCCATGAAGGGGATCAACCATGTCCGTCCTGCGATGCAATTGGGGGTCGTTATTTCGGTCATGTCCATGCTCCTTAAGATAATGGCAATGCACCACACGCTCAAAGGCTTCGGTTCGGGTTAGGAACGGGGCATTGTTGGTCTGTGCATCGGTTAACAATGTCAGCATCGGCTTGCCGTCAGCCAGATGAATGCGTTCTTCCTGATAGATTTTCATGCTGTCCGGGCCGCAGCCGAAATTCATCAGACGAATCGGATATAATCCCGACCGCGACGCCACATACCGGTGGGCACGCAAAATGTCAATGCTTTCGCACCAGTATTCGGTCTGTTTCAAGTCCTGGCTCAGGGCCGCAAAACGATGCCGCAGGAAAATCTGCGGGATAAAATCCAGCCCTCGTGTCTGCGAAAACATGGCCCCGGCATAGGAACTGGCTTCCGGGTCCAGCACCACATAATCCCGTCCAATGCCCAGATAAGCGATACGATCTTTGGTTTTTTCAAGAAAGCTGTCGCCGCGAGCGTAGAGGTCTTCAAGAAATGCTTTTTCCGCGGCGTCAGCAGCTTCAATGGCGTCGCGGATCTGACGCCGCGAGAACCGATAACCTTTGCTGCGCAGGTCCTTGTCGATATTTTCCACCAGGATAGGACCGCTGTTGAACTGCAACACCGGACTAAACTGTTTTTGCGGGTCTATCGACAAGTCATCGTTCAGAATAAACGCCTCGGATTCTGTGTAGATGCAGTATTTCAGCGAAATACTGTCCTTCTGAAAATGCTCGACAAAAGTCGGGTTAAACTGATAGCGAATCCCGGGATGATTCATCAGCAGCATAGCGTGGCCGGTCACCAGCTTGCGGGCAATGCAGAAATCGGTCTTGGAATGGTCCACACCCTGCCGGGCAATCGCTGGATTGCTGACCGGGGACGCCACCGGCACAAAACCGAGCCGAGCCAGCAGCGCCGCAGACCAGATGCCTTTTTCGGCAATGGTTGACGTCGCCCGGCGGATACCCACGGTTTTATCCGGGGCGGATTTGCCGTCAAGATCAGCCAGCAGAAGACCATATCGGCGGAAATGTGTGTCGAAAATCGAATGAAAGACATCGACATAATTGGTTCGCGGTTTTTCACGGTTTTCCGAATTGCCTTTGGGGCAGAATCCGCCGCTGAGAATTGTTTCATTATCAATGGAAAATACATCCAGAACACAATCCCGCATATCGCAGCTTCGGTCCACAACCTCTTTGCATTTCCGACGCGATTTGCAGAATTCCATTGTCACCAGGTCCCATCCGCGAAACGCCGTATCACAGGCAACACCGTTCCGGCTCATCTGATGAATATGAGACAGCACATCCAGCGCCGCCCCCCAGGCCCCGAATATTTCACGGTGCGGATAGGCATAGATCTCCTTGTTGGCCACCTGTGCCAGCGCCGCCAGAAACGCCTTACCCAGTGCCGGCCCGCCCTGAGCTGAACAGACCAAGCCGGTGTTCTGGGCTCCGCCGACGAATTTATGATAATAACTGGCCGCGGTCCCGCGAACGATTGCGGCGGCGATTTCTTCCTTGGTAAAGCCTTCGGAAATCAGCCGAGTCTCATCCATTTCCATGAATACCCCGCAGGTCGAATCAATAATCGGAACCCGCGTGGCCCGCAGGGCATACTCCTGCAGGGTCGTTCGAACATCCAGACCAATTAAATCGGCCATGTTCTCGAGCGTCTGGCCGCAGCCGGCCTGACAACTGAAATTCATCTTGGCATCGCGGACACTGCCGTCTTTGTTGAAGACCGTATATTTCATGTCCTGGCCGCCGATTTCAAAAATCGTATCAACACGCTTGTCGTAGTGACGGACACCGAGGGCATGACAGGTAATCTCGTCGGTAATGCGATCCGCGGGAATCTTGCCCTGTTGGCGAATCTGGTCAGCCTTCTTGCGGCTAAGCAGAAGCTTTTCGTAGAGTTTTCGGGCCGAGCCTGTGGCGCCGATGCCCCGCACAATGACGCGGTCACGGTGCCGGCTCAGATAACGCAGAACCTCTTTCAGCGAATGTTCCGGGTCACCGTTGGTCTTGATATACAATTTATCCAGCAGCGTACCGTCAAGCCGAACCATTGCACATTTGGTCGTAGTACTGCCGCCATCAATACCGATAACCACTTCGGTTCCCGAGGCAATCGGCTGATCGGCAGCGGGAGAGACTTCGTGAATCAGATGCAGATGGGAACTCAGCGCCGGGGCAAAACTGCGGCGATTACGGCCCTGTTCGGCAACCGCATCCAGATCCTTGACGTCCAGCACATAGTATTGCAATGCGTCCATGCCTTTGCGGGCAATGCCGATTGCCCCGATATTTTCAAAATACTCGGGCCGCTGAATCGTCAGGCCAATAGCCTTTTCCAGTTCAGCCTTAATCAGCAAATTATGGAAGACCCCACCGGTTCCGATGGCCTGCTGCGGAATCAGCTGGCGATTGCCCAAGACGTCTATCATGTAATTGCGTGCCGTGGTTCGGAACAAACCGGCGAGATTGTCTTCTTTATGGACACCTTCGTTTTGCTTGTGAATCAAGTCAGACTGAATCACAATCCCGCATCGGGCCAGAAATTCGCTGGGGGCCTGGGCCTGGCGGGCTTTTTCTTCGGCCAGGGCATACATCCGAGCATATCGGGCCTGCGGGTTGGATTCTTCCTGCTCCCCTACTTCAGCATCCAAAAGCCGTTTGCATTGTTTGGCCAGCAGGGTTCCGGAGCCTCCGCCGCACTTGCTGCTGGGACGGCATTCGATTATCGTCATCCGGCCCTGAATAGTCTTCAGATGAAAGAAATAGGCATCCTTGGCGCCGATATGAAAGATATACGCCGTCTGGGGGGCAATCACTGTCGCCCCATACGGAATGGCCACACTTTCATAATCAAACGTGATCCCCGCAATCGCATCCTTCAATAAGAGTGCCCCGCTGCCGGTAAAGGCGGTGTTGATAATCCGGCTCGGTTCCATCTGAGCACAGATATCCTGCCAGGCCTGCCGGAGGGCAGCAATGGGATTGGCGAAATGCTTAATCGGCGTCGGGGAATAAACAACTTCCTGCCGGCAGTTCAGCACGGCGTAATGAACGGCCTCGCTGCCAATATCGAATCCTGCAAATAATCCGTTTTCTACCCTCGATTGAATCATAAGGCACCTTCCATAGACCACAATAATGGGGTCACGTCGTTCTGTTGGGTCTTAATTGGCGTTATCATACAAAACCGCATCCAAAACTTCCAGATACAACTGGAATAATGTTGCATATTTAAAAATGACAAGCCTATTCTCCGTCTTCTCTACCAACTCGTCTTGTTGCCACGATGAATAGGTTTATCAAATCACGTGCCAGCAAGCGGAATAATCATAATTCCTTAATATTTATAGACATACTACAACTCCCACGGTTAAATACAGCCAGAAAGAAATTTTTAGATTGCATTTTATGAATATCAAATATACATTTAATGTATGAAATATATCAAGATATCTCAGGCCAACCGGGTGTTTTTTCAGACGATCGCCGATGCGTCCTATACCAATCCATTCAGCGAAAAGCGAGAATTCCTGGACCGGCAAATCGTGGGGCTGACCGAAAACGATACCAAAGGCCTGTCGTGGCCGCAGATTGTGCCTGCCGTGATTCATAAGGTCCACAGCAAGCTGGCCGAGCTGGACCACCAGATTTCGGGACAAGCCGCCTCCATCGACCATTTTAATCCAGAAGATCGGGAATTGATGAAATATGTCTTTTTATTTGAGATATTCCATCGATTTGCTCTGGATTTTGACACCCTTATTCGCAAACAAGAAAAAAATCCTGAAAAATCGCTGCCGGTATCGTTTGCCGCCAAAACATTTGAGCATCTCGCGGCGCGGGGATTCACACCGCCGCAACAGGCTCGTTCATTTGCCCTATTTTACCAGATCCGGCGGGCATTTTATTTTATCAATCACGGCCTGGTCGGACAAAGTGCCTCCATGCGCAAGCTTCGCATGGATTTATGGAATAATATCTTCACACAGGATATCCGCGGCTATGAGCGGTATCTTTGGGATAAAATGGAGGATTTTGCGACCTTAATTGAAGGCCCCACCGGCTCGGGTAAAGGTGCAGCCGCAGCAGCCATCGGCAAAAGCGGCTGGATTCCTTTTGACACCGCCGCCAATGCCTTCCAATACAGCTTTACAAACCTGTTTGTTGCCGCCAATCTCAGTCAATACGCTCCAACACTGCTGGAAAGTGAGCTATTCGGCCATACCCGAGGGGCATTTACCGGAGCGGTTACTGATCACGACGGCTTATTCGGCCTGTGCAGGCCTCACGGGACAATTTTTCTGGATGAAATCAGCGAAGTCGCCCCCTATGTCCAGGTCAAGCTCCTCAAAGTACTTGAAGAACGAACCTTTACCCCAGTCGGCAGCCACAAACCGAGGCGGTTCTTTGGGCGTGTCCTGGCGGCAACCAATCGGCCAACGGAAGAACTGCGACGCACAGGGGCATTTCGGGAGGATTTTTATTACCGACTCTGCGCCGACTGTATTCAAATGCCCAGTCTGGCCCAGCGGATCGAGGAAAATCCCGACGAACTGACTGAGCTGGTCAAACATTTCAGTGTCCTTATCACTGGACAGGATATTCCGGAGCTGACCGAGAAGGTGCTGGATGTAATTCAGAAACGACTGGGCAAAGACTACTCGTGGCCGGGTAATGTCCGCGAGCTGGCCCAGTGCATCCGCCGGGTCATTCTCAAGGAAGACTACCAGCCGCAGGTCCCTAAGCCATCGACACAGATTCAGAGCTTTCTCAATGGGGTTCAGCAGGCGAATTATTCCGCGGATGAGCTGTTAAACCAGTATTGCAAATGGCTGTACACAAAATATCCATCCTATCAGGATGTCGCCCGGATTACAGGTATCGACTGGCGCACCGCCAAAAAACGAATCGAGCAGACGTGATAATTTAGCGTGTCAGTTGAATTGGATAGCATTCCAAAAAAAAGGAATGCGGATGAGAGGAGTTGAACCTCCACGAGCATTTAAGCCCACAGGCACCTGAAGCCTGCGCGTCTGCCAATTCCGCCACATCCGCAAAGGAAAAGCTATCATAGCCATTTCGTACTGGCCGTCAAGTGTTTTTATCAAAAATCCAACCAAAAGCGGAGGATTTACCCAAAGCCTGAACTGATTTGCGATATTTTACAGCTTTATTTATATTTATTCGCCGCCATCCAGCCTGCTCAGGCAACCTCAGAATACTTCAATACAAATCCTATCCTCGCACTATCAGCCTGCGACTTCATCTCAAGAAGAACCAACGGATCAAACAATCCCGGGCAAGCCCCAGAAGTCCATTCAATACACCTCATCAGAGCCGCCGAAGATAACTTTGATCCGGTCAATATTGGGAATCACTGGCAGCATATTGGGCATCGGACTGTAAGCATCCGACCAGTACACCAAAAACGCCTTGCCCAGCATATACTCCATTGGCACAACACCCATCCGGTAGGCCGGCTGGTTGGTAATCCCCTTGCCTTCTTCCGACCAGAGCCGGGCATCGAGGCTGTTAGGACTGTTGTCGCCACAGACGAAAAATTCGTCTTTTTCCAGCTTGAATGGATCTCGCTCATTAGCTCGCAGTGTCGCCTGGGAGATATAATAGGTATCGCGGAATAATCCCAGGTGACTGATCTGTATCCGTCCCCGGCCAAGGAGACGGACTTGCGGCTGTGCGGATGCGTTTCGTTTGGGTGCGAGCCTGACCGGCAGGTCGAAACTCAGTCGATTTTCGCCATACCGCAATACCAATCGATGGTCCACGTTGGCAAATTCGAAAATCATCAGCCGGTCATTGGAGGCGGGACGTATCGGCATGCGAGCCAATTCGTCGATTCGTGTCCCCTGCCGCCGCTGGAGAATGAGCATACCAGCAAAATCAACTCGCCCAATATAATGCACACCATATTTTTCGAGTGATGCTCCCACGCAGCCGCTGGATTCCGGGCGGACATAAAACCGCATCATCAGGTCGCTGCAGACAGGCTGTCCTCGCCGCAGCATGTCGCTGTTATAGGCATAGGTGGAATGAAAATCATTGCCGACATCGCTGTTATACAGCAGCCAGTGGTCCCGCGTGTTGTCCTCATCCAGACTAAACACTGCCGGACCGTTGGCATTCAGGCTCCATCGGCTGTCGGTATTCGGCTCGTTTTCAAAGGGCTGCCGCCATATCCGATTGAGGGCATCGGCCGCAGCGGTCTGACCGGCCGGCCCGGCAGCAGCACCAAACGGCTGATAATCATTATCATAAATCGGCATCCAGAGTTCCTGCTGAACTTTGGCGGGCTTGCGCTGGATCTGGCCGTTGATGAACACATCTCCGTCAATCAACTGAACCGTCTCGCCGGGCAGGGCAATCAACCGTTTAATATAATTAATCGCCGGATTGGTCGGGTTTTTGAACACGACGACATCCCAGCGCCGTGGCGGCACATACTGGTATATACTCTTGAGGACAAATATACGGTCGCCATTCTGCTGGCGTCCAAGGGCCGTAGCGGGCTGATAATACCCGCAACTGGAGCACTGCGGTCGATTGTACAGCGAGGTATCTCCTCCGACATCATAAGGATAGCCGCAACGCATACAGCGAAGGTGATAGTGTGCCCCCTTAAGGGTTTCGGCCATACTGCCGGTGGGTATCTGAAAAGCCTCGACCCCAAAAGCTCGAAAGACCAACGCCAGAATCAGCGCCACCAACAGCCATTCCAGGGTGTTGATTATTCCTTCCAGTGTCGCACTTCGCCGGGGGACATATTCCTGCTGGGACGGCTCAGTCTGCTGTTGCTGCTGCTCGATTTCATCCATACGATTACGGATTCCTCGGGTTTGATGGTTTTGCAGAAAAACGGTCGCTGCCGTAAATGATTTTCATTCCATCCGGTTCCGGCGGACCGTCCAGATACGGGATGATACGCCAGCCCTGCCGTTCAAATCGCCAATTGCCCGGGAAATGAACAAAAAATGCCTTGCCCACAAGATAATCTCGCGGCACAATCCCGTCACGGTAAGTCCGTCCGGGATTGGCCCGGGTCGGCTCTTTCCACATGCGGGCATCATAACTGTTGGGGCTGTTGTCGCCGCAAACGAAAAACTCATCCTTTTGCAGGTCCAGCGGCTTGCCTTCATACGCCCGCATCACACGTTTGTCTTCAGCACCGGTGTAGTAAATATCCCGCATGAGCTTGATATGTCGAAGCTGAGCATGGCCATAACCGATAATCTCGGCAGTCGGGCTGGCCTGGCGGTTCGTCCCCGCATCGTCTCGCCCTACACCCAGGTCATACTCCAGTGTATCGGCACCATATTCGAGAATGAGTTTATGATCGACGTTTGCAAATCGCAGCAATACCCAGGGATCTGCAGTTGCTGAACGAACGGCTCCGGCAGCCAATTGCTCTTTGGTGCCATCGGACCCGATTCGGCTGATCGTCATTTGACCGCTGGAATCCACCAGGCCCTGGTAACGGATGCCATATTTGCCGAGAACCACCCCCATCCCGCTGTCGGCCCCAACAGCAACATAATAAGACAGCATCAGGTCACTGCACACGGCCATCGCGGGTATCAGCTGCGAGGGGTCATAGCCATAAACGGCCTTAAAATCATTGCCCTTGGCCGGATTGTATCGCAGGGCCCGCATCGCATTCCGGTCGCCCCCGGTCAGAGAGAAGACCATCGGTCCATCGGCATTCAGACTCCAGCCCTGATCCACCGGTTCAAACGGTTGCTCCCAACGCCGACCATTAAAACGTGTCCCCTCCGTACGGACAGGCTGGTAATCATTATTGTAAATCGGCATCCAGAGTTCTTCCTGGACTTTGGCAGGCTTGCGGGCAATCTGGTCGTTGATATAAATATCACCATCGATAATCTCCACTCGCTCCCCGGGCAGCCCTATCAGACGTTTGATATAGTTGATCTCCGGCTGAATCGGATTTTTAAAGACAATGACATCCCAGCGTTTGGGCTCAAAAAACTGGTAAATACATTTCAGTACAAAAATCTGGTCGCCGCGTGAGACGGCACGTTTGGGAGCAGGCTTGCCGTCCGCAGTATAAAACTGGCCATCAACCTTGCTGGGCTGGCCGCTGTCTTCATACCAGCCGCAACTGGGACAGCGTGGAAACAGCGGGATGACCGGCAAATCCTGACGTGGAACAGTATTCTCCGCCATCTTGTAGCCGCTGGGATAAAACTCATAATCATAACGATAGCCGCATTCCGAACAACGCAAACGGAAATGGGAACCGCGAAGCGTTTCGGCCATACTGCCGGTGGGAATACGATAGACCTGCATGACAAAGACAATAAACACCAGCGTCCCGGCCAGTGCCGTGATTATCCATTCCAAATTATGATAGACCGCATCGACTTTCGCATTGCCGCTGACGATATATTTCCGGACGTTTTTTTCCATAGGCTCATCCGCATATCACTTTTGCTCAGCTACGACGGCACCGGACTGGGACAACTTCTCCCTGCCGACAACGACATCGTCCGCCTAAACGAAAAATCTGCAAAATACAGATAGAACAGAACATTATCCTATTCCGACCACAGATGGTCAAGTCATTCTGTTTCATTTTGTACAAATCCCAGTCAAAATAATAGTTCCCAATAACGACCGCCCTCCCCTTTTACCCAAATTCATACTCAAAACGGCCCCCTAAAACACTCCCGACAGCCGATATCCAAATCGATAAAATTTTTTCCAAAAAATTGCTTGCCGGTTCGAAGTCTATTCTGTATAGTGATTTGCGTCAGGTGTCGCAGAAGTCATAAAGCCCCCATAAAACAGGCTCGATTCGTTGCGATGCCGGATGCGAGAATGCCCTAAATCAGTCGGGTATATCCAAAAATAGGATTATCAGGTGCAGGCGGAAGCGGTTATAAAAGTGAATTATCAACCCATTAAAGCTTCGGGTTTTTCCGTCTGGCCAAATAAAGATATTATATATATTTTATTCACAGGTTAGGTTTTTAGCCCAAAAGGCTCTTTGGCGGATACGCCTTCAATTTATTGCTATTGTTTATATTATTAATCTCAGGTTTATACTTCGTGAGGGTATCCGAATGGCAACCATCACCAAAAAAGAGTTAATTGACCGGATTGCTGAGACCTCGCAGGCCAAGCGTGTTCTGGTCAAGCGCATCATCCAGTCTTTCCTTGACGAAATCGTCGGGGAACTGGCTCAGGACAATCGCCTCGAATTCCGCGATTTCGGAATCTTCGAGACCCGCACGCGTTCCAGTCGCGTGGCCCAAAACCCCAAAACACTGGAACGGGTTCAAGTCCCATCCAAACGCAGCGTCAAATTCAAAATGGGCCGGCTGATGAAAGAAAAACTCTGTCCGGACGAAAAAGTAACAGAATAACAGGTATTTCACCCGATCTTTTCGGATCAATTTTATCTAAATTATGTCTTGTTTATTGTTTAGTGGAGAGGACCATGGCTGAAGGTACGGTCAAATGGTATGATAAGAAGAAGGGGTATGGCTTTGTTCTCAATGAAAAGGGTGAGGACATTTTTGTTCATTACACCAGCTTCGCCGACCCGGCCATTCGCTGTCTCGACGAGGGAGAGCGAGTCTTATTTGATATTGTCAGCGGCGAAAAAGGGCCGCGAGCTCAAAACGTCAAGAAAATCAGACCCTAAATATTGGGATTGATTTCCGCGTCGTGCAAGAAATCTGGGGAGATTTTGTACCCAATTCTTATTTTTACACTATTTACATCCATTTTGGGTTCAAATTAACATACAATTCACCGCGTTTGTGCTGATTTGCCACTTGCTCAAGTGTATCCTATGTGGTATGGTACTTGGTGGGTCGAATCGATCGACCGTTATGGGATATCGGAGCTTGGCATGTTTTCAGCACAATCAAGCCAAATTCTGGACTCACAAGTGCTTGTTTTAAATAAGCACTATATGGCCTTCCGGGTCATAGGACTCCGCCGGGCATTGTCCCTGGTTGTCCGGGAGCTGGCGGAGATTGTGTCCTGTGACGATGGGACGTGGGAAAATTATGACTTCAATTCCTGGCGGGAATTATCCTCTTATCGACAGACCTTTGAAGCCCACAAATACGACTGGGTTTCGGCAGTCAATTTTGATATTGCTGTGCCGCGGGTGATCCGATTGCTGTTTTACGACAGGCTGCCTCGACAAACCGTCAAATTCAATCGTCGCAATATTTTTGCCCGTGACGGCAACCGATGCCAGTACTGCGGCAAGAAATTCCCCACCAGTGAACTGTCACTGGATCACGTGGTGCCGCGAACACTCGGCGGCGGCAATGCCTGGGAAAATATCGTCTGTGCCTGCACCAAATGTAACGCCAAGAAAGGCGGACGTACCCCTGAACAGGCCCATATGACTCTCATTCAAAAACCTGTCAAGCCAAAACGCAATCCTGTCCTGCATATTCATCTAAGCCATGAACGCTATAAAAGCTGGAAGCAATTCCTCGACCATGCGTACTGGTCTGTGGAATTGACCTGATGACGCCCTGCCGATTGAGGTTAGCGAATCCGAAGATTGCCTCGCGATTTTAAGTTGGATCCATTGTCAATCGGCATTCCCGAACTGGCAATCTTGATCATATTGGCGATTACCTCAATGGTCCCGTTGGGGTCAAGCTGAATGAGTGTATCAACGTCCTGAGTCATATTGCTGCCGATGGTTCGCAGGTTTCCACCTGAACCGATAGTATAAGTCGTATCGACCACCCAGCCCCAACTGTCAATCTGGCATAACTGCAATTCCACATGGCCGCGGTGGATGCGAATGCCTTTTTCACTGCCGCCCCAGCAGCAGGTCCCAAACATCCGGAAGGTATCATCCGCGGGCAGATTGGTTTCGAGATAGCTGCCATGTGTGTAATCGACGGTAACAATCTGCGAATTAATCATATCCAGTCCATCGTCGCCAACATCATCCACGCAAATCGAAGTCGTGCATTGATCAATTCCCAGCCCCAGACAATATCCGGAAGGACCATGACCATTTTCGTTCACCAGATTGGCACCTCGCCACCCGCCAAAGACAAAGTTTTGATGCAGCACCTGACCGCTGACATGTCCAATCAGATAGGGAATGGCCTGTCGCCAGGCAATCTGATATACCCCACCAATATCACCGCTGGAGGGGATACTTGGATACAAGGAACGCTGGAAGACATAGGCCGAGGGATTGAACTGGCAATTTTGAATCCGTCCATCCTTTGCACCGCCCCCAACATGGACGCCGGTTTTCAACGCAGTCCCCACAACACAGTCAACATAATGGCGGTCACATGGATAGGTCGCCAGATCCAGTAATTGCCATGGAATGGTGGCAGCAATGCTGATCACGTACACTTCTTCTCCAAGTCCGCGAATCATATACGGATAAGGCGTCATGCCGTAATTCACAGGATCAGCGAAATCGTAAATCTGACCCGCATGGTGAATCGTCAGACCGCGAATTCCGGCGTGCGGCTGGATTTGGATAAATGGCGTGCCATTCTCATCATATTTGCCGTAATAGGTATTGAGCACACTGCCGCGGGCACTGGGACTGAAGGCCAGATCATGGATACCTCGCAGTTCCACCCCGGTGGGTACTATCAGCGTCCCATCCAGACGATAATCTCCGCCGGGGACAAACACAATACCGCCGCCATTGGCACCGGCATCATTCAAGGCCGCCTGAAATGCCGGCGTGGCATCCGAAGACAGGTCCGCCGGGGCATGGTACGGAGGCTCTGTCACCACATACAGCACGGGTTTGGCAGCAGTATGAGCCTGTGCGGGCTTTTTGAAATCATACGCCGGCAAGGGAGTGACTGTCACGGGTGCAGGGTCAACCAAAACCGGATAAGCGGTGTTGTCTGTAATCTGAGCGGGCCGGGAAAACCGATTGCCCTGCAGGGTTACCCCCCGGACGGCAGCATTAACCGTGATGTGGGATCCTGCAGCATCCGTTAAGTCGGAATTGATGATAGACAAATATCCCCCATCGGCCCTGATTTCGCCTTCCCGGAACGTGCAGTTTATCGCCTGTATCTTTGCGGAACCAATGTTATCCAAGGCATAGTTCAATGCATTGATCTGACAGGTATGCAGCAGAGCCTGACCATTGGCGGTAGTCGCAAAATGCAGGCCCGTTTGCACCTGGTCGATGTTGAATCGGGTAAACATAAAGCCTACCGAAGCGATTGCCTCGACATATACACCGGTTCGGCAGTGTTTCAGATCAAAGGCATAACACTGGCCATTCGGCACACTGCCGGAATCGTCCTGATTACGTGAAGGATGCAGCAGCAGGCCCTGATAATAACCTTCTACGGTGACATACGCGGCATAAGACCAGTCGATGCGGCCCAAAACAATGCCTGTGGCGTTTCCATAGAGCCACTGGGCATGTCGGTTGTCAGTTGGTGCATTGGGAAGGCCTGAATGTGCCCAGTAATCCGGTGAAAAATGGACCGTTTCAATTCGGCCCACATCCGCCAGGCAGTCCAATTCAATACCGGTCTTCAGGGGAGTGCCGTAAATGTGACGCAGGAACGGGCTGGCGGTAATGTGACGATTTTCGTAGGAGCTGAAACCGATATAGGCATTGACAAAGGTTACATTTTCGACAGTGTGATTGCTGCCGTCCAGGCGGCGAATGGCAGGCGGATATGGCTGAATCTGGTCAGCCGTCTGTTCGGGATACCAGATAGTCAGCCCTTTGACGCCGGCACAATTGCTCAGACCAATGAAGGGAGCCCCCTCATCGTCATTTTGCCCACGGCCAGCATAGGCCATCAGGATCGTACCTGTAACAGGGCCGGCAGGGTCCGGAATCTGCCAGTCACCGCGAAGAATGACACCCGAGGGAATAGTCAGATTACCGCATACTTTGTATCTGCCGGACGGCAAAAACAGGGTTCCGCCGCTCAGATTGCTCAGAGCCACCATCGCTTTTTGAATCGCCTCGGTCACATCGGTCTGGCCATCACCCACGATACCCCAATGATTGGCATAAAACGGAGTCACAATCCCGTCATCGGTCGGAAATTCCGTCTGGGCAATGTGCCAATCCGTCACCATTCCACCCAGCCAGTTGCCCGCCAGTATATTGAAATCCCCAAGATCCACTCTGCATATCGTATCCAGATTGGCGATGCCGGCACAGTCCTCATTCAGCCAGCTATCGGCTAATATCGCCAAATCGGCGAGGTCCACACCGAAATCCTGGTTCAAATCACCTGTCACCGGAGGCAGCGCTCTCAGGGTTGTTTTTCCGGGGGTGATGATATTGTAATCATAAACCACCTTGCCCTTGCCGCCATAGGCCGTGATTCTCTTGTCTGCAATCATCGCCAGAATGCTGGTGGTTCTGTCGCCGGAAATCTGAACGGTTCCTTGCTCAATATCCATATTCGAGCCAATCCCAATGGACTGGCTGTCATGCCAGCCGTTGAGATTCAGCAGGCCGGCGTTGACTTTGACATAACCTATTCCTGTCGAATTCCAGCCGGCCCCGAACATCCCCTGGACGTTTACCGTGCCTCCTTCAATAATCAGTGTCCCAACCGCTGGAGAAATCAACCCCACCCAGAGGTGGTCCGGACAGGACAGCACACCGCCGGCTTCGATAATCATCGTAGCGTTTCGATTGTAACCAACGCCAGTCCAGTTGGTCCCGCCAGAGGGAATACAGCCCGCGGTCAGATTGCCGCCATTGACAATTCGCACCACACCGCCGGGGCCGTTATCTCCCTGCACAACCTGGGATACGGTGATGACCGTATCAATCAGACATTCTCTGGCACCGTTGACATTGAATACACATTTGTAGTCTCCCTGCGGTCCCCCGTCGGGAATGGTGCCGGGCCAGTTGGCTTTTTCAACCCAGCGTCCTGAGCCGGCAGGATTGGCCGCAGGATTCCAGGTCGTGGTCGTTGCCGCCTGCAGGAACACGGTCCCGGTACTGAAAAGCATACAGATCACAACAATCTGATTGATGTTTTTAGGTCCTCTCTGGCGTATTTGCATCGTGATCCCGGTCAAAAAACGTTGATACTGATTCTATTTGAAATTCCCCGTTTGGTCGCGGCAAAAGAGCTTTGGGCCGCCAGGTTCCATCACTATCTCTTTTACCGCGGCTGCGTCGGGTCACATAACCCCGTGAGTACACGTGGCATTAAACGGCCTGTGGCCGTTGCGGAAGAAGCATACCCGTTGGGTATCTCTGTTCGGGCACTCTTTGATTATGCCTGTCTTTCACCGCTGTGTCTGATCAAGTGACGTGTTACGAATACCGCCATATCGTTGATTTCAAGACATCCGCTGCGCCGGGAGCACCGGCGCAGCGGAGAGTAATTTGATGCGATCTGGCCTGGCTGCCTTTATTGTTTGAGCAGCGTAAACCAGTCAAGATTGGCTTCATTCGTCCAGGTAATTCGAACCGTATAGGTTCCGGCTGCCGGGAACAACAACGCCCCCTTCTGCATGGAGATGCCATAGTTGCCCCATCCGCCGAAGCTGGGCAGAGGCCCCACCGAGCCATAAAGGTTCACGGTAGTTCCGTCACCGAAATTCAGGACAGTCGTGGTCTGAGGGGTGCAAATACTGTACACAACATCATACACACCGGCCGCAGGCACTGTGATCTGATATTCGGCCCATGTGCCGTTACCAGTCCAGCCCAGGGCCTTGCCGCCGCCGCTGGCCCCGCCTTCATTGACAATCCGAACACCGTTTTCATCGGTAACCGGAGCATTGGAAACCGCATCCGGATTGACAGATTCGGCTTCTATCCGGTTATCAAAGGCACTCTGAGGAATATACACAACGTTTCTGGGCCGGGTTTCCTGTGCCTTCATCGTGGTGTCATTGAGCCATTCGCGTGCAAACACGGCAAAATCCGCCACATCCACATCGCAATCACCGTCACGATCATAATAATTGGCCGCCCAGCCGCTGGGAGAATCCTTCTTGGCCTGACAGGCATCAGCATAAATATAGACTTCAATTAGTTTTTCAATGGTGGTCATGCCATCGGTAATGGTCAGTTTGACTTTATAAATCCCCGGCTTGTCGGCTGTCAGCATGGCCGTCGGGTTCTGCAGATTAGTCGTTGTATTGGTTAATTCGACATGGGCCCCTGCCGGGAAATGGATATCATCAGCCAGCAGAGCAAAGTCCACCCCCGTCAACGGTGTACCAAACGTGTCAACGGTTCCGGATATCGTCGCCGGCAGCAGATCCAAAGTGGTAATAACGCTGTCAGCCCCCTTGAGTTCCGGAGCTCTGTAAGAAACCACTTCAAACCAGAACAGATCGCCCTCGTGAAAGGAACCCGGGCCATTGGTCGTATCCACCTGCCAGAAATATTGACCGGGGGCGGTGAGTTTAATCACTTTGGAAGAACGGGCTTGTCCGGTCACATCCATCGCAGAAACGACTTTGGCATAGTGGGGACTGAGCTTATTGGGCTCGGTACCCAACCAGATATCCACTGAAATCGGATCGCCAGGCATGTTGGGATCCCAATTGTTCCATGCAAATTCAATGTCTCCTGCCACTACGATATCATTAAAATATGGCACCGGCTGCTGGGGATGAATCGCTGTCACCAGGGTCCGGCTGCCGTTCCACTTAATGACAACATTGTTAATCACATCATTCTGACGGTCTGTACCCGGATTATCGATATTGATTTTTTTATCAAATTTGGCTTCCCGGAAGCCGGTAATTCGTCCCTGCTCAGCCATACGGTCAACCGCAGCGCCATCGTTCCAGCCGGGAGAAATGCGATATCCCTGAATGCTCAGAGTCCCGCGGCTAATATCAATAAAAGAAGGCGTGTTGGGGTGGACCGAACCTGTGGTCCAGTTATTGACAGTCAAAAGGCCATCATAAATAAAGGTTCGCCCCACACCAGTGGTGCCGTCCCAACCATGCCCTATCTGGGCATCACCACCGATGCCGACATTCAACTGACCGCCATTTCGGATGATGACGGTCCCATAACCCTGGTTGCCAATCCACATATGGCCTCCGCGATAGGTGTTAAACTGGCCGCCATCAATTTCAAGCACTCCGACCTGGTTGCCCCAGGCTCCTATCCCCTGCCAGTTTCCCGACAGATTGGTATCGAGGATGCCTTTAACAATCAGATGGCCGTTATTGCTCTGATCGCCGCCTTCGCCCAGCTTAAGCTGGTTGATTTGCCAGGTACCACTATCCAGCAGACACGGAGCGCTGTTGGCGGTTGCCATCCAAACGACCTGATCGGCAGCATTAGGGGCAATACCTGTGGACCAGTTTACACCTTTGGACCATAATTCAGGAGTCCCCGCAATCCGGTTTGGATCCGCCGGCGGCTGCCAGTGAACATCGATTGCCTGAACTGACATTGTCAGACAACACAAAAGAACGATCATCCCCGCTTGTTTCATACTGACCACCCTTTCAATCAAGTCCCATGTTTTACATTGCTTTTGGTTTTTGTTTTTCATCCCATACTTCTCCTAAACCTGGTAATGGTTAATATAGAACGGCCGCGCATACTGCGGCATCCAACGCATTGGGAATGGGTTTCACACAAGGCAGGCCAAACATGATCCCTGTACCAAGCCGTTCCCCCCGCCTTCCAAGGCCGGCCCGATATGTCTTGATGATCGCATTGCTGTCTTTGACAAATCTCGTCACAACACACCTCCACGATACCCATATTCTATTGTCTGTATCGCAATATGTCAATACATATATTACAGAAAAACTCAATTAAATTAAAGTTTGTATTTACATTTCGTTCTTTCAAAACCATCAACACTCTCAGCAAATATCATATATGTCTATATAGAACAAAGACTTATACTCTTTTTAAGACACGATAAAAAGAAGTTAAAGACGCACTGAAAAGCCTGTTTTTTGTTGTTTTGCCATTGACATAGTATTATTTTCTCGGACTTGTTTTATGAGATGAGAAATGGAAGACCTCAAAATCCTTGCAAAAACAACAGCTTCTGTAGCAAATATGTCAATACTTATAATTGATAAAATCAGATGCATTGATACAATGGACGCTTAAATGTTATATATAAAGTGATTACAAGTGCTCAAGGACATTAAAAACAACCTGATTCAATAACCAGTACCACGCGTGCTTTCTTCGGGAGCATCTCCTCTATGGATTCCAAACAGCCACAACGGTCAATCAAACATAAGACGATTTATGATAAGATTTGCAGTGATATTCTCAAAGGCGTCTATAAACCCGGCCAAAAACTCCCGACAGAAAATGAACTTGCAGAATTTTTTAAAACCTCTCGCCCAACCATCAGCAGAGCGATGCGTGATATTCAGGAAAAAGGATTGATTGTTCGCCACCAGGGACAAGGCACTTTTGTCAAACAAGCCGCCGTTCATGAGCACAAAACCTTTGGTATTCTGGTTCACTGGCAGATCCGCCCCCACACAGATACCATGACCACGATCTTCGGTGTAATGGTACCGGAAATATTGAAAGTGGCCAGCCAGCATGGTTACTCCCTGTTGCTGAATGATATACCAGAGTATAAAGATACAGACTACATTGAATACTCTAAAAAAATCGCCCAGCGGCTCATTGACTCACATGTCGCCGGGGTCTTTTTTACCCCCCTGGAAGTGTCGGACAAAATGTCCATCAATGAAGAATTGGCCAATGCATTTGACAAGGCCGGAATTGCGCTGGTTCTGCTGGATCGCGACATTAGCGACAGTTATCATCGCAGCAAGTACGATATCGTTGGCATTAATAATGAACAATCTTCCCTGGTATTGACGAATCACCTGCTCAAACTCGGATGCAGAAAAATTGATTTTGTCTGCGGCCCAGCCCTGACCACCGCAATTAACGACCGCATGCGGGGCTTTCGAGCAGCCATGGAAGAACAGGGCCTACACGTCCAGCCCCGCCAGTTTCACAGCTTCGACAGCAAACGCCTGCTGGAAGGCAACTGTATCGAGGGGCAAAACATACTCGAGCTGGTCAAATCCGGGAAAACGGAGGCATTTGTCTGTGTAAATGATTCCACCGCTGCCGACGTCATGCTGTATTGTCTGCGTCATGGGCTTAAAGTCCCCCAAGATGTTCGAATCGTCGGGTTTGACGACCTGCCGATGAATAAACTGCTGCCGGTTCCGCTGACGACCATTCGCCAGCCGGCCGAGGCTCTGGCTCACGAATCCGTCCGAACCATGATTGACCGAATCGAACACAGCCAGACACCCGCACGCGACATCATGGTTAAGACCGAACTGATTATCCGGCAATCCTGCGGCAGTAAATAAGTGCTCCTCAGCATAATACGATTAAATCAGTACAGCCAATAACGCTATTGTGCTCTTTTCATTTTCCCGTTGACGGGATAGATTCTCAGTGCTATTCTATGCCCGCTCTTTAACAATCCAGGATGTATTATACGCAAAGGGAATGCGGTGAAAATCCGCAACGGTCGCGCCGCTGTGATCGTTCATCCCGGCTTTGTCCGGGAACCCGGCAGCCTGTGCCACTGTCTTAACCGATGGGAAGGCGCTGTCCGGCAGAACGACAGTCAGAACATCTGTGCGTGTAAGGAAATTAGAATTGTGTTCTCGCGTCAAGAACAGCAATGAATCACTGTTCCTCCGGTTTGTCAGAACCGCAAGGAATATGGCTGAAATTCATTATAACCGTTGTTCTCTGCATACGAACAGCGGTTTTTTATTTTATCGGTACAGCCCGGTCAAATCGGGATAAAGCACCGTTGAATGACCCCGGAACACTATAACTGAATAATCAAAGGCGCCGGCAGTTGTAGCACCAACGCCCTGAAGAGACCCGAAGGTTTTTTTGACCCTTTTCATTGTATCAAAAACTCGTGAATTCACAATACAACAGAGTCGGTCTGTCCGCATCGGGGCCAAAAGAGCAACAAAATACGGCGTCGGAAAGGAGTATGTTCGATATCCCTTACGGCAACATCGTTTCAATATGATTAAACTAAAATGAAATCAAACGACTTGAGGAGACTCATGATGAAAAATCTATCTTGTATTTTGATCGTATTGTATCTCGGCAGCCTGTCAACAGCTACTCCTTATTTTTTCCAAAATGCCTGGATTGAGGTGGACGCCTGGGCAGGCAGCGGTATCCATGAAACCCTGCTGGTGGTGGACTGGAATTTTATGGGCGGACCATATCACACCGAATCTCATGCTTTTGGTTTTCGCTGGGACGGCACGGCGTATGAATCCGACATGCTCAACGCATTTCACAATGCTGGCATTTTTACCGTCACCTCGGGTTATGGCGGCGCCTTTCTGTACAACATTGCCTACTTTGATGGGACCGAATTTCATCGACACACCGAAGAAGGCAGCTGGAACCTGGCCAGTACCCCCGATCCGTATGCCCTGTGGGGTGCCATAAGCAGTGACTGGACAAAACTGGGACAATGGGATGCGAATATGGCCGGTTATAACGAGCAATTGCTTCAGAACGGATACCTGTATGGAATTAACGCAATCCTATGGTTTGGCAACTATCCCGATGGAAAAACGTGGGACGACTACCCGCTGAATGTGCCGTTTGCAAACATCCCCGAGCCGGCAACCTTGCTGTTGCTGGGCCTGGGCGGACTACTATTGAAAAAACGCTAATCTAACACTTTCGCTTATCAGGAGATTTTTATGTTGAAGTTTGTTTCACCATGGAGCAGCTTGTTTATCACCGTTTTGGCTCTGAATACAGTCTTGTATGCAGGCGTTTATTCAGGCCCGACGGACACAACTCATCCTATCGATGCCGCTATACCAAAGGACAGCCCCTTATTTATTGAATGGGCAAACAAGATTGTAGCCGAAAAAACCTATTTTGCACCTCGCGGCAGCACTGCCATTTCAACCACAGGTTATAACTGTCTGGGCGATCTCGATGCCGGTCAAATTGCCAACGGCGACTCACCCGGGTATATCACCGTCACTTTTCCAACCGGCATCCGAAACGATATTGGTGCCGACTTTGCCGTTTTCGAAAATGGATTTACATTCGGTGGTGCCAACGGGCTGTTTGCCGAACTGGCCTATGTCGAAGTATCGACAGATGGAATCCATTTTGCACGATTCCCATCGATATCGACCAATACCGCCGCTTTGGCCGGCAGTGGAGCGTTTGCCGGGTACGACATGACCAATGTATATAATCTAGCCGGAAAACATGCTGCCGGCTATGGAACCCCTTTTGATTTGGATGATCTGCTTAACCATTATTGGGTAACGGCAGGACTAATCAACCTCAGCAATATTCAGTATGTGCGGTTGGTGGATATCCCCGGCAACGGTTCTTTTCTCGACAGCCTCGGTAATCCGATTCTGGATAACTGGCTGACAACCGGCACCGGAGGCTTTGATTTCAGACTGCCTGCGGGTCTTGGGATCGGCGTTGTCCATGTGGTCCCGGAGCCTGCAGAGATACTGCTGCTGGGCCTGGGTGGACTGCTGATCAGAAAAAAACGTTAACTCATCAACACCGCCGCGGACCTTGAAATCGGGTCCGCGGCATTCGTTTTCGGAGGACCCATGAAATCTGTTGCTTTATTTGGAAGTATGGCAATTTTACTGCTGCCGGTATCCATTTGTCAGGCTGATGGATATGCCGATTATGTCTTTGATGCCAACGATTTTGCAGTGGAGGTCATTGACTATTTTCCGGTCGGCTCGGCAAAAGACTGGTTGTCCGGCCAGACCTTCAACAATCCCTATAACGCCCTCGGCCGGCCAACAGTCGATACCACCGGCGACGACTGGTACATTCCCGAAGATAAACCGGTGCCAGTCAACCCAATCTATCCGGCTTTCCGTGCACACGAACTGACATTCCTGGGCGAAAAAGGATATCTCATCCTGGCCTTCAACCATCCCGTTCGCGATGACCTGAACAATCCCTACGGTATTGATTTCATCGTCTTTGGTAACTCCTTCCAGGTTATTGGAAGCGGAGCCGGCTGGAGCAATGGAAATCCGGACCTGACGACTATCGGGCCGGCGGGCTTTACCGAACCGGGAATTGTATCCGTCAGCCAGGATGGGCAGACATGGTACAGCTTCACAACCGATCCGGAATTTATGGCCGGCAACACACATTTTATCCGGCTTAGCAGTCATGATCCTGATGGCCCCTTCTGTGATGCGTTTGCCCCCACACTCGGACGGATATATGACCCCAATCATCCAGACCCTGATCTGGGCCTCTGGAATCAGTGGTGGGGCAAACCGACTAATCCGACATTTCCCCTGGACCCATCATTGTCTTTTGCCAGCTTTGACGGGTTTTCTCTGGCCCAACAGTGCCGATATTACGGCCATTCCGCCGGCGGAACGGGGTATGATATCGGTCTGTTTGAAACGCTCCCCCAAGATCCAGAAACCGGACTGAAGTGGATTCGCTATGTGCGCATCGACGACAAACCTGGCGGCGGTTCCGCGGACATCGATGCCGTTTCCGATGTCAGTGCCTGTGGAGACTGGAAACATCCGTTTCCCAAAGGTGACCTGAACCAGGATTGTACAGTCAATCTGCATGATCTCCACTTGCTGGCGTTGCGATGGAATCAATCAACCTCTCTGGACGATTTGGCAACCATGGCCTGTCACTGGCTGGAATGTACATGGGATTGTCAGCGATGAAATCGTCAGTCCGGAATCGCGCATTTACACTGATCGAACTGCTGACAGTGATGGCCGTGATAGCCGGCATGCTTTTGATTGTTCTGCCGTCATTGCGGGCAGCCCGCCAACAGGCCCAGAGCGTCTATTGTCTCAATAATCTCCGGCAAATGGCGATCGCTGCTCATCAGTACGCCAGTCTATACAAGGACCATTACCCGTTGGCGTATTACACGGTGAAAATCCGTCAGATACGCTATTATTACTGTTGGGATTTCACAACCTGGAAGGACTGGGGGCAGAATCCTGCCGTCGAATGCGTAGAGCCGGGCCTGTTATGGATGGCTCATACCACGGAAAAAGTGCAGCAGTGCCCCGTATTCAAACGTGAGGACAACTGGTTTGCAGACCCTTACACCGGCTATAATTATAACACCAGCTATATCGGAATGAATGAGACTATCACCCCAGTCAATTCCGCTCGAACGACCGAGGTTGCCAGCCCTGCACGAACAGCCCTTTTTGGAGATGGTGAATTCAGTTCCGGTGCAAACAAGTTTATGCGGGCTCCTTTTTCCAACCCGCGCGATGCCAGCTTCAGTGACCCGGGCCGAGTCGCAGGCACCCAGGGATTTCGCCATCGCGGCAAAACGAACGTCGCGTTCTGCGACGGGCACGCCCAGCCCTGGAGCACGTTATACAACAATACCGATCCGATTGGCCGACAGACACTGGATGCATACAATGCCTGTAATCGCATCCAGATTGGATTTCTCTCACCAGACAACAGTCTGTATGACTTGAAATAAGCTGTTCCGTTCGCACGCCTCACAAGCCATATAGATTACTTGTCCGCTTGTTCCCCGATATGCCGCAGCCAGGTGAAATACAAGCCGGCCAGCGACACCCCAAAAATGACCAGCGTAATCCCGAACGCCTGGTAGCTCTTAATCAGCAGTTGCATCGGCAGCAGAAACAGCGTAATCTGCCAGCCCAGTGCAAATGGCAAGGCCCGGACATCCCGTTTGTGCTCCAGTGCCATTTTGACACGCACCTCCGGGGCCAGCAGTTCCCGGAATGGTCGCCATAGCCCAAACGGACGAGTGGTGCGGTAGAAATGCTCCAGTACCGCCCGATCCGTCGGCTCTGTTAGATACGCCCCGACAACCGAGGCTATCAGGCCAATCGAGGCCATAACCACGAACTGAAGCCTCGGATCCATCTCCGGCATATACAGTCGCTGTAAAATCGCCGCCAGAATCCCGACAATCGTCCCGATGGCAAACCCGCCGCCATTAAACCGCCACCAGTAAAATCGCAAAATCGTCGGCATCATCAGCCCTCCGCCCAGCGCCATAATAAACCAGTCCCAGATATCATTGATATTCTTGACCGAGTAGCCAAACAGGAAACTAACCGCAACCAGTCCGGCCCCGAACAGCCAGCTCACAAAAATCAGTTCTTGATGTGTCGCTTTGGGGTGAATCTGTCCCTGGTACACATCCCTGGCAAAAAATCCCACCGCCATAATCACAATCGAACCAAAAGTCGATAGCCCCGCCGCCACCAGGGCAACGATAATAATACCCCGCAATCCCACCGGGATGCTGTACAAAATAACCGCCGGGACAATTCGTTCCGGATTAATTGTCCCGTCAAAGCTCAATAACTGCAGTTTGGTTGCCCAGTCTTCTCCCAAAAGCTGCTGCAGCCCTTCCATCAACTCCGGAGAATAAGCCCTCGGGGAATGAATCATCCCGGCAATGAAATCTTCCCATTGGGGTTTGGCAAGGGATGCATCATGCGCCTTAATCAGAGCGGCTGCCTCCGCCAGCACCGTCTGATTGGGAAATAGATCCTTGATCATATACAGCCCCAGGACTGCAAACGCCATCATCATCGGCCATCGAATCATCATCAAACATATCCAGAAAAATGTCAGCTTGCAGCATTCCTTATCACTGCGGGCACCGAAATAGCGGGGTTCGCCGCCGGTTCCCAAACCGAAAAAGACATTCCGCAGCAGGTACACCAATGCAAACGCCATCAGATAGCGATACTGCTCATAGCCCCTGGGCATCGTCGTCAGCCAACTGCAGGAGGAGCTCATCCAGTCCTTCTGGCCAGTCACTTCATAGGCCAGTGTTGCAAGCTGGTCAGAACTGGAGATTTTCATCACCGTCATCACAGAAACCACCACCACTGCCGTCAGAATCAGGACCGACTGAAACAGGTCTATATAAACGACACCATAAAAACCGGATATCAGGGTATAAAGCGTTGCTACACCAATCATGAGCATGGCGCAGACCAGCGGTGAAAACGGAATATACAGCGACAAAAACAGCCCGGCCCCTTTGATCAGATAAGCAATCAGCCCCACTGCCGAGGCAATCGCCGCCACTGCCGCCGCAAGCCGCGCAAAACGCCCCCCAAACGTATCTCCAAACCGGTAAATCATCCACTCCGCATGGGTCAACACCCCTGAACGGCGATGCCACTTGCCTGTCCACAGCATCATCACTGCCAGCACCAGGACCGCTCCACCGCGAAATTCAATATACAGCCCGCGCGGCCCGAGCATATATAAAAACGAAACAATAATCATCGTCCCGGTCATATCAAAAAAACTGGCCATGCCGGACACCCCCAGCGCCCACCAGGGTAACTGCCGCCCCCCAATCAAATAATTCTCCACGCTGGACGATGCCCGCTTTTTCAGATACAGGCTAATTCCAATCAGCCCAACAAGATATACTGCAATAAACCAATAATCTCCCGTGGAGAGAGTCTGCATACAATCCCTTTATTCTTAGGCTTCATTTCGCTGATCGCGGACCTGTATCACATTGCCCCCCCATCGCTACCTGAGGTCTTTTGGCTTTATTCCTTTTCAAACCTGCACAATCAAAACCTGGCTGACGAAAGCCTCGTCGATATCAGGACAACACTTTAACGGTACATTTCCCCAATTCACCCCAATATGTTTTTACAATATATTGTTATATGAAAACAGTTGTATCTTATATGCATTTGTATATTTCCAGCGAACCTATTGCAAGACAAAAAGTCGGCACTTTTGATTTTCCGGTATTGATTTGTCTGATTTTAGGTCATATCATTCTTTTTCATCTGTTATTTTCCGGATCCATCAGACGTTATAAATAAAGAAAGCACAAATCCAGCAATTCGTGCGATAACAAAACATCTAAAAGGAGATTCGAGATGTTCAAAACAGGAGCCTTTGCCTTATCAGTATTGATAATTCTCTTTTTGTGCACAACTGACATCCATGCCACCGCACTGCCCGAGGCCTCATGGGACAACTTGCCCCGCTGGAGAGGCTTCAATTTGCTCAATAAATTCATGCAAAACTGGCAGGAGAAACCCTTTGAGCAAGAGGATTTTCGCTGGATTTCAGAGCTGGGTTTTAACTTTGTCCGCCTCCCAATGGACTATCGCCAATGGATTGTAGATAATGATTGGACAAAACTAAACGAAAAGGTGCTCAAAGAAATCGACCAGGCCGTTGCCTGGGGACAGCAATACAACATCCATGTATGCATCAATTTTCATCGTGCACCCGGCTATACCGTCGCCAATCCCCCGGAAGCCAAAAGTCTCTGGACCGATCCAGAGGCCCAGAAGGTTTGTGCGATGCATTGGGCAGCGTTTGCAAAACGCTATAAAGATATACCCAACAAAAACTTAAGCTTTAACCTGCTCAACGAGCCAGCCGGTGTTGACCCCAATACCCATGCCGCGGTCATTCACATGCTTGTGGAGGCTATCCGAAAAGAAGACCCAAACCGTCTTATTATCATTGACGGCCTTGACTGGGGCAACAAACCCTGTAAAGAACTGGTTGACCTCAAAATCGCCCAGGCCACACGCGGCTACCAACCGATGACTTTGACGCATTACAAGGCGAATTGGGTGGATTCCCAAAGCTGGCCTTTGCCCACCTGGCCGCAAAAAGATATGGACGCTTCTATCCTCTGGCAGCGCCATGTCAAACCCTGGGCAGATTTTAAGGCCACTGGCGTGGGGGCCATGGTTGGCGAATGGGGTTCGTACAATAAAACCCCGCACGAGGTCACATTAAGCTGGATGGAAGATTGCCTGAAGAATTATCGGAAAGCCAATTTGGGATGGGCTTTATGGAATTTCCGCGGCGAGTTTGGAATCCTTGACAGCGGGCGGGAAGATGTCCAGTATGAGGATTTCCACGGGCATAAACTCGACCGAAAAATGCTGGAACTTCTTCAGAAATACTAACCGTTGCCCGGAAAATCCCTGTTGTACACATCCGGTTTTCATGCTACGCTAAGCACAGGGAACCTGGTTATTTAGGTCCGGATTCATTTAAATCATAACTCTTTACAAACAAAGCAGATATGACATACTCCTTTATGCTGACATTGCCCGATTGGGTCGGGGCCTTTCTTGCCGGAGAACCCAAGGTTTTTGCTGACCTTGAACATCGAATGAAGCTGGCAATCACCCTGTCTTCACTAAATGTCGAGCATCAGACAGGAGGTCCCTTCGGTGCCGCTATTTTTGACCACTCCAGCGGCACTCTCATCTCCGCAGGCGTGAACCTTGTAGTACCCGGCAAATGCAGCCTCGCCCATGCAGAAATGGTCGCCATCGCCCTGGCTCAAAAAGCTCTGGACACACACGACCTGGGCAGTCGGGGAACCTATCAGCTTATTACCAGTTGTCAGCCCTGTGCGATGTGTCTGGGGGCGATTCCCTGGTCTGGGGTCAAATCGCTGGTTTGTGGTGCCCGCGGGGAGGATGCCGAGGCCATCGGCTTTGATGAAGGAGCAAAACCAGTTAACTGGATTAACGAACTCCAAAAACGAGGCATCGAAACCACCTGCGACATTCTTCGCCCCCAGGCCGCAGCGATTTTATCGCGCTACCATGCACAAGGAGGCACGCGATACTAATATAGATGAAAGATACACCTCTTTATCGCTTATCCATTTTTGAGATATAACACCCGATAAACGTCGTAATGATCAGCAGGTAATCCAGCTCTGCCAGAGTATAATGAGAATGCTCAATTGAGTTCTCCAGATAAACCACTCCAAAACAGTTGTTTTCAAATATAATCGGCGAGATAATCACGGACCGTATCCCACGATTGGTAATCTGCTTGGGAAGCTGGTGAACCAGCAGTGGAATATGTTTTTCCTGAACCTCATTGAGGCTGGCCGGGATTGCCAGATCAGCACGCTGCAGAATTTCGGTATTAATCTTCCGTCCGCCCTGCACTTCCATCGGCCCATTCGGAATTTTACTCAACCCAATCCAGACATTTGCCGCCTGAAATTGCCCTAACAGCAAGTCGCTCAATGTCACATACAATTGCTGTAAGCCTTTTGCGGATGTGATTTTATCCATTGCCTGGCAAAATTGTTTGATGCGTTTGGCAGGAAATTTAATTGGAGGAGCGTCGCCAGCATCTGCATTACGTTCCACGGTATGCAAGTCTTTGCGAATTTGATCCCCCACCACGGTGTCTTCCATTTGGGTGATCTTGTTGACATCAACATCATCCTCTTCGAGGCTGACCCGGATGATAAAATCGGCAATTTGAATTGTATCGGCATTTTTCAGTTCACTTTTATGAATTGCCGTCTGATTCAGATAGGTTTTGTTGGCGGATCCCAGATCTTCAATAATCCAGGTTCCATCTCGGGTGGTGTAAATCACCGCATGCTGACGGGACACCTTCGCATCAGGGAGAAAAACCTGACTGCCGGTCTGTCGGCCAATATAAATTGGTCCACGGTCGAATTTCAATTCGTTAATCGAGCTGCCACCAAGACTTACAAATAGCCGCATACCTGTTCTCCCACCCCCCCGGTGTCTAATCACGTCAGTCTCAACCTCATTATTGTAATCCCCTGTAAAAAAAAAGTCAACTTGCCCATTGCTCTTTGCTTTTTGAATCCTAAAGATATAATACGCTATGAAACATCAACAGCCGACTACCGTACTCTATTTGTCAATGAACAGGATAAACGATGTCCACCAGAAAATACCTTTGTTTTTCGTTACTGCTAATGTCTTGCACAGCAACCGGACTTCAGTATCAGCCAAATGAAATCCTTGGCACTGACCCCAATGATATCAGCTTTATCACCAGCGGCCCAAAGGGGTTTTCTCCGCACCCACCCGTGGAAAGTCTTGTGGGTATCGAATGGCCACTGTCACAACAATGGTTTGCCACTGCGACGGTTATTGCACCCAACTATATTATCACCGCGGCCCACTGGAAACAGATTATCCAAGGCAGTCATCCCCAATGGCCGGTAAATTATAAACTCAAACGACATGGGCATGGGCTTCCGGACAGAGACTATATTATTGTGGATGAACGCCATGATCATACACGCGATATTATGGTATGCCGGGTCATCATGACCAGCCCTGCTGACCCGAATATCATGATTGACGCCAGGATTGGGAAACCCATCCCGTTGTACAATCAATTCGATGAAGTCGGGAAAGTGGTTACTATCGGTTCTTTCGGCAAGATAGAACGCTATCCCAAACCCTGGGGGGAATGCACCGAAACCGAACGCAAGCAGATCCAGCGGATTCGCGCACCAGGGACACTGCACTGGGGACGCAATATCATCGCTGGAGCTGTGCTCTATAAAAAAACCATGCCGATGCTGGTCTTCGGATATGACCCTGTCGATAAAGGCGATTATATTCGCTATGAGGCCTGCGGCAATGAGGGCAATTCCGGAGCACCGTGGTTTATTCAAGACACCTCAGGCCAGTGGTATCTGGCTGGGCTGTTTACCTCAGGCACCGCAGGGCCGCGTATCAGTGTCAACCGGGACATCATTGCAGACATGATCCGCCAAATGAATACCTTTTCACAATAAGTCAATGTCCTGCCCCAATCGACCAGGATACTTCTGCAATCGCGAACAGATCAGGAATTGATATCGCTGGACTTGGCCGCAACACAAGTCTCATCTGGGCCGGGGTGGACAATCTGTGAAAGAGGTGCCCTATGTCCGCCACCCAGGCCAGCCGCAAGATCCGCATAATCTGCTCTTCTGTAAACCGATTTTTCTTCATCCGAATTTTCCTGTAATTCCGGGCTCAGTTACAGAGCAATCTTAAGCTTATCAATGGCACAATTATAAGGGGGCAGACCATTTTGACTCTGTATGCATGAATTTCTCAATCCTCAAGAGCTGGATTATCCACTTTGCTTACAATAACACAAGATGAGATTGATGAGCAGGTCCGGCCAAAGGCGAGTTGGCGCACAAAAAAGGGACAAGCATAACCACTTGTCCCTACGTGATTTATGCATTGGCGGGGAGTGGATTCGAACCACTGACCTCCGGGTTATGAGCCCGACGAGCTACCAGACTGCTCTACCCCGCGTTCAGGAATGTATTAATGTAACACAGAACCCACGAATACGCAACCCTTTGTCGGTTATTTTTTCAAGTTTTCAATCATTTTTTGACACAGCATTGCGGCTTGGCCTTCGGGATATTTAAAGGCCGGCCACTGAGTCAATACGCCGTCTTTTTCGTGTCGCGGAATAATGTGAAAATGCAGGTGCCTGACAACCTGTCCAGCCGCGGAACCGTTATTGCAAAGGATGTTAAAAGCCGGAGCATCCACCGCCGTGGCAACAGCCTTGGCAAGCATCGGCAAGACTTGGACTATCTTAGCCAAAAGCTCCGGTGGGCATTGATCGATGCGGTCCACATGGGTCTTGGGAATCAGCAGCGTGTGCCCGGTACTAATGGGACCAATGTCAAGAAATGCTAATGCACCGTCATTTTCAAAGACTTTGTAACAAGGGATCTGCCCAGCCACAATTTTACAAAAAATACAATCTGTCTGCATCATGGGATTGAATCTCCAGAATTAATGTCATGCCAATCTTATTCTGACTATCACCGAACATGATTTTATCACTATCAATCGGCCAGCCCAATAAAAAAAGCCCGATGAAAACCAGTTCATCGGGCTTTGAATACCGGGATAAGGGGCTACTCAGCCTTTTGGGCTTTCTTGGCCTTTTTCTCGGGGGCCGGTGCTTCGTCTTTCTTTTCCTGGCCGACTAACTGCAGCAGAACCAACTGGCCATTATCACCCAAACGAGTCTTGGGCAACTTGATAATACGAGTATAGCCTCCGGGACGATCCAGATACTGCGGAGCAATATCGCTGAACAGCTTGCCGATGACGGTGCCCTTGCGGACATTCTGGCCATCTTCCTCGACATAGATAGCACGATTATTCAGCGTGGCAATTGCCTGACGACGAGCATGTAAGGTCCCTGCCTTGGCTGTGGTAATCAATTTTTCGGCAAAACGCTGCACTTCCTTGGCTTTTTGAATCGTCGTCGAAATGGTTCCGTGTTCAAACAGCGACGCCGTCATATTACGCAACATCGCTTTGCGGTGTTCACTGGTCCGATTCAGACGTCTTCTGGCTCTTAAATGACGCATATTCAATTACCCTTAATTTACGGTTAGCTTCTACTTAATCTTATGTTAATGGACCTGCATTCCAAGTGACAAGCCCAGGTCTGCGAGTTTCTGTCGGACTTCACGCAGGCTTGTTTTGCCGAAGCTGCGAATCTTCAGCAGATCCGCTTCGGCCATGCTGACCAACTGGCCCACAGTTTGGATATTGTTGGATTCCAGACAGTTGCTGGACCGAACCGTCAAGTTCAACTGTTCAATCGGCATGGCCAACTTGGCAGCCAGCTCTTCATCGACAGCCGCCTTGCCCGTTTCCGTTGCAGCCGCTTCCTGTTCGACCGTTTCTTCTTCAAGCTCGGAATACTGCACAAACGGATTAATGTATTTCCGCAAAATCTTGGATGCTTCCACCAAAGCAATTTGCGGGGCGACAGTCCCATCGGTCCAGATTTCCAGAATCAGCTTATCGTAGTTTGTTCTCTGGCCAACACGGGTATCTTCCGTTTTATACCGCACTCGCAGAACCGGTGAATAAATCGCATCCACTTCAATCAGCCCCAACTGCTGGTCAAACCGATCCTTCTGGGCGATCCTTTCCGCAGCGGTTGAGTATCCGCGACCGATGCCGATGCCCAGCTCCATCTCAAACTTGACATCCTCAGTCAGCGTGGCAATCACCAGATCAGGATTGAGAATCTCAACCGACGAATCGCATTGAATCATCCCGGCTGTAACCGGGCCGACCTTGTCTGCAGACAGCTTGACGGTTCGGGGGGCATCGCCCTGCATCCGGACAATAATCTGCTTGACATTCAGAACGATATCGGTAACGTCTTCCATCACGCCTTTGAGGGTGGTAAATTCATGGTCGGCACCCGCAATTTTAATCCACTCGACGGCACAGCCTTCCAGCGAAGACAATAGCACACGGCGAAGACTATTGCCGATAGTCGTCCCGAAACCGCGTTCAAACGGTTCCACAACAAATTTTCCATACCGATCGTTGGAAACCTGTTCGTCACGAACAATACGAGTCGGTAGTTCCAAACCTCTCCAGGTTATTCTCATAATTTCTTAGCCTCCCACAAGGACAGATGTTCTCAGCGATTGAAAAGGCAGGCAAAATCCAATACGCTATCCGGTATCCGTCCGCTGTGACTTTCTCTCTATTACATTAACACTTATCGTGAACAGAATTCAACAACGAGCTGTTCTTCTACCGCCAGCTGGACATCATCCCGAGTCGGCAGCGCGACAACCGTCGCCATGGGCTTGGATGCATCAAACTGAAGCCACCCCTGCACGGCATAATTGGGATTGCTTTCGAGCTGAGCCTTGACCAGCTTGCGGGTCTTTTCGGAATTCTTCAGTGTAATCTTGTCGCCGACTTTAACCAAAATGCTGGGAATATCCACGCGACGGCCATTCAAATAAATATGACCATGCGAAATCAATATACGGGCGGCTTTGCGGGATGGAGCAAAGTTCAGTTTATAAACCACATTGTCCAACCGGCGTTCAAGCAGTTCCAGCAGACGCTTACCGGTGTCGCCTTTCCCCTTGAGAGCCATGTCGAAGAATTTCATAAACTGCGTATCAAGCAGGCCATAGTAGCGTTTGAGCTTCTGTTTTTCACGGAGCCGAACCGCATAATCACTGCCACGGCCTTTCCGCCAGCCGTGCTGGCCGGGAGCCATACTTTTCTGACGCTTTTCAATGGCACACTTGGCGGTTTCGCACCGGGTACCCTTCAGCAGCAGTTTCATTCCTTCTCGACGGCAAAGCCGGCATGACGGTTGAAGATAACGTCCCATATTCGCTCGTATTCCTTATCTTAATCTGTTACGTTTATAATCGTGTTTATACTCTGCGGCGTTTCGGAGGCCTGCATCCATTGTGCGGTATCGGGGTTACGTCTTCGATGGACGAAATCCGAAGGCCAGCCTGCTGGATGGCGGAAATGGCAGATTCGCGGCCGGCACCAGGACCCTTGACACGAATTTCCACCTCCCGAAGTCCGACACGCATCGCATTTTTCGCACATTTCTCGGCAGCTTTCTGAGCCGCAAAAGGAGTACTCTTGCGTGAGCCTTTAAAGCCAACCGATCCGCCGGAATCCTGACAGATCGCCGCACCATCTGCATCGGTAATCGATATCAGAGTGTTATTGAAACTTGCCTTAATATGAACGATACCACGAACAACACTCTTTTTAACTTTCTTTTTAACGCCTTTAGCCATTTCGCTTGCAATCCCAAATCGTTTTCGTTTGTTTGATTTGTTCGCCGTTTATTTTGTACCTCTGTACCGGCTCCATCGAACACGCAGTCTTCGGCCCTGCTCATCCGGCCCGGCTGAACAGCCAGGCCTCAGGCAGCCAAACTACTAACGCATTTCCTTGACGCTTTTCTTTCCGGCCACAGTTTTGCGTTTGCCCTTACGGGTTCTGGCATTACTCTGAGTCTGCTGGCCGCGGACTGGAAGTCCCCGTTTATGACGGATGCCCCGGTAGCAGTTGATTTCACGCAGCCGCGCGATATCCTGAGCCACCTGACGCCGCAACTGACCCTCGACGAGATAATCCCGGTCGATAATCTGACTGATACGGCTGACTTCGTCTTCGGTCAGCTTTCCTGCACGAACCTGGGGGTCAATGTTTGCTTCCTTGAGAATCTTTTTGGCTAAAAAGTAGCCGATCCCATGGATATAAGCCAGCGATACCCAAGCGGGCTTATCATTCGGTATATCCACACCAACAATACGAGGCATATCATCTCCTGAGTTTCTAAGGGTTTTCCAACAATCAGCCCTGGCGCTGCTTATGACGCGGATTGGTTGAGCATATCACCCGCAGGACGCCTTTACGCCGAATCAGTTTACAGTTTTCGCAAATTCGTTTTACGGAGCTTCGTACTTTCATAATCTCACCGTAGTTCCATCAGTATCAATTAGCTTCTTAAAATAATTCGTCCTCGGGTCAAATCATAAGGACTCATTTCAACTGTGACCTTATCACCCGGGAGAATACGAATAAAATGCATTCGCATTTTTCCAGACACATGCGCCAGGATTCGATGGCCGTTTTCCAGCTCCACCCGGAACATCGCGTTGGGCAAAGCATCAATCACCTTGGCCTCGAGCCTGATAGCATCTTCTTTCGACATAATACCTTTTAATTACTGGTCTTATAGACTTCTGTGGCGTCGGTTAAAACGTCACAACCATGTTTGGTTATAGCAATGGTATGCTCATAATGAGCCGAACAGCTCCCATCGCTGGTCACTACCGTCCATCCATCCGACAGGGTACGCACGGCATATTTCCCGGCATTCACCATCGGTTCAACCGCCAGGACCATGCCTTCCTGAAGCAGAATATCGTGCCGCAGCAGGTCCTTGCTGACAAAATTAGGAACCTTGGGATCCTCATGCATTTCGGTGCCGATCCCATGCCCGACGAAATCTCGAACAACTGAAAATCCGGCCTTCCGGGCACACTCTTCCATTTGGGCAGCGACGGTACTCCATTTGACACCCGGAGCAGACTGTTCGATGGCAATATCGAGCATCCTTCGGGTCGTATCAATCAGCCTCTGCTTTTGCGGAGTAATCGCACCGATCCCGAAAGTCACTGCCGCATCGCCGCAATACCCATCCAGCTTGACGCCGAAATCCACACTGAGGATATCACCCTGCCGCAAAATCACTTTCGGCGAGGGAATCCCATGAACAAGCTGCTCATTGAGCGAGGCACAAATCGCACCCGGAAACGCCCTGCCGCCATACGGGCAAGGAACCCCTTTAAACAGGGCCTTTGCACCCGCGGCCGCAGTCATTTCCAGAGCCAGCTCATCCAGTTGGGCGGTAGACATACCCGGCCTGGCATATTCCTGCAATTTTAAAAGAACCTTCGCAACCACCACACAGGCCTTGCGAATCATTTCTATTTCACGGCTGCTTCGCAGCGTTATCGCCATGAGCAACGACCTATTTCTTCAGTGTATCCAGCTTCTGGAAAATTGCCTGGGTCACCTGATCAATTTCCTGTGCCGCATCAATGTCCAGAATGGTGGCGCCTTTGGATTGATAATACCCCACCACGGCAGCCGTTTGCTGGTGATACGTTTTTAACCGATTGCCCACTACTTCAGGCGTATCATCGGCACGCTGGACCAAATCCCCACATCCCTTGTCACATTTGCCTTCGATTTTGGGCTTAAGGGTTTGAATATGGTACACCGCTCCACACTTGGGACAACTGCGCCGGCCGGTCATCCGCGGCAGAATCAACGCGTCGTCCACAATCAGATTCACAATCGCATTAATCTTTTCGCCAGCTTTGGCCAGAGCCTTATCCAGCCCTTCGGCCTGAACCGTCGTGCGAGGAAAGCCGTCCAGGACATACCCTTTCGATGCACCGGTCATGGCTTTGACCATCATATCAATGATCAAATCATCCGGAACCAGCGCTCCGGAATCCATATAACTTTGGGCCTTTTTACCCAATTCACTTCCCGCAGCCCGCTCCGCACGAAGAATATCACCGCTGGACAAATGAGCTATCTTATACTTGTCAATGATGCGTTTGCACTGGGTACCCTTGCCGGCACCGGGAGGTCCGAGCAGAATCAGTCTCATCGGTATGCTCCTTTGATTCGCCCAGCATCCGTAAAGCCTTCATAGTTGCGCATCAAGAGGTTCGCTTCGATCCGCTGGACAAGATCCAGCGACACACTGACGACAATCAACAACCCCGTACCGCCCAGATAGGACGTAACGATATAATTGACACCCAGCATCCCCGAAACCACACTCGGAATGACGGCGATAATCGCAAGAAACGCCGCCCCAAAGAACGTGATCCGAATCATCACCGTTTCAAGATATTCCGCTGTCCGCTGGCCCGGACGAAGACCGGGAATAAAGCTGCCGCGATCACGAAGATTTTTGGCCATGTCTTTGGGCTGGAACTGGACGGTTGTCCAGAAAAACGCAAAGACAAAAATCATAATAATATAGACCACATTGTATGTATACGCGGTCGGGTTAAACGCATTATACAAGGTATTGGTAAACAGATTGGGGAAATGGTTCATAATCTGTCCCAAAATGATCTGTGGAAACATCATCAAGCTGGAGGCAAAGATAATGGGCATTACACCGCCGTGGTTGACCCGCAGCGGCAGGTAATGACGCTGACCACCATACATGCGGTGCCCGCGCATCTGCTTGGCTTGCTGAATCGGAATTCGCCGCTGGCCCTGGGTAATCAAAATAGCGCCGGCAACCACAAAAATAAATGCCGCAATCAGAAAGATAATGGTACCCGGCCCATACTGGCTGGGCGATCCGCCGATTTGGAACGTGGTGTTCTTCCAGACATCAATAACGGCCTTGGGAAAACGAGCCAGAATGCCGGCCATAATCAACAGACTGATCCCGTTTCCGATGCCGTACTCATCAATTTGTTCCCCCAGCCACATCAGAAACATCGTGCCGGCCGTCATGCCGACAATGCCCATCAGGATCGCCTGCGTTTTCATGCCCGTAAAAATATCCAAAGACGACATTCGCATATACATCATCGCCTGAAGGACACACAGGGGCACCGTCAGATAGCGGGTATATTCCTGGATTTTTTTGTAGCCGGTCGCCCCCTCCTGCCTGAGCTTGCGAAGGGAGGGAATAACCTCGCCCAGCAGCATCAGAATAATGGATGACGAGATATACGGCATAATGCCAAGGCCAAACAGACTGCTTCGGCTCAGCGTGCCGCCGGTAAACATTTCCAGATAATCCGTCGCTCGACTCAGAGGACTATCCCCCTCCTGTTGGGCTTCCGTGGCGAGCTGATTAAAACCCGGAACCGGGATATAGAAACCGATTCGATAAATGCACAGCAAAGCCACCGTGAACAAAATCTTGTTCCTGAGATCCGGTATCTTGAAGATATTGATAAATGTTCCCAGCATCTGAAAATCCTTTTCCGTTATGATTCTCAGGCTACGACTTTAATCGTACCACCGCAGCCGGATATTTTTTGCTCGGCACTCTTGCTGAACTTATGGGCCGATACGTTTAATTTTTTGGTCAATTCGCCATCGCCCAGGATCTTCACGCGGCTGGTCTGGCTGTCGAGCAGCCCGGCAACATACAATTCCTGAACGCCCACCACCGCACCATCTTCAAACACTCGTTCCAGCTGCGATACATTCACCACTTCATAACGTGTCGTAAAATTGGCATTGTTAAACCCACGCTTGGGCAGGCGACGGAACAGGGGCATCTGTCCACCTTCGTACGTCAGCGGCAGAGAGAATCCGGAACGGCTTCTGTCGCCTTTGTGACCGCGTCCGCAGGTCTTTCCATGTCCGCTGCCTTTGCCGCGTCCAACCCGTTTGCGTTTCTTATGCGCTCCGGCTATTGCAGTAATTTCATGCATATACATAATCGCACTCACGTCCTTTTTTAAGCTTCAATCTGTACGCCACGAAGAGCTTCGATTGTTTCTTTGTTCTGGAGCTTGACCAGTCCGGCCATAACTGCTTTCACTACATTTTTGGGCGAACGACTGCCGTACACCTTGGTCAGCACATTGCGGATGCCAGCCAATTCCAGCATCGCTCGGGCGCTGGACCCGGCAATCACACCGGTTCCCGGTCCGGCCGGCAGCATAATGATATCCGTCGCACGGCATTTGCCTCGGACCTCATGCGGCAGGGTATCATTCACCACGGTTATTTTCTTCAGATTCTTCTTGGCGTCTTTGATCGCCTTTTCTACGGCCGGGGGCACTTCATTCGCCTTGGCATAGCCATACCCAACGGTTCCATTACGATCCCCGACTACGACCAGAGCCGCGAAGCTGAAGCGTCTGCCGCCTTTGACAACCTTGGCGTTACGATAGACCTTAACCACTGTCTCTTCCAGCGGCTGCTCGCCGTGCATTTCTGTTCTGATTGCTTCCTCAGCCAACTTTGCTCTCCGTTATCAAAAACCTGTCTATGGTTTATTTTTCATCCGATTAAAACGCCAGTCCCGCCTTGCGAGCCGCATCGGCCAGGGACTTCACACGTCCATGATACTTATATCCGTTCCGGTCAAAACACACTGCCTTGATGCCGACTTCCATCGCACGTTTGGCCAGTGCCGACCCGACTGCGGCGGCGGCATCTTTATTCCCGGTTTTTTTAAGCGTTTCCTTAACCCCTTTGGCCAGGGTGCTTGCCGAGGCCAGGGTTACTCCAGCAACATCATCAATAATCTGAGCGTAAATGTGCCGGCTGGAACGAAAAACCACCAGACGCGGACGCTCGGGCATACCAAATACTTTTGACCGGGACCGCCAGTTACGCCGGATTTTTGTATGTTGAATTCGATCTCTGAGCATATCAATATTTCCTCTATTATTTCAAGCGGCTGTCAGGCCGTGAATCACTCCTGTCATCTGTACCCGTGGCTTACCCACCGGAAGCCAGTGCCTTGCCTTCTTTGCGAACCACATGCTCATCCGCATAACGAATACCCTTGCCCTGATATGGCTCAGGAGGACGTACACGACGCACATTCGCCGTAAACTGTCCGAGAGCATGCTTGTCGGCACTGCTGACGGTAAAGACCGCCGGAGTTTCATTTCCCTTGGTCGCCGCCACCTTAATTTCCACCTTGACACTCTTGGGAATCGGCACTTCCACCGTATTGCAGTACCCGACGGCCAGAATCAGTTTGCCGCCCTGCTCTTTGACGTTATAGCCGGTACCGAAAATCTGCATGTCACGCTGATACCCTTTGGTCACGCCAATGATCATGTTCTGGATCAGTGCCCGGGTGGTCCCATGCAACGCCTTTTTCTGACGATTATTCACGTCGTCATTGGATACGACAATCTGGTTGTTTTCAACACGGACTGCAATATCCGGATGCAGGGTCATCTGCAATGTTCCCTTGGGGCCGGTAGCCTTGAACGATGTCCCGCTGTGTTCAATCTTGACGCCAGCCGGAACCAGTATTGGTTTTTTTCCTATGCGACTCATTTAGCTCACCGTACAAATAATTTCGCCGCCGACGTTTTCTCTGCGGCATCCTCTATTGCTTAAGATTCCTTTGCTGGTGGACACAATCGATATTCCCAGCCCACCAAGCACTTTGGGCAACTCATCCACGCTGCAGTAGATTCTGCGACCGGGCTTGCTAACCCGCTTGATCTCGCTGATCAGATGATCGCCGCTGGGTGCATATTTCAGGCGAATTCGCAGCAAACCCTGCTTCCCGTCATCAATCCGGTCAAAATCGCTGATGAAGCCTTCCTCTTTCAACACGGAAGCAACTCCCAGGCAGACCTTGCTGCTGGGCACTTTGACTTCCTGACGGCCGACTCTGCCGGCATTCCGGATTCTTGTCAGCATATCCGCAATCGGATCACTCAGACTCATTCAATCTACTCCAAACGGTTGTTACTGTTAGGTTAATGTTTTGGGTTACCAGCTGGCCTTTTTAACGCCAGGTATCTTGCCTTCGTTTGCCATCTTGCGGAAGCAGACGCGGCAGATTTTGAATTTTCTGTATACCGCCCGGGCACGCCCGCAAATCTGACAGCGTGTATAGGCGCGGCTTTTATATTTTGGTTTCTTTGCGGCTTTGTTTACCCATGCCTTGGTTGCCATACTTTACTCCAATTATCGTCTCTTAATTTCCGGATCAGGACTTGAACGGCATTCCAAACAACCGCAGCAGTTCCCGGCCTTCCTCATTTGTTTTCGCACTGGTCACAAAGGTAATGTTCATCCCCTGCTGATGTTCAATCTTGGCCGGGTCAATTTCCGGAAAAACGCTTTGTTCATCCAGCCCCATCGAATAGTTTCCCATGCCATCAAAACCATTGGGGTTCAACCCGCGAAAGTCCTTGACTCGCGGAATCGCAAGGTTGATCAGGCGATCCAGGAACTCGTACATACGATCCTTGCGGAGCGTCACCTTCAGACCGGTCTTGTCGCCTTCGCGTACCTTGAAATTCGACACGCTCTTTTTGGCTTTACACACCTGGGGCTTCTGGCCGGTTATCGTCGTCAGGTCTTTGATCGCAAGGTCCAGATACTTTTTGTCCTGGATGGCCTTGCCCAAACCCATGGAAACAACAATCTTCTGAAGCCGGGGAACCGCCATCACGGTTGAATAGCCATACTTCTCTTTAAGAGATGCGGCTATCTTGCTTTTATATAAATCTTTTAAGCGAGCCATAGTTTACCTTCTCGTTACTTTTTCTTTGCCTTGGTCACAACACTGATTTCGTTGCCGGCCTTGGAGACACGTTTCTTGGCTTTGCCATCCACCGCCATGCGAACCCGCGTGCCTTTGCCGGTTTTGGGGTCCAGCGGCAGGACATTGCTGATGTGAATGGGTTTTTCCACACGAATACGGCCACCCTGCGGATTCTTTTGGGAGGGTCGAACATGCTTGTAAGCCAGGTTCACCCCTTCCACGACCACACGACCTTTGTCTGGAATTACCCGCAGGATTTTACCGGTTACACCCCGACTGTCTCCGGAAATCACTTGTACTGTATCGCCTTTTTTAACATGCATTGCCATATCTGATATCCTGACAGAGGCCTTAGACTACTTCACTGGCCAGCGAAATAATTTTCATAAAGTTCTTGTCACGCAGCTCTCTCGGCACCGCACCGAAAATACGTGTTCCAATCGGATTCTTTTCCGCATCGATAATGACCGCTGCATTGGTATCAAAGCGGACATAGCTGCCGTCGGGCCGGCGTACCGGGAATTTCGTGCGGACAATAACGCATTTATACACTTTCTTCCGATCCAACTGACAGCTTGGCAGGTACTTCTTGATTGCCACACAGACGATATCACCGACTGTTGCGGTAACCCGGGTATATTTGCCTTTTCGTGCGCTGCTCTTGCCGAGAACGCGAATACACTGCGCTTCTTTAACACCGCTGTTATCGGCGATTTCCAACATTGTTTCTTGCTGTATCACGGCTCACCCTTTATTCTACGACAGCCTTTTGAACCACGTTCAGCAGACGCCAGCTTTTATTCTTGCTGATGGGCCTGCACTCTGTAATTTCCACCACATCGCCAACCCCGGCCAGGTTCTTGGGATCATGAACGGCCAGCCGTGTTCGACGACGAAGATACTTTCCATATTTCGGATGACGCGCCAGGAAATCAATCTGAACCTTAATGGTCTTGTCGGTGCTTTTGCCGATGACCACGGCACGTTGTGTTTTGACTTTTTCTTTTTCCATGTTCAACCTTTGTATCACCTGGTCCGCCAGCACTTAGGCGAAATGAGTTAGTTGTCTTTCAACCTTTAATTTGATCCTGCCGGATAAACGTCTTGATGCGGGCAATGTCCCTGCGAATATTGCGAATCGCGTGACGGTTGGGAAGATTCTCTGTCACCGCCTGACAGCGAAGCTCGTACAGCTTCCGGTTGAGCTCCTGGAGCTTTTCCTGGCGTTCATCGTTTCTCAGATCGCGGATTTGCGAAGACTTCATAGTATTCCTTTCTTATCCGAGCGCATGCCGCCGAGTAACCAGACGGCATTTAATAGGCATCTTGTGCGCCACGCGGAGCAATGCAAGCTTGGCTACCTGCTCATCCACGCCGCCGATTTCAAACATCACGGTTCCGGGTTTGACTCGGGCCACCCAGCCTTCGACTTCGGCTTTACCCTTACCCATACGGGTTTCGAGGGGCTTGGCCGTATAGGAATGGTTGGGGAATATCCGAATATACACTTTGCCTTCACGATGCAAAAAATGGGTCGCTGCGATACGACCAGCCTCAATTTGCCGGCCGGTAATCCAGCTGCCTTCCACTGCCTGCAGGCCGTATTCTCCGAAGGCAACATAATTGCATCGACACGCATTGCCGCGCATCCTGCCGCGCATTTGTTTGCGATATTTTACTCTTTTGGGCATTAAAGCCATAACTACTTCCCTCTATCGTATCTGTGTTGCGATTAGCTGTTTTCTGTGCTCTGTTCCTGATCGCCGGTATCCGCAAAGTCGGTTTCTTCCTGGCCTGCGGGAGTGCGGGTGGATGCGACATCCTGACGACTCTTGCGACTCTTGGTCCGCTGCGGGCGACGACGCTCTGCAGGCCGCGATACCGGTGTCAGTTCTTCACCAAATTTGCCTTTGTAAATCCACACCTTAATCCCGATACTGCCATAGGTAGTCACCGCGGTGGCCACACCGTAATCCACATTGGCATCCAGGGTCTGCAGCGGAATAGAACCCATTTTCTGGGCTTCGCTGCGAGCGATTTCAGCACCGCCCAAACGACCGCTGATAATAATCTTCACTCCCTTGGCCCCGGCATTCATGGCATTCTCACAAGCCATTTTCATCACACGGCGGAATGAAGCACGCTTCTTTAACTGCTCCGAAATCCCTTCGGCAACCAATTTGGAATCCAGAGCGGGTTCCTTGATTTCGATGACATTGACACTGACTTTGCGATCAATGAGATTTTCCAGCTCCTCGCGAAGTTTATCCACTTCGGCGCCGCGGGGACCAATGACCATACCCGGACGAGCGGTATGCAGCGTAATTTTCACCTCGTTACGGGTCCGGGCAATTTCCGTCTTGGAAACCGCTGCATAAGGCGGCTGTCGATTGAACTTCTTGTCAACAAACTCGCGAATCTTATAATCTTCAATAAGAAACTCGCCGTAGTTGGCTTTTGGTGCAAACCATGTACTCTGCCATCCGAGCGTTATGCCCGTTCTGAACCCGACTGGTGATGTCTTCTGACCCATATATTACCCGTTATTATGAATTAAAATTCTGAGACTGTAACATGTATATGACTGGCTTCTTTGCGAATCGCATGGGCCCGACCGCGGTCTTTGGCTCTGAATCCCTTGGTGCCGATGCGTCTGCCGGCCCCATCGACCCGAACTTCTGAAACCACCAGGTTATCCATATCTGCTTCGCTTTCATCTGCATTGGCAATCGCAGCCTTGAGTGTCTTGCACACCGCTTCGGCAGCCCGTTTACGCGTGAAGGTCAGGATGTCAATCGCATCCTGCACATCACGACCGCGAATCAAGGAGGTCACCAGGCGAACCTTGCGGGGCGACATCGGGGCATAATTGTAAGAGGACTTCCATTCGGAAATCTCGTTGACATGCACACCCAGTGCACTCGCCAGACGTTCCACATCCTGCTTGCCGGGCTTGGGCGTAAATAGACCTTTCTGCCAGTTCTTCACGGCTGCCACCGCCGCATCCTTATCCATCCCGCCGCGAACCAGATGATCGGCCAGTGTTTGTACGCTTACGCTTCGCTGCTGTGCCAGTTTTGTAAATTTCTTCGAACTTAACATCGTTATTTAACCTCTAAACGCTCAGCCATGATTAGCTGATTAGCCTTGATTTCTCCGTCGATGACGCTTTACGCCTTGGCTTCCGCCTTATTGCCTGAATGTCCGCGGAAGGTGCGAGTCAGCGAAAATTCACCAAGCTTATGTCCTACCATATCTTCCGTAATAAATACTTTGTGGAACATCTTGCCGTTGTGAACCATAAAGGTATATCCCACAAACTCCGGAATAATGGTGCAGGCGCGGGCCCATGTTTTAATCGGTTCTTTTTTGCCGCTCTGTATCTGTTTCTGGACTTTCAGATACAGCTTTTCATCCACAAAAGGCCCTTTTTTCTGAGAACGTCCCATTGACTTTCCTCTATCTATTTCCTAAGAATTTCTGCTCTTGCTATTTGACGTTAGAGAACCAGCTGAATTCCGCGATTGTTCTTGCGACGGCGAATGATGCGATTATTCGAAACCTTTCTGGGATTCCGCGTCTTGCCGCCCTTGGCCGGAACACCGGTCGGAGAACAGGGATGACGACCGCCATTGGATCGACCTTCACCACCGCCCATCGGGTGAGACACAGGGTTCTGTGCCTTGCCGCGGACATGGGGACGGATCCCCATATGACGTGAACGGCCTGCCTTGCCGATGCTGACATTCTGATAATCCGAGTTGCTCAGCTGGCCAATGGTCGCACGGCATTCCTTGCGGATAACACGCATTTCACCGCTGGGAAGAACAACCGTAGCCCAATCGCCTTCTTTAGCCATCAGGCGGGCAACCCCGCCGGCAGTACGAACCAGCTTGCCGCCCTGACCGGCATTCATTTCGATATTGTGAATTTCCACACCAACCGGGATGGCATACAGCGGAAGACAATTTCCGACTTTGGCTTCAATATTGACACCGCTTTCCACCGTCATGCCCGGCTTGAGACCTTCAGGAGCCAGGATATACCGCTTCTCGCCGTCACTGTATTGAATCAGCGAAATAAAGCAGTTGCGGTTGGGATCATATTCGATGCTCATGACCTTGCCGACGACACCATCTTTATCACGACGGAAATCAATAATGCGATAGATTCGTCGATAGCCGCCGCCGCGGAACCGAACGGTTGTAACGCCATGATGATTCCGGCCGCCGCTTTTTTTGATACGCACACACAAGCTCTTCTCCGGCTCGGTGTTCGTCAGGACCGCCTTGTAATCGATCACGGAGGAGTTACGCCGTCCGTTGCTCGTGGGTTTATAAATCTTGATTGCCATAATCTTTTCTCAATTTCCTGCTTTAGATTCGCGTTATCTTTAGAACAAATCGATTCGGTTGTCTTTATGCAGAACCACCACGGCCTTTTTCCAGCTCCGTGTCGTTCCGAAAAACCGACCTCTGCGGCGAACTTTGCCTCTGACATTGGCCGTGCGGACATTCAGCACTTTAACGTTATACAGCTTTTCAACCGCATCCCGTATCTGAATCTTGTTGGCATCCTTGTGCACCTCAAAGGAATAGGCATTTTTGGCATTGGCAAAATGCATCCCCTGCTCGGTCACAATCGGCCTGACTATTACATTGTATTCGTTCATCTTGGATACCACCTGCGTACGAAATTAATTATTTTGTTCCCGGTTTAACAGCGTCAAAAATGCGTCTTTGGTAAACAGCATCTTGACCCGGTTGCATATGCTTCCCGCATTCAAGTCCGCAACCTGCATCAGTTCCACCTTCGGGACGTTCCGAACCGATTTGATCAAATTCTCATTGCGATCCTTGACGGCAACCAGGCAGCTGCGATTAATCTTTAAATTCCCCAGCACACGGGCAAACTCTTTGGTTTTGGGAGCGTCAAAATTCAGCTCATCAACCACCACGACATGCCCCCCCTGCAGCTTGGCCAGAATCGCCGAATCGCAGGCCAGGCGACGCTGCTTTTTGGGCATATCTTTGCTGAAATCACGCATCTTTTTGCCGAATGCGACACCGCCGCCGACTCGCGAGGGCGTCCGAACCTGACCCATACGGGCATTACCGGTCCCCTTCTGTTTATACAGCTTGCGGGTCGACCCTTCGACCAGACTTTTCTGCTTGGTTGCAGCGGTACCAATCCGCTTGTTGGCCTGATACATCACCACCGCCTGCTTGATCAGGGCATGACGAACCACACCACCAAACACGCTTTCGTCCACCTTCAGGCTTTCGACTTCTTTACCATCTCGATTATATACTGCAATGTCAATCATATTATGTTCCAGTCGGAATCTGCTGCCATCTTACTTTTTCGTTTTCGCTGTCCGGACTTCTACATAGCTGCCGTTGGCACCGGGAATATTCCCCTTAACCACCAGCAGGTGATTCTCCGGATCGATAGAAATCAGTTTATGATTTTTCACGGTTACCCGTTCATTCCCCATCCGGCCGCTCATCCGTTTGCCGCGTTTGGGCTTACCGCTGTTACCGCGGTTGGTGGCATGGCTGGCAATAGAACCGCCGGCCCGGTGCTTACGTTCTGTACCGTGTGAGGCCGGAAAACCACCAAAGCCATGACGCTTCATCACACCCTGGTAGCCTTTACCTTTACTGGTACCGGTCACGTCGACATAGGTTACCCCCTCAAAGAGGTTCACATCCACCTGATCGCCGGGATTAAATTTCGGCTCTTCGCCGTCCATCCGCCATTCCCGCACAAACCGTTTGGCCACCGTATTGGCCTTTTTGGCATGCCCTTCTTCAGGTTTGCGTACCCGACAAGGCTTTTTGTCATCAAATCCGAGCTGTATTGCAGTGTATCCATCGGTTTCCGGCTTTTTTACCTGCATCACAGTGCAGGGACCAGCCTGAATCACCGTCACCGCTGTCATGCGACCGGCATCATCATACACCTGTGTCATGCCGATCTTTTTTCCCAGCAACATTACCATGGTCTATTTCCTTCGAGTCCTACTCTTACTGTTCCCGATTTTTATCCAAAATTACGATTAAGCACGGCCTGATTATCGGACTACGCTTTAATCTTAACAAAAACACCCGCGGGGACGACCAGCCTGTTGAGAGCCTCGACCGTGCGGGCATTCGCATCATAAATGTCAATCAAACGCTTGTGCGTCCTCATTTCGAACTGTTCACGCGACTTTTTGTCGATATGAGGACTCCGCAATACCGTATAACGTTCGATACGTGTCGGCAGCGGAACTGGACCACTCACCCGTGCGTTGGTACGACGGGCCTGCTCGACAATCTCCTTGGCCGAGCTGTCCAAAGCCCTGTGATCATAGGCTTCCATTCTTATTCTGATGCGTTCGGTTTCCGTCATGGTTAACCCTTAATCTGTACTTACAGTATCTACTACCAAAATATAGAAAGTTTAGAAGAATAACAATTTCACACAAAAAACACAAGAAAAAAACAGGATTTTTCTATCCAGATAGAATCAGACTGAATCGTGCTCTGGATCGCTTCCTTTTTTTCTTTTTTTAATAGGCAGGAAAGGCATCAGATTCGCCTTACCTTCAATATTTCCGGCAGGTCTATAAAACCACCGGAATGCCAAAATCAGTCGTGGTACCTGCTGCACACCACTTGCTGTAAGTCGTTATGCAGGACTATTTTGGCTCTTTTGCCCTTTCGGGCATTCATTGCCGTCCTTAAAATCTCGCTCTGAGATGACAGCCCAACTCGAATCGCACAGAATCCATTATCATCGTGCTCGCTCGGCCGGAAACGGGGACTATACTATAGTCCAGCTGCTTTGTCAATAGCTTCCCATAAGAATTTTTTCAGAAACTTGCTGTGGCACACGTTCATAGTTTAACGGCTCCATCGTAAAGGTGCCACGCCCCGCCGTTGCACTGCGAATCTGGCTGGAATACCCAAACATCTCACCCAGGGGAACCTTGGCATCGATAACCCGCACCCCACCATGGACATGGGAATTGGTGATTTCACCACGTTTGGACACCAAATTACCCTGCACTGCACCAAAATACTGCTCAGGCACAATCACTTGTACCCGCATTACTGGCTCCAGTATTACCGGATCAGCCTTCGGCAGTAAATCCCGTAATGCAATAATCGCAGCTTGTTCAAAGGCAAGTTCAGAGGAATCCACCGTATGAAACGAGCCATCCAGCAGCGTTACCTTCACACCGACAACAGGATACCCTGCAAGACTGCCGCTGCTTAGACCCTCCATCACTCCATTTTCGATAGCGGGAATATATTCCTTGGGTATTGAACCACCAATGATCGCATTTTCAAATTCATTTTCTTTAGCGTAATGACCATCCTCGGCAAATAATGGCTCAATCCGAATGACAACATGGCCGTATTGACCACGCCCACCTGTTTGACGGATAAACTTGCCTTCACCCTCTGCCGCTTTGAGAATCGCTTCTTTGTACGCAACACGGGGCTTACCAACCCGTACTTTGACCCCGAGGTCTCGGATTAATCTATTCTGGAGAATCTCTAAATGCAATTCTCCCATACCGCTAATAATCGTTTGCCCTGTTTCGGCATCATACTTATATTTGAACGTCGGATCTTCTTTGCGAAGGGTATTCAACGCCTCGCCCAGTTTGTTCCGTTCGGCCGCCGAAACCGGTTCAATTGACATACTGATCACCGTCTCCGGGAAGGTAATCGTCTCCAGCATGATATCTTCCTTGCTGTCACACAGGGTGTCGCCAGTCAAGGTATCTTTCAAGCCAAGGGCAGCCACAATATCGCCCGCCCCGGCACTGTCGATAAGAAATCTGTCCGCAGCGTGCATGTGAAACAATCGTGTGATATTTTCCTTGGTTTTGCGATTGGGGTTATAAACGCGGACACCCTTGGACAAGGTTCCCTGATAGATTCGCAGAAAATATAAATCCCCGTGTTTATCGCTGACCACCTTAAACGCCAAAGCAACCAGTGGTTTATGAGGATCACAGACCACTTCAATCTGCTGATTCTTGTTCCCCCCCTTAAATCCCACCGCTGGCGGGCGATCCAGCGGCGACGGCAGATAATAGACCACCGCATCCAGCAACCGTCGAACCCCCATATTCTTCAGCGCAGACCCAACCAAAACCGGATTGATTTTATTGGCTACCGTCCCCTTGCGAATCGCCCTGCGAATCACCTCTTCCGGAATGGGCTTGTCATGCAGATACAGGTCCAGCAATTCTTCATCAAACTCAGCAACAGCCTCGAGCATCGTATGGCGCAAGTCAGCCGCCTGAGAGGCCCATTCCGCCGGAATCTCCTCCTCCCAGAAGCTGGCCGCCTTCTCTTCCTGCTTGAAATAAACCGCCTTCATGGTAATGAGATCCACCATCCCCTGAAAAGACGATTCCTGTCCGATGGGCAACTGCACCGCAACCGGATGGGCCACCAGCTTCTCTCGGATGCTTTTCATGCACATCTCAAAATCAGCACCGATTTTGTCCATCTTGTTGATAAAGATCAGACAGGACAGATGATACTTCTGCCCCTGGCGCCAGACGGTTTCCGATTGAGCCTGCACCCCTTCGGACGCATCAAACACCGCAATCGCCCCATCCAGCACTCGTAATGATCGCTCGACTTCGGCGGTAAAATCCACATGGCCGGGAGTGTCAATCAGATTGACATCGTATCCTTTCCACGGACATTTGGTTGCAGCCGAGGTGATTGTAATCCCTCGCTGCTGTTCTTCTTCCAGATAATCCATCACGGCCGTACCGTCATGTACTTCACCGATTTTATATGTCTTGCCGCTAAAGTACAGAATGCGTTCCGAAACGGTGGTCTTGCCCGCGTCGATGTGGGCCATGATGCCAATGTTTCTTACCTTTGTCAGATCCTCTGCCATAAGTCATTCAGTGATTGAAATACGGGATAATCCTCTTGCCGCAATAAAACGAAAACAGCCGTGCCCGCAGCCGACATACGATGACTCGCATGTCTAGGTCGGACTGGCTGTCTCTATATAAAAAACTGCCACGGTTGCTGATGCCGACCGTGGCAGGATTTTTCAAACCCTTGATTACCAGGCAAAATGCGCAAAGGCCTTATTGGCTTCGGCCATACGGTGGACATTCTCCCGTGTGGTCATTGCAGCGCCTTCACGCTTGAATGCATCCAGCAGTTCGGAAGCCAGACGCTGTGCCATCGGCTTGCCTTTCTTGCCGCGGGCCGCCGCCAGAATCCAGCGAAAAGCCAGCGACTGTTGACGCTTGGGACGCACCTGCATTGGAACCTGATAACTGGCACCACCGACACGCTTGCTGCGAACTTCCAGCATCGGCTTGACGTTCTCAATGGCCGTCTCAAACACTTCGATTGGCGTATTGTCAGTGACTTGCTTGGCAATGATATCCATCGCCTCATAAAACACCTGCTGTGAACGGCTCTTCTTGCCGTCCCACATCATGCAATTGATAAATTTCGATACCAGCTTGCTCTGATACCGGTGATCCGGCATTAAATATCGACTATCTGCTTCTACAAATTTTTTTCTTCCCATTCAAACACCTTGCTATCGTAGTTAAGGTTTCACAGGCTCTATTTTATGGCTTATCTGTATCCATATCATCGAATACAGAACAAATCCTTACTTACCTTTTTTGGCGCCATACTTACTGCGGCCTTGTTTGCGTCCGTTGACACCGGCGGTATCCAGCGTTCCGCGAACAATATGATAACGAACGCCTGGCAGGTCACGCACACGACCACCACGTATCATCACCGTACTGTGTTCCTGCAGGTTGTGATCGATACCCGGAATGTAAGCGGTCACTTCGGTCCCATTGGTTAATCGCACACGGGCGATTTTTCGTAACGCCGAGTTGGGCTTTTTGGGGGTCTGAGTTCTGACAATCAGACACACGCCGCGCTTTTGGGGGCTTCCGGAAATATCCGAAACTCTTTTTTTGCCCGTCTGTTTACGGCCATTACGAACTAACTGATTAATTGTCGGCATAAATTCTCCAAACCTTTGTTAAGCGCTTGCAAATAAACAAGTTATACACTTTTGCCATCCTATTCAAGCCCCAGCGCCGCTTTCACCGCCTTATCTGCAGCGGCCTCGGCTTCCTTGGCCTGACGCAATTCTTCAAGCTGCTTGGGCACCGGAGGTTCGCCCAAGTGCTTGACCCTGGCATCCAAATATTTCTTGAACGCCGTGCCGGCCGGAATCAAGTGTCCCAGAATGACATTTTCTTTCAAACCCAGCAAATCATCGATTTTACCTGACAATGCCGCTTCCGTCAAGACTTTTGTTGTTTCCTGGAAGCTGGCCGCTGAAATAAAGCTGTCCGACTGCAGTGAGGCCTTGGTGATACCCAACAGCAGCGTTGTTGCCGTTGCAGGTCTGGGCTTCTTGCCTTTGGCAGGGGTTCCACCCAACATCTCGACCTTTTCATTGGCCGCTTCGAGCTGTTCCTTGGTCACCAGCTGGCCGACTTTCAGGTCCGTATCCCCCGGCTCACTGATCCGCAGGCTGTTGGACAGTTCCGCATTTGCTTTACGGAAATCCAGTTTATCCACCACCTCACCGGGCAGGAACTGGCTATCGCCGACCGTTTCAATTTCCACCTTATTCATCATCTGAGACAGAATAATCTCAACATGCTTATCGTTAATCGTCACACTCTGGGCACGATAGACATTCTGAATTTCGCGAAGCAGATACCGCTGCAGGGCTTCTTCTCCCTTAATTCGCAAAATATCGTGCGGCACCAGCGGCCCATCGGTCAGCGCATCTCCCGCTTCCACTCGGTCTCCGGTATGGAAGTTCAGGTGGCGGTCACGCGGCACGTGATGTTCCTTTTCCATACCGCTTTCATTACGAACGATAATCGTCATCTTGCCGCGGCGTTTATCACTCTTAAGCTCGACGATACCGGAAATTTCCGCCATCGCAGCCGGATCTTTGGGCTTGCGTGCCTCAAAGATTTCGGTCACACGCGGCAGACCGCCGGTAATGTCCTGTGTGCCGCCTCCGCCGCGGGGCAACCGGGCCAGCAGTGCACCGGCACTAACCTGTTGTCCTTCGTCCACTTCAATACGGGCCTTGGCCGGCAGATAGTGAACATCCAGAATTTTGCCTTCGCCGTCTTCGATAATGACCTGCGGATGTTTGTCGCCTTTGTGTTCGATGACCACCGGTCGACCACGCTGACCCTTGCGCTCTTCGTCCACACGCATAGTCTCGCCTTCGATAACATCCACCAGACGAACAAAACCCGGAACTTCCGCCAGAATAGGAACGCGGTGCGGGTCCCAGGCGTACAGCCGGTCGCCGCGTTTGACCTTTTGGCCGTCTTCGACCACCACGATCCCGCCATAGGGTACTTTGAACCGTTCCAGTTCACGTCCTTTGTCATCCACCAGAGCCATTTCACCATTGCGTCGCAGTGCAATTCGCTGCAGTGTTCCCTGATGGTCGGCTTCGACAACATTTAATTCGATATATTTCACCACACCGTCACGGGTTGCCTTCTGATCGGTTTCGATCAGCGATACCGCAGCAATACCGCCGGTATGGAACGTTCTCATGGTTAACTGTGTACCGGGTTCGCCGATGGATTGAGCCGCAATAATCCCGGCGGCCAGGCCTTCTTCGGCCATCATGCCGGTACTCAGGTCCCAACCGTAACATTTGGCACAGACGCCAACCTTGCTCTCGCAGGTCAGCGGACTGCGGACACGAATGGCATCCAGTCCGAGCTGCTCGATCTTATCCGCTGCTTCCGGAGTAATCACTTCGTTTTCACGAACAATCATCTCATCGGTAATCGGATTGCGGATATTGTCTCGGGCCGTTCTGCCGACAATCAGATTTTTCAGAGCAATATCAACGGTCTCGCCCTTGTACACAGTGCTCTTGGTAATCCCCTGCAGGGTACCGCAGTCCTGCTCGCTGATCATCACATTTTGAGCAACATCCGCCAGTTTACGAGTCAGATAACCGGAGTCTGCCGTCTTCAATGCCGTATCGGCCAGTCCCTTGCGGGCACCGTGTGTCGAACTGAAATACTCCAGCACATTGAGGCCTTCGCGGAAGTTCGATTTAATGGGCGTTTCAATAATTTCACCGCTGGGCTTGGCCATCAACGCACGCATACCCGCCAACTGCTGAATCTGGTCGATACTGCCGCGGGCCCCTGAATGCCTCATCACCCAGATGGGGTTCAGATAGGGCTTGCCGTTGCGGGTATCATTTTTCATCGCGTTCATCATCGCGTTGGTCACGGCCACACGGGCATGGGTCCAGGCATCGATAATCTGATTGTAGCGTTCGCCTTCGGTCAACACACCCATCTGGAAATTCTTGACGATCTTGTCGCACTTTTTCTGGGTCATCTCGATAATACTATGTTTTTCCGGCGGAATTCGCAGGTCAATCAGACCAAAACTCATCCCCGACAGCGTCGCCCGCTTAAAGCCCAGTTCCTTCATGTTATCCAGCAGCTCCAGGGTGGCCTTGGCGCCGGCATATTCATAACAATCCTGGATGACATTCCCCAGCTTCTTCTTGTCGAGGGTCATGTTATAGAACGGCATCCGTGCATCGAGAATATCATTAAACAAACACCGGCCTGGCGTGGTCGTAATCACAGGGCCTTTTTCAACCCCGTTTTCACCCAGCACCTTCTTGCCTTCGGGAATCCGGACCTTGACTTTGGCATGAATGGCAACCTTACCCATATCCAGCGCGGTAATCGCTTCATTGATATCGCGGAACACCATTCCTTCACCCGGCTGCTTGTCGGCAATATGCGTAATATAAAAATTACCCAGAACCATATCCTGGGACGGTCCCAGCATGGGTGAACCGCTGGCCGGCGAGAAAATGTTGTTGGTCGCCAGAATCAGGGTATGCGTCTCAACCTGCGCTTCAATGCTCAGCGGCAGGTGAACAGCCATTTGGTCACCGTCAAAGTCGGCATTAAAGCCATGACAGACCAGCGGATGCAGCATGATCGCATTCCCTTCCACCAGCACCGGTTCAAATGCCTGAATACCCATTCGGTGCAGGGTCGGAGCACGGTTCAACAGCACCGGGTGCTGATGAATCACTTCTTCCAGGATATCCCAGACGTGTTCTTCCCGCCGCTCCAGCATCCGCTTGGCACTCTTGATGGTATCAGCATAGCCACGGTCTTTGAGCTTGCGAATAATAAACGGCTGGAACAGTTCCAGTGCGATGCGCTTGGGCAGACCGCACTGATACAATTTCAGGTGTGGCCCCACAACAATAACCGACCGGGCGGAATAGTCCACACGCTTGCCCAGCAGGTTTTCGCGGAAACGCCCCTGCTTGCCTTTGATCATATCTGTCAGGCTCTTGAGGGGGCGGTTATTGCTGCCCAGAACCGGACGACGGCAACGACCATTATCAAACAGCGAATCCACCGCCTGCTGGAGCATGCGCTTTTCGTTGCGGATAATGACTTCCGGGGCATTTAGGTCTATCAGCTTCTTGAGACGATTGTTACGGTTGATGATCCGGCGATACAGGTCGTTCAGATCGCTGGTGGCGAAATTGCCGCTTTCCAGCATCACCAGAGGCCGTAAATCCGGCGGAATCACCGGAATTACATCCTGAACCATCCATTCAGCCTTGTTTTCACTGTTCCGGATGCTGTTGACCAGTTTGAGCCGTTTGCTGAGGTCTTTGATTTTCTGCTTGCTGCTGGTCTCGGTAATCTGGGTTCGAAGCTCAACCGCCAGCGAATTCAGATCCAGCTTGCTGAGCAGTTCTTTGATCGCCTCCGCGCCCATCGAGGCCTTAAAACAAGGACCATATTTGTTGATTGCCTCGCGGTATTCATCTTCCGTCAGCAGTTGCCGCAGCTTCAGCGGACTCTGGCCGGGATCGACCACAACGTAATCCTGGAAATAAACGATCTTTTCGATATCCGAGGTCTTCATCCCAAGCAGGGTGCTCAGACGGCTGGGCATCGCCTTAAAAAACCAGATATGCACCACCGGAGCGGCCAGATTGATGTGCCCCATGCGTTTCCGACGGACACGGCTGTGGGTCACTTTCACACCGCAGCGATCACAAATAATCCCTTTAAATTTGGTGCCTTTGTATTTGCCGCAGGCGCACTCCCAGTCGCGTTCCGGGCCAAAGATACGCTCACAGAACAACCCGTCCTTTTCCGGACGATACGTTCGATAGTTAATCGTTTCTGGCTTCTTGACCTCGCCAAATGACCAACTGCGAATATCATTGGGGCTTGCCAGCGTAATCTTCACCGAACCGTAATCATTTATTCGATCGTAAATCGATTCCACCATATCAGGACCAACTCCAATCTATTGTATTCCCTTAATTTCATCTGCCGGAGCTGTGGCGGCCTGCCAACATGTCAGACCTTCCAGGCTCTGGCCCGGCTGAAACACATGGGATGCACGTCTTCTTTTTTCCACTCACCAGACAGCCGCATTTACAGCTGAGGCATGCCAACTCGTTTCTTTTCCAGCTGGATGTTCAAACCCAGACCCCGAATTTCATTACACAACACATCAAACGAAATCGGAGTGCCGGCCTCCAGCGTATTGGTGCCTTTAACCATCGACTCGTAAATCTTGGTGCGGCCTTCAATGTCATCGCTCTTGACCGTCAGCAATTCCTGCAGCGTATAGGCAGCGCCGTAGGCTTCCAGCGCCCACACTTCCATTTCCCCAAAACGCTGACCACCGGTACGGGCCTTGCCGCCCAGCGGCTGCTGGGTGATCAGACTATAGGGCCCTGTCGAGCGAGCGTGAATCTTGTCATCCACAAGGTGGTGCAGTTTCAACATATACATATAGCCAACCGTAACATTCTGATCAAAGGGCTCGCCGGTACGCCCGTCGTAAATCCGCGACTTGAGGCTGTCCAGCGGAACCTGGGCGAAGATTTCTTTGGCCGGAGGAACCTGTTTTTGGGCTTCCAGTTCCTTCATCCGTCTGGCCACATGCTCATTGGCTTCACGCGTCAGATTGATGATGTCTTCTTCAGTGGCCCCGTCAAACACCGGCGTAATGGCATTAAAGCCCAGCACTTTGGCTGCCCAGCCCAGGTGTGTTTCCAGAATCTGACCGACGTTCATACGGCTGGGTACACCCAGCGGATTCAGACAGATATCCACCGGCGTCCCGTCTTCCAGGAACGGCATATCCTCTTCGGGCATAATCTTGGCAATAACACCTTTGTTACCGTGACGACCCGCCATCTTATCGCCAACCGACAGGGTCCGTTTGGTCGCAATATAGACCTTGACCATTTCCAGTACCCCGCTGGGCAGTTCGTCACCATGCTTCATCCGTTCCAGTTCACGCTTCTTTTCGTCCTGAAGCTGAAGAAGCCGCGGCCAGAACAAATCAACGATCTTCTGAGCCGCCTCACGCATCTGGGCCGGCTTAACCCAGTTGATATCGAACGTTTCGATCTGTTCGTAAATCACGGCGATATCATCGCTGGCACCAACCTTTTGGCGGGTATTGGGGTCAACTACATCCAGGCCCAGCTCATTGTGAATCTGCGCCATCATATCTTTGAACAGGGTGCATTCTTTGACAATCATTTCCTGTTCGTATTTCTTGATCTGATCTTTATAGGCCTTGCGCTGTTCTTCGGTGCCGGCCCCCTTCCGCATGAAGCGGCGGGTTTTGATCACCACACCTTCATAGCCGCTGGGCACTTCCAGCGAATCGTTCTTGACATCTTCGCCGGCCCGGCCGAAAATCGCATGCAGCAGTTTTTCTTCCGGGGTCAGTTCCGTCTTGCTCTTGGGCGAGACCTTGCCGACCAGGATATCGCCCGGGGCCACGCGGGTCCCCTCCCGCACGATACCGTTCTCATCCAGATTCCGCAGCGCCTTTTCGCTGACGTTGGGGATATCCCGTGTAAATTCTTCGCGACCCAGCTTGGTTTCACGCACTTCCACGCTGAATTCGTCAATATGAATACTGGTGAAGACATCGTCCTTGACGAGCCTTTCACTGATCAAAATAGCATCTTCAAAGTTATACCCGTCAAACGGCACAAACGCCACCAGCACATTGCGCCCCAGAGCCAGAACGCCGTTCTGACTGGCACCGCCGTCGGCAATCACCTGGCCCTTCTTGACCTTCTGGCCCAGCGTCACAATCGGCGTCTGATTCAGACAGGTCCGTTCGTTAAGACCTTTAAATTTCAGCAGTTCATATTCATCCGCACCGTCGATCACAATGTGCGTGGCATCAACCGCGGTTACAGTCCCATCTTTGCGAGCCCGAACCACCATGCTGGAATTGCGGGCAACCGGTTCTTCCATTCCCGTTCCCACCAGCGGAATTTCCGTCTTAAGCAGCGGAACCGATTGACGCTGCATGTTGGACCCCATCAGAGCGCGGTTGGCATCATCATGCTCCAAAAACGGAATCAGCGCTGCAGAAACACCCACCATCTGCTTGGGGGATACGTCCACATACTGCACTTCCGAACTGTCAACCTGGGTCAGTTCGCCGTTTTTCCGGGCCAGCACCATCCCGTCACGCAGGGTCTGTGTGGCCGGATCAATCATGCTCGGCGGAGCAAAAACCGACTTCATTTCCTCGTCGGCTCGCATATACACAATTTCATCGAGCACTTTTTTATCTTTGACCTTCCGGTACGGCGTGACCAGAAAACCATATTCATCCACCTTGGAGAATATCCCCAACGACACAATCAGACCAATATTGGTGCCTTCCGGCGTCTCAATCGGGCAGACACGCCCATAATGGCTGATATGGACGTCGCGAACTTCAAAGCCGGCACGCTTGCGGTTCAAACCGCCAGGCCCCAAAGCACTCAAACGACGTTCATGGGTCAACTGACTTAACGAGTTTGTCTGGTCCACAACCTGGCTCAGCTCGCCGCGACCAAAGAAAAATTCGATGCTGGACGAGACACTCTTGCTGTTGACCAGGTCGGCAATCCGAGCCACTTCGTCGGGGCTTTTGGAGCTCATCCGCTCCTGGACTGTCCGGCGAAGCTTCAGTAATCCCTTGCGGATTTCCGCAGCAGCCAGCTCATCAATCGTACGCAGACGGCGATTGCCCAAATGATCGATATCATCCAGATCGCCCTGGTTATTGCGCAGCCCCAGAATATATTTCATCGTATAAAGAAAATCTTCAGGCTTCAGCGACATTTCGTTTTCATTCACATTCAGCCCGAATTTGCGGTTCAATCTAAACCGCCCAACCGCCCCCAGACGATACCGGTTCAGGTCGTAAAATTTCTCTTCGAACAACAGCTTGGCTTTTTCGAGGTTAGCCGGGTTGCCGGGACGCAGCCGGGCATAAATCTTCATCAGCGCCTCTTCGTGGCCCTCGCAGCCGTCGTCGGCAAGGGTATTCAAAATCAGGGCGTCGCCAACTTCAGTAATCACCTCCACACTGTCCAGTCCGCTGGCCTGAATCCGGCCCACCGCATCTCCCAGCTGGGCACCCGCTTCCACCAGAATTTCACCGGTTTCAGTATCCACAATCGGGCCAACCGCCCACATCGTCGGCTCCAGCTTTTTGGTCTTGACGCTCTGGGTCGGGTAAAACAGCCGCAGCAGCACATCCGTCCGCCCATAGTCCGGACTCATCGCACGCAAAAACGTCGTGGCAGGAATCTTGCTGGATTGATCAATACGAATCACCAGGACATCTTTGCGAGTGACCGACATCTCAATCCAGCTGCCGCGTTCGGGAATAATCCTGGCCCCATGCAGAATCCGGTCGCCGTCTTTGCTGTCAATCACAAAATCCACGCCGGGGCTGCGGTGCAGCTGATTCACGATCACACGCTCGGCCCCGTTAATTATAAACTCGCCGCCGCCAATCATCACCGGAATCTCTCCCAGATAGATGGCCTGCTCTGCGATATCTTCCATATCCTTTCGCTTCAGCCGACAATGCACCTTCAGCGGATACCCGTAGGTCAACCGCAATTCCCGGCATTGTTCGATACTATAACGCGGTGGCTCCAATTCATAGCCCAAATATTCCAGTTCCATCGTCTTGTCATAGCTGACAATCGGGAACACTTCACGGAATAAGGCCTCCAGGCCCTTGTTAGGGCGGGCATCCCACGGCTGATCCTGTTGCAGGAACCGCTCGTAACTGGCAAGCTGAACCTCAATCAGGTTCGGAACCTCAACTGCATCGCCAATTTTGCCGAAATTACGAAAATGACGGATGTTTAATGATGTCATTCGACAACTCTCCGTTGGCTTTATTGCCTTGATATATGACTCCACATAAAGCTGGAGTCATCACGTCCGATATTATTGCATCAACAAACAAAATCCTTTCGGCCAGGCGAACCTTGTTTTCAAGGTTCGCCTGCCGCAGGATTCATTACATGTTCAATTTTTTTTCAACCGGTTTTGAAAACCATTCCAAGGCCAATTCTATTCGCCTCACTACAACGTTTCAAACCGAATCAAAGTACTCTGGATTTACTGAATTTCAACCACTGCACCGGCCTCTTCCAACTGTTTCTTGGCGGCTTCGGCTTCTTCTTTGCTGACATTTTCCTTGACCGGCTTGGGAGCACCATCAACCAGATCCTTGGCTTCCTTCAGCCCCAGATTGGTCAATGCGCGGACTTCTTTAATGACCTGAATCTTCTTGTCGCCTGCGGTCTTCAAAATAACCGTAAAGCTGGTCTTTTCCGCAGCAGCGGCAGCCTCACCGCCTCCTGCAGCGGCCGGGCCAGCAACCATCACGGCACCGCCGGCTGCCGGTTCGATACCATGCACTTCTTTGAGATAGTCAGCCAGTTCTTTGGCCTGCATCAGGGTCAAGGCAACAATCTGGTCGCCCAACTGTTTGATTTGTTCGCTAAACTCACGAGACATTTTCACTTACTCCTGTAGGTCTATGGTTTCGGGGTAGTGGGGACTCCGCCGTCCCTTTTAACCCGCTGCTGCGGGACAACCTCGATAACCGCATTCAATTTCTGTTTGGATACTTCTGTAAAGGGATATTATGCCGCTTCTTTCTCTTTCTTTTCGATCAGCGTTTTCACGCAGCCGGCGATAACACTGCCAGGACCCGCCAGACAGCCGGCGATGGTAGCACCGGGCGTCTTGGTAATCTGAACAATTCGGGCCTGCAGTTCCGCCCGGGTCGGCATCTTGGACAATCCCTTGGTCGCCGCAGCATTCAGAACCTCGCCTTCAACATACGCGCCTTTAATGGTCAGCATCTTATTCTTCTGAAGCCACGTTTCCAGCGTTTTGGCGACATCGACAATGCTGTCCCCGCCAAAAGCAACCGTACAGGGACCGCTGTCAAATAACTGACCGCCTTTGGGATGTCCCAGCGATTCCAGGGCACGACGCATCAGGCTGTTTTTGACAACCATCATCTTCACGCCTTTTTTCTTCAGATCGCCGCGCATCTTGTTATTGTCAATGCCGTTGATGCCGATGGTCTGAAGCACGATAAACGAATTCACACCGTGAAATCGCTTGGTATATTCGTTCTGAACTAATCCTTTTACTGCATAACTCATAGTTCACCTCTTTATTGAGAATAGGCCAATGGCCGGGTTGTCTGAATTTATACGTTTTCCAGCAGGACGGCGGGGCTCATGGTCGCCGAAAGGCTGATCTTCTTGATATACGCCCCTTTGACCGACGAAGGCCGCATCCGTTTGATATGGTCAATAAAAGCCTGAATATTCTCGGCCAACTTGGCTTCTTCAAAACTCAGCTTGCCGACCACCGCATGCACATTGCCGCCGGCATCATTGCGGAATTCAACCTTGCCAGCCGCAAACTCCTTGATCGCAGTAATGACATCCGCGGTCACAGTCCCATTTTTCGGAGATGGCATTTTGCCCTGAGGCCCCAGCACCTTACCCAGTTTGCCGGCTTTGCCCATGATTTTCGGGGATGCAATCGCGACATCGAAGTCCGTCCAGCCGTCGCTGACTTTCTTGATCAGCTCATCGGCACCGGCATCAATGGCACCGGCCTTTTTGGCGGCTTCGGCTTCACTGTCTTCACAGAAGGCAATCACACGGCGGGCCTTGCCGATACCATGAGGCAGACTGATGGCTCCGCGAATCCCCTGGTCAGCCATCTTGGAGTCAATCCCCAGATGGATAGCAATATCCACCGACTGATCAAATTTGGTGGTCGCAAATGACTTGAGTTTTTTGACGGCCTGGGGCAGGCTCAACGGCTCCTGCACCGCCTTTTTCGCATCGTTAGTATAACGCTTGCTTCGTTTCTGCATGATTATCCTCGCGAATCATTACGGTTTATTTCGCTTCCACTGTTTCGCCGTGGTGAGCGTATTTGTTTACCAGGATTCTGTGCCGGCACAGTCAGACCCAAGCCTTTACGGGGCTGTCGGCCGACACGGAATCCTCTTTACATTCGGTTAATCCACCACATCAATGCCCATACTGCGGGCGGTCCCCATGATAATCCGATCCGCATGGTCCAGATCATAGGCATTCAAATCCTGAAACTTGGTCTGGGCAATCTTGCGAATCTGAGCCTTGGTCACCTTGCCAACTTTTTCCTTGTTGGGTACACCGCTGCCCTGGGCAATCCCGGCTTCCATTTTCAGAAGTACCGACGCCGGCGGGCTTTTTACGATGAACTCAAAGCTCCGGTCGCTGTAAACGGAAATTTCAACCGGAACGACCGTTCCGTTCAACTCACGGGTACGCTCATTAAACTGAGATACAAACTGACCGATGTTGACACCGTGCTGACCCAGCGCAGGGCCGATCGGAGGCGCCGGCGTTGCCTTGCCGCCGGGTGCCTGCAGCTTAATCACTTTTACCAGTTCTTTGGCCATAGTAGGTCCTTACTTCTTTATTCTGAATCAAACTTAATTGTTTCGTTTATTCCGGCGAAACACTGCCGCCTAACCCGCCCCTGCTTCCGGGCTTGTAAAACCTTTCTATCCGTGGGGCAGGTTATACTTTCTCTATTTGCCAGTATTCAATATCCAGCGGGGTACTGCGGCCAAATATGGTAACTATGACTCGCACCACACCACGCTCGGTATCAATCGAATCCACAACCCCTTCAAAATTCTCAAACGCCCCCTCACGAATTTTGACCACATCCCCCTTGGCAAATTCCACCTTGATATTGGGCGCATCTTCAGGCTTTTCGGCCTCCTTAAGCATCTTGGCCACATCGGTATCGCGCATCGGAGTCGGAATTCCTTCGGTACCGATGAAATCACCCACACCGCCGGTTTCCTTGATGATAAACCAGACATCATCCGGAATCTTGCCGTCCTCTTTGGGTTCCAATTCCATAAATACATAGCCCGGATACAGCTTCCGCTTGATCACACGCTGCTTGCCGCCGCGAATGCGCTTGATCTGCTCGGTGGGCACCATGATCCGCCCCACACTCTTGATCCCGTCCACTTCCATTTTGCGGGCCAGAGTATCCCGAACCTGTTCTTCCTTATTGGATGCAACTCGTAATACGTACCAATACATAATATTCCTTGGCGTTCCTGCAGGGATCGTTCCGATTAATAAAGCCCGATCTTATCAAACGTCCAAACAAATCCCATATCCACCAGATACAGGAAAATCGAGATTGCCAGCATCACAACAATCACCACCGTGGTGGAACTGATAAGCTCTTTGCGGGTGGACCAGCTGACTTTCTTGATCTCCCCTTCCGAAGAAATCAGAAAGTCCGCGACCGAGGGCTTATTCATCAGCCAGGCAATCGTCCCCCCCAATACGGCACAAAGCCCAAATGGAATCAGTGTCTCCACCCAAATATTATTCAGTGTCGCCAGTTTCTGGTGAAGCACAAAACATCCATAAGCGCAGATCACAAACGCGGATATCCCCGTCCACAGACGTGTATTTTTCGCCTGACCGCGCTTGTATATATTCAGATTCTTCATCGTCGTATTCTACCCTTAACCGTTTTTGTTCCGTTTCAGCCGAATCCAGCCCATCTGCTGCAAATCCCCAGATGGCAGCTCAACTGTCTCACCAGGTCAGGAGGGAGTCGAACCCCCAACCTGCGGTTTTGGAGACCGCTGCTCTGCCAATTGAGCTACTGACCTATATCCGATAACCACTTCGTTACCGGAATCGCACGGTGATGCGGTTACTTCCTGCGGATCTTATGAACGGTTCGTTTCCGTTCGCGTTTGCAGTATTTTACCAGCTCGATCTTCGGCGTGCCGCCCTGCACATTGACCGGCGTGCGATAATTGCGATCGCCGCAGTCTTTGCACTCAAGCCACACCCATTCTCGTTTTTGCATCTTTGCCATTATGCTATGCCTCTCTAAAAGACTATCCCGCACGGTCCACATGTCCCGAAAGGGATAAAATGGGGCGTCGAGACTCTCGACGCCCCAGGGTCTTGTCGTTCAATTATGCAAGAATCTTGGTCACAACGCCGGCGCCGACAGTTCTGCCGCCTTCGCGAATTGCAAACCGAAGACCTTCTTCCATCGCGATCTTGGAACCGATTTCCACTTCCATTTCGATGTTGTCGCCGGGCATACACATTTCGGCGGCCTTGCCTTCACGGCTACGAATGGCGGTAATCGAACCGGTAACGTCGGTCGTCCGGAAGAAGAACTGCGGACGATAGCCCGGGAAGAACGGGGTATGACGACCACCCTCTTCCTTGGTCAGCACATACACTTCACCGACAAACTTGGTGTGCGGTGTAATCGAACCGGGTTTGGCAAGAACCATACCGCGTTCGAGGTCTTTCTTTTCAACGCCACGCAGAAGCACGCCGACGTTATCACCGGCCTGACCTTCATTCAGCGTCTTGTTGAACATCTCAACACCGGTCACGGTCGTCTTGCGGGTCTCTTCCACCAGACCAATGATTTCAACTTCGTCGCCCACTTTCACCACGCCGCGTTCGATACGACCCGTACCCACAGTACCGCGGCCTTTGATGCTGAACACGTCTTCAATCGGCATCAGGAAGGGCTTGTCAACTTCACGCTCCGGAACCGGAACATATTCATCCAAAACCTTCAAGAGCTGCTTAAGGGGCTCGCAGGCCGGATCATCGGCTGACTCTGCCTTCATCGCCTTCACGGCCGAACCGCGGACAATCGGGGTCTCGTCGCCGGGGAAATTATACTTGTTCAACAAGTCACGAACTTCCATTTCAACCAGGTCAATCAGTTCCGGATCATCAACCAAATCGACTTTGTTCAGGAAGACCACAATCTTGGGCACGTTCACCTGACGGGCCAGCAGGATGTGTTCACGGGTCTGAGGCATCGGACCATCGTAAGCACTGATCACCAGAATCGCACCGTCCATCTGGGCAGCACCGGTAATCATGTTCTTCACATAGTCGGCGTGACCGGGGCAATCGACGTGTGCATAGTGACGCGTGTCGGATTCATATTCCACGTGAGCTGTCGCAATCGTCAAAATCTTCGAATCATCGCGGCGGCCCTGAGATTCGGACGCCTTGGCGATATCATCATAAGATTTAAACTTCGACAAACCCATCAGGCTGGCCACCTTCGTGATCGCAGCAGTCAGAGTCGTCTTACCATGGTCCACGTGACCGATTGTTCCGACGTTTACGTGAGGTTTCTTTCTTACAAATACGTCTTTAGCCATCTGTTAATAACCTCCTGATATTCCTGGTTCTGGTTACAATGTTCTAATATATTCGCTGTTTACGTTTCTCGTTATTCTGAGCGACCTCGTCATGGCCTCACAGAGCCGCCCAGACACGCCAATTTACTTTAGCTGCTGATGGGATTTGAACCCATGACCTCGTCCTTACCAAGGACGCGCTCTACCGACTGAGCTACAGCAGCAATTCACATCCATTGTGAGTTGACCGGCAGGCTTCAGTCTGCCGCCGACAACCAGCCAAATAACGACACCGTCCTCCCTGCCGCCTCGGTAGACCGCAATCATGAAAACAGGGACTCCCTGTGCCGCCTCTATAGTAAAGGAAAGAGTATATAAACCTCAACGCCGAACTGCAATCAGAAAAATCACAAAAAAACCAAAAATTATTAATTTTTTACCCTCTTATACCCCTAATACCAGACAACATAACTCAACTAACAATAGACCACACATTCCCTCTATATCTTATCCACAAGACAAAAATCATATTCGACGTGCTGCACACTGCTTAACGGACCGATTAAGTCGACTTTAAAGCGATCAGCCCCCGCCATTGTTCCAACCTGTCTTGCCACCATCGTTGCCGTGAAGTAATGGATATCTCCAGCAGAGAATTCAACAAACTGGATTTATCGTCAGTTGCAATCTTTTCAGAGACAAAATAGGAATTTATCATGTCCACTATTTCAGATTTATCGTTCAACGTATTATCACGCAACATCCCACTGACCACATCGGCAGTTTTTGAATATTGTCGCAATTGAAGATAGGCTTCTACTGCATAGGCATTAGTTTGAACAATCGCATCCTTTTTAATGTCATTGTTGGCCATAGTATTGAGCAGCAGTTTCTCGCGATAGGCAGCGACATGTTCATAAGACCCTTTGCCAAGATGCCATTTCAGCAGTCGAACCTGCAAATCGCACAACAAATCCCCTTCCTTCTGTGCCTCAGCTTTCTGCTCGGCCAACTCCAGCACCTCCCGTATCTGGTCCCCGACGGAAGGATTCTGCGCAAGACGATCCGACCACTCCGCAATCACCTTTGCATCCTGCCGTTTTAGAATCTCGACGATTGCTGTCCATGCCAATTCCCCCTCACCATTCAAACCCAACTGGCCGGTCAACCATGCCAAATCTTCAATAGTCCCATTCTGACCGGCCTGATTAATCACGATCAATCGCACCGTCGGGCTATTATCAGTATTGATATTCAATTCGCGGAATAACTTCATCGCTGCCGTGGGATCCACACTGACCATTCCCGCCGCTGCAGCCTGCCGAACAAGACTATTTTCGTCGTGATTGCGTAATACATCCTCAAATATTTGTCGATACAGTTTGACTGCTATTGCCTTTTGACTCCCTTGATTGCAAAGCCGTGCCATAATGGCCAGCAAATCCCCGCGAACCGGACCCTTTTTGTCCGTCTCCTGCAAATATCGATTCTTAATGGTCTCCAGATATTTCGTTGCCTCCTTGGGCGTCAAACCATCCAATTCCAGCAGCTTACGCAAGACTTCTGCGCCTTTTTTAGCCATTTCCGGATCATCTTTAGAGGCATAACTATCGGCAATCAGCATCGTCTGGGTCTTGAATTCCGGCGACAATACCACTTTTGAACCCGGCGAAAAGGCAAAAAAGCAGGCTTCACCGAGGGCTTCAAAAAGCGCCACAGCCACTTGTGGATCCGTCTCCTCTTTATACCTTTCCATCAGCCTTTCTGCAGGATTCAGGGCACTCATCGTACTCCAGACTTTCGCAGTGGCAAGCCTAACCTGACGGTTTTCATCGGCCAACATCTGCAAGAGCCTGTCACGTAATCCTGCCGCAGCATCGGTTTGAAATCGCTGGACTTTATCCAAAGCCCACAGGCGAATCGCGGGTAAATCCGAACTCAGCTTATCCAGTAAATACGGGGTCTTGGCCGCTGCTTCTACCAGCTCAAACTCCTTATCAAGGGCAGTCAGGTACAATCTCTGCCAGCGGTCACGCTCGGCCTGAACCTCACGCAGACGGGTTTCTTGACGAAGCAGACGTTCCCGACGAATATCCGCGGGATCTTTCTGATTGATTTCCTGAAGGATTTTCTCCCAGACCTGTTTTCCTGTCCCCACCGGCACGCCAAATACTTCCTGCAGCGCCAGCTCCGCCCCGCGTACAATTTCGGGGTCGGTGTCGTCGAGCAGTTGAATCAAATACCGCAGGGCTTCGGGTTCGGTCCGAAGCTGAAGGGCATAAATCCCGCTCAGGCGGGCCTGCTTCTCGGCCGTCGTCGAACGGACCAGATCGAACAGCGGGGTGCCCACCTGGTCAAACCGATACACCAGCAATGCCTCAGCCCCCAGACGAGCCAGCGCAACGTCGGTACTTTTCAATGTATCGATCAACGGGACTAAAAACATGTCCAGCGACCCCACCGCTGCACCAAGACTGCGTCCCTTAATCAACGCCCGACAAACCGCCATCCGCGCCGGGATATTGTCTTTGGCCCCGAGAGCCTCAATCAGCACATCGCGAGATTCCTTGTCTTTGCGAATCAGCAGCCCCATCGCCGCATCCAGGCGGATCGTATCGCTGACACCCTGCATCAGGGCATCACTGTAAATTCGTAATTGCCGGGCATTTTCATTCTCGACAATCACTTCGTTGAGATTATCCACAAACAAATCTTCCTCGGTGGTTTGCGCAAAACCAGCCGAGCAGATCAAGCCTGCCAGCAAGCACATCCTGATTATCAGACCTTTACAGCCCTGCAAAGGATTCTCCTGCTTTAGAATATTAAATCATTGCAACAAAACAACTTCTATCACTCTCACATACGCCGGCATCAGCCGCTTTATCTTTTGCTGGCTGACGCCGTAAATCGTACATATTATGTCAAGGGTTTAACCCCGTCAAACAATTACTGCAAGAAATTGCAGTATGCAGAGGGATTGGGGACGAATACGCTTGGATTCGGCGTTTATACACAGATTTTCCCTGTGTACTTCTACTGCTTGAAATGCCGTTTGTTCTTATCCAAATCGTACTGCCGCCACATTTACACACTCAATTAGACTATTCCCCATGGGCTTTTGTTGCTGAAAAAACAGACCCAGCACGATTTTATGGTCAAGACCGCTCTGTTTTCAGGAATGCTTTGGGCAACCCCTCAATCAAATCGGTCGCTATCAGGCTGACTTGCCCGATATCCTGCACTGCAATGTCCCCCGCCAGGCCATGTAGATACACCCCCAGAACGGCTGCATCGAAATCATTGAGTCCCTGTCCGGCCAGGGCCGCTATCACCCCCGTCAGCACATCGCCCGCCCCCGCCGTCGCCATCCCGGGATTACCGGTGGTATTGATATAGACTTGCTTGCCATCAGTTACCACTGTCCCAGCCCCTTTTAGAACAACGATACTGCTGGTTACATCGGCAACCGCGACTGCCTGCTCTGTCCGACAGGCCGGCATTGCCGTGCGGAACAGGGATTTCCACAGCCGGGCCATCTCGCCGGGGTGCGGAGTCAAAATCATCGATGCCTTTTTCTTCTGCACCCAGCTTTTACCCAGTCCAGCCAACGTATTGAGACCGTCTGCATCCACAACCAGACGTAGATTATCCATTTGCATAAGTTCCCCCAGGACATCCGACACCCCCGGCGCAAGCCCTGCCCCCGGACCAAAGGCCGTCACGTCATTTTGTCCAGCCTGTCGAAGAACGACTCCCGCCGCTTCGGAGGCTATTCGCCCATCCACATCCGCTGCCAGCGGAATCGTCGTATAGCAGGGTTCCAGCGAAGCCACCACCGGCAGAATCGGCTCCGGCACAGCCACCCGCACCAGACCCGCCCCGCTGCGCAGGGCCGCCCTGCCCGCCAGGGCCGCCGCCCCCGAAAACCCCACTGCCCCACCAACAATCAGAATCTTGCCAAACAGCCCCTTATGCCCATCCGCAGGCCGGGGAGTTAATTTTGGAATTGCTGTGATTTTCTGCATAAACATGGTGTCCCTGGGCGGTTACTCTTGCCGGTTATTGCCGTTCATTGCCAGACACGTCTATCTTGCCAAATCGCTTTCGGCCCCCACATAATCCATGAATTACGAACAATAAAGAGAGTGTAAACTTTGTCTTGTGCGCAATCTGGGAAATCTGTGGTTTTTATCGACTCAGCGTCCTTTCGATTTTCATGTTAATCAAACTGGCGGAGTACGCAGCGCCGAAGCCGTTGTCGATATTGACGACGGTCACACCGGAGGCACAACTGTTGAGCATGGCCAGCAGTGCTGCCAGACCGTCGAAGCTTGCCCCATAGCCCACGCTGGTAGGCACTGCAATCACCGGGCAATCGACCAGGCCGCCAACCACACTGGCCAGCGCCCCTTCCATCCCGGCAATCACAATCACCACCGCCGCCTGCTGCAATGTCGGGATATGCTCCAGCAGCCGATGCAGCCCCGCCACTCCCACATCACATATCGTCTTAACCTGCTGGCCCAGCATCCGGGCAGTCCACTCGGCCTCCGCCGCCACGGGCAAATCCGCCGTACCGGCCGTAACAATCGCAATATAGCCGGTCGTGGTCTGCAGGGGAGCCTGTTCGAGGATAATCATCCGTGCGGCAGGTTCATATCGCAGGGACAGCGTCGTCGCCGACTGCACCTGGTCATAAAACGACCGCTGGGCACGGGTGGCGATGATATTGTTACCCTTTTTGGCCAGTGTCTCGAAAATCCGGGCCGTCTGTTCGGGCGTCTTGCCCGGACAGTAAATCACTTCCGGAAATCCACAGCGAATCTGACGATGATGATCCAGACAGGCAAATCCCATCGGCTCATACGGCAAATGACGGAGCATCTCCACCGCCGCATGAACATCCAGCCGTCCGGCCTTGACATCTTCCAATATCTGTGCAAGCTGCTTGCGATCCATAAAAAAAGACGATTAACGCTATTCGAGTTCTGATTGATTTGACATCAATCGTACCTCGGCCAGCGCCAATCGTCAATCGTTAAACGAATAATCCGATAGCGGCTATTTGACTGTCAGCCGCAGCACTGTCAAAGAATAGGGCTTGAAGGTATAGGTGAACCTGGACCCGGCATGGGTCATGGTGTCGCTGACGGGCGCAACTTTGGTCGGAGCCTCAACGGAGTTTTCATCCGCCGGCTGACCGGCCAGAACCGTCACCTGACCCTGACTGTCAACAAGCCCGACACCCTGCAAATCGACCGTTGCTTCCATCGGCTGGCCGGCAATATTGACCACCTTGATAATCACCTGGCCAGCAGCTTTATCCCGACAGGCCGTGACAAACAGCGTGCCTTCGGTCGAATCCAGCTTAACCGGCATCACACTATCGCCGCGATTGGTGCTGAACAGCTTCTGCACATAATAGTTGGGTGTGCCGTACACCGTCAGATTGTCAAACCAGATTAAATTGGGTTTCCACTGCCAGGCATCCAGATGCCCCGCCAGCGGAGCATAGGCCGTCATCACCACCACATCGGCATTGCGTTCCAGCCCGGTCATAAAGGCCGCTTCGGCCAGGGCGCATTCCAGATTATTGCGATTGTCCGGATTGCCGACGCCGTGGCTCATCGCGGCATACTCACCCACAAAGACCTTGGGCTCATGGCGGGCGTAGCTGTCATACCGGGAGGCATTCTCGGAAAACCAGGTATGCTTGCGATAGAAATGCTCATCCACAATATCCGGCTTAAGCAGACGCCACTGTCCCCACAAATACTTCACCTCATTATCGCCATTGGGAAAAATCGCCGGATCAGAGCCGGTGGCAGCAATCAGTTGAATTTCAGGATATTTCTCTTTGAGGGCCTTGGCAAAAACCTTATACCGCTCGACATACTGCGGCCCCCACTGCTCATTGCCCACGCCCAGATACTTCATCTTGAACGGTTCGGGGTGTCCCATCGCCGCCCGCTTTTTGCCCCATTCACTATCGGTCGGGCCATTGGCAAACTCGATCAAATCCAGTGCATCCTGCACATAGGGCTGAAGCTGGTCCATCGGAACAAGCTGACCCGTGTTGAACTGGCAGGCCATACCACAATTCAGAATCGGCAGCGGCTCGGCCCCGATTTGCTCGCTGAGCAGAAAATATTCATAGAAACCCAGCCCAAACGATTGAAAATAATCCGGCGTCGGGCGATGCTTGAATTCGGTATTCCAGCGGTTGATAATCAGCTTGCGTTCGTTGATATCACCGATGGTGTTTTTCCACTGATAGCGAGTGTCCAGGTCGCGTCCTTCCACAATGCATCCGCCGGGGAAACGGAAAATCCCGGGCTTCAGGGCTGCCAGCATCGCAACCACATCCTTGCGAAGTCCCGGCACAGGCCGACCCGCCATCTGTTGTGCTGAATTCTCCGGAAACAGCGAAATCATATCCAAATCCACCGTCCCGGCCTTCGTTGCCAGCAGGTTCAAAGTCGCTTTGGCATCGGTCTCGGTTGCCGTCATCAGGCAGTGATAATTCTTCCAGCCGCCGGTAATATTGTCGAGGGTCCCTTCCAGCAGCTTTCTGCCGTCGGCGGCAACCACTTCCACCTTCAGCGACATCCCCGAAGCAGAGCGGGCAAACACCGAAAAGTAGTATTTGTCTCCCTTGTTAATCCCTATACCACGGAAGCCTTCATTCGCCATACCGAAACCTTCACCGGGATTCTGGACGTCCAGACGCAGATAGTTCGGATTCGCCGCATTCAGCGGGTCCTGGCCTTCGGCAATAGTCCATTTGCCTGCCGCTTGTCCGCCCTGAATCGGTCGCCAGCCCATCATCGTCTTGGGAAATTCGAACGAGCGATTTTTCACCAGCTCAGCATACAGGCCGCCGTCGCCGTTGAAATTGATGTCCTCAAAGAAAATCCCCCACATCGTCGGGGAAATCTGCGGGCCGGGCTTGTCTGCGGAAATGGTAAAGGTGGTCTGACAGATGCCAGCCGCAGAAAACAGAATAAATATCCCCACTAAACCCGACAGAATGACTCCATGTTTCATAGTAAACTCCCTGAATCTATGCGTTAGGTAATCTATCCATAAACTGTACTGTACTATACTGCATTTGCCCTTCCATGTCCATCCTAAACCAGAAACATCCGTTCCAGCGGAACCCTTACAGCCCGAGTTTATTGTGAAAACGGAACGACTTTTGGCAAAGATGCCACGTTTTAGGGGGGGGAGTAAAGGTTGGCACCGTTGGGCTTTTTGGCATCGTTGGATTTTCAGCTCAATCTCTCAACGACGCCAAAACGCCTTGGCATCTATGGATTATTATCATAATAATCCATCCTCATCAACGATGCCAAGCTACACTCCCTGTCTATCGTTGGCATTTTTGCAAAACCTGTGAAAAAGGTGCAACAAAACTCTGCCTTTGCACCGGGTTTACGGGGACTATCGTTTAACTGGTTGCCAGAGGTTCGAGGTCGAGGCCTGCGAACTGCCCGGCCTGGTATTTGTAATAGGCCAGCGAGGCCACCATGGCCGCGTTGTCAGTGCATAAGGGCTTGGGAGCCACCAGCAGGGTCAGGCGGTGTTTGTCGCACATCTGCTGCATCGCCTCACGCAGGGTCGAGTTAGCTGCCACTCCCCCGCCCATCAGGACGGTCTTGGCACCAATCTGTTTGGCGGCCCGGCGGGTCTTGATAACAAGCGTGTCGATCACCGCCTGCTGAAACGAGGCGGCAACGTCGGCGATTTCCTGCGGACTCATCGTGGCAACGCGGTTCTGACCGCTCATATCCTGTCCCTGACAATAATACAGCACAGCGGTCTTAAGCCCGCTAAACGAGAAATCCAGCGACTGGCCATCCAGCAGCGACCGCGGAAAATCAATCGCCCTGGGATTACCCTGTCGGGCGGTCTTTTCGATATTCGGGCCGCCCGGGTACGGCAGGTTCAGGATCGTTGCCACCTTATCGAAGGCCTCGCCTGCCGCGTCGTCTATGGTTGACCCCAGCAGCTTCAGCTCCAGGGCAGACTGGGCCTCATACAGGCTGGTATGTCCGCCGGACACAATCAGGGCCACTGCGGGTAATTGGATGTGTTCTGCCGATATCAGGGCGGATTGCAGGTGGGCGTGGAGATGATTAATCGCCACCAGCGGCTTATTCCAGCCAAAGGCCAGCGTCTTGGCCGCAGTGACCCCTACCATCAGGGCAATTGCCAGTCCCGGCTGATTGGCAATCGCCACCGCCGACAGGTCTTCCGGGCCGACGTGGGCTTGTTCCATGGCCTCGCGCACCACCGGCAGAATCTTTTCCAGATGCGCCCGCGATGCGATTTCCGGCACGACACCGCCGTATTTTTCATGCAACTTGACCTGTGAGGCCACCACCGAGGACAGGATTTCTTTGCCGTTGCGAACCACCGCTGCGGCGGTTTCGTCGCAACTGGTCTCTATGCCTAATATCGTTACCATTTTATCCATTTTCTGTGCCGGATATTGCTTATCAATATTATGTTATTTCTGTTCAGATACGCATCATACAAAAAAAGACCGATAGATGCAATTTTGTGGTCAAAAACTTCTTTTTTTCAGGTCCGGCAAAAAATTTTCAAATCAAGTGGACAAAGCCCCCCTGCCGTGGTACATTCCCGCCCGACTGAACGGCGTGGTCAAGACCGTCTGACTGACCTCGAACAAAATCAGACAAAACGAGTATAAAATTTTAGTTCCCTGACGGGGAAAAAGTAACGCATCCAGCAATTATAGGAGAGAATTCATGTTTGAACACTACTCAGAACATGCACAAAGCGTTTTGGAACGAGCTCGCCAGGAAGCACAAAAATTACGTCATGACCACATCGGAACCGAACATATTCTGTTGGGTCTCATTGAAGTCAAAGATGGCTGTGCTGCCAGTGTCCTCAGCCAGCTCAATGTGGATCTGCCGCATGTCAAAGAACAAGTCAAACAATTGGTCCGACACGGCTCCGGCCCGGAAGACGGCAATTATGAAACCCTGCCCTTTACCCGACATTCACAAAATGTGTTGAAAGATGCGGTTCAGGAAGCCCGCTATCTGAAACATTCGACCATCGGCTCTGAACATTTGCTGCTGGGGCTGCTGTATGAAAATGAAGGCACCGGCGCACAGGTCCTGCGGAATATGGGACTTAAACTCGAGGAGGTCCGTAAAAGTGTGCTGCATGTGCTCAATCGCGACGGATATTGAGCCGTCCTGGTTTGGCCGGACAAAATAATGCCCAAGCCCTTTACCCCACACGGGGTCAAAGGGCTTATTTTTTTCGTGAATAGAAATACACAATAATGGCGGTCACAATAAGCAGTATCAAAACCGATTTGGGTGTGAATAAAAACATGATTTTCCCTTTGTCTGTGTCAATCGCTTACTGATTCTGTCGAAAACGCCGCTTGCCTTTGACTGCCCGATACCGAACGACCAGCTGATAGGTTGCAACATACCCCAACATCGCCGCCAGCATACCCAGCACAAAACCGCCGACGGTCACCTCCAGCCCAATCTTGCCGAAAACCTTGGCCACCTCCTGCCAGAATGCTGCCGTATGAGCACGCGTCATAAAGGCATTGAGTGAAAAGATGCTCGACAGCAAATCGTCCACCTGGGCCGGGTCAATCCTCGAGGCCGGGTGCGCCCAGCCGACCAACAGACGCCCCAGCAGATACGACGGCAGATACACCGGCAGCAGCGTCAGTGGATTGCTCAGCCAGACCATCGCAACCGCCAGGGCCTTGTTGGCTTTCAGCAGGGTCGCGATAGACAGCGCAATGATCATGTGAAAACCCAGAAACGGACTGAACGCCACCACCAGACCAATCGCCACACCCCGCGCAATCCGATCCGGGGTATCGTCCACATGCAGAATGCGGAACTTCACAAATCGAACCGCGGGACGAAATAACTGCTGCAGAAAAGGTCTGCTTCGAAGTTTGATTTTGGATTTTTGCATCGCTATGGTAACACCCTGTTTATCGCGTCCCACACCATCGATTCGGTCACCTGAGTAATGCAGTAAGCCGGGTCATGATTTTCAATCGCCGGCCCTCTTCCAAAGGCATTCACTGCCGCCACCCAGCCGGGTTTGCCATACGGCCCCACCCGTGCGGGATTGGTATGTCCAAAAATGATTACCGTCGGCACGTCCATCGCCGCAGCAATATGGCCCGGACCGGTATCGTTGGATAAGACCAGTCCAGCTCCTTTGAGCAACGCCACCAGTTCCGGGATTGAAGTTTGTCCGGCCAGCGACACCATCGGCATCTGTGCTTTCTGTTGTACGGCCTGAGCCAGCGATTGTTCCGACCTGGAGCCGGCTGCAACTATCGCAAATCCGTATTCCGCAGCCAGCCTCCGGGCTGTGGCTGCAAATCGTTCCACCGGCCAGCATTTACTGACATGGGCAGACCCTAAAATCAGCACAGCATAGGACTTATCAGCCAGCCCCGCAGCAGCCAGCTTGCCCCGGACCGACTCGACCGCCTGGGCTGGCGGGACTATCGGATAGTCTGTACGAACAACCCCAGCCCCCGCTTCCGACACAATCTTGTTATAATAATCCACCAGATGGATGGACGTCTCCGGCGGCAACACTCGACGGGTATAAAAAAGCGATGCCCCTTCCCGGGTCTGGCTCATCCCAAACCGCCGAGGACATCCGGTCTGCCAGGCAAAAAAAGCCGTACGAAACAACCCCTGCAGATCCACAACCAAATCAAACCGACTCTTGCGCAGCCGTTTCAAAAAAGACCTGAATTCCGCGAAGGCCTGTCTGGAATACAACCATTGTCCGAGCAGCTTGCGGTCAAACAGGACCATTTCATCCAGCCCCCTTACGCACTCCAGCAGTGGTGCAAACTCATTTCGAACCAGCCAACTGATCCGGGCCTGGGGAAATGACGCACGCAGTGTGGCCAGGGCCGGCAGAGCAAATACCAGATCGCCCAGCGCTGACGGTTTAATGATCAAAATATTCCGATAGTCTGTTTGTTGTGCCATGTGTCACATTATCTTATTAAAAGGGTCGTATTGTAAACGATAACCAATAAAAATGTAAAGACAACAGTTGTATTTCTTTGAAATTGGAACAACAATAAGACAAAACAACGATTGTGGAGAATGCGATGGCTGTGAAAGGAACCTATATCTATGATTGGCCCCGCCCGATGGTTACTGTCGATGCGGCCGTTTTTCGGCAAAGACCGCAGGGCTGGGAGATTTTGCTCATTCAGCGGGGACGCGAGCCTTTTCGGGGAAAATGGGCCTTGCCCGGCGGATTTCTGGAACTGGACGAGGAACTGCACGACGCAGCGGCACGCGAATTAAAAGAGGAAACAGGTCTCGTTGGAATCGATTTGCAGCAGCTTTGTACGATCGGCACCATCGGCAGAGACCCCCGCGGAAGACTGCTAACGGTCGTCTATTGGGGAATCAGTCAGACCGACCAGCGGCCCTGTGCCGGCGACGATGCCCATCAGGCAGACTGGTTTGCTGTCCGGCAATTGCCGGAGATGGCTTTTGACCATGCTGACATCGTTGCCATAGCCACTCAAAAACTCCTGTCCGTACACCCGGAAAACCCCAAATAAATCCGGCAAGATTCTATTGACAATAACAGTAAAAACCGGTAGTCTTTACGCGATTCAGTAGAAAGCCTGCTTTGCAGTCGAGGCAAACGTAGAGGTCCTTATTGGGAATATGCTTATGGATAAGCCATCAATTTCTGCCTATCTCCGGGAACATCTCGACGACATTGTCAAAAAGAAAGAACCCGGTCCCTATGTTACCGTTTCCCGTCAATACGGCTGCGACGGGCTGGAGTTTGCCAATTTGCTCATCGAACGGCTCAATGAACGCTGCGACGAAAAAAAGTGGAAGCTCTACCATAAAGAATTGCTCAAACAACTTGCCCAGGATATCGGCCTGGCCGAGGAAATCCTCGAAAAAGAACGGGTCGCAAAGCCCAGTCTGCTCAAAGATTTCCTGCGGGGCTTGCTCAAAAGTAATATCCCCGACGGCTATGAAATTCGCAAAAGCATTACTGCTATGGTGCGCACCGTTGCATTTGAAGGCCATGCCGTGATTATCGGACAGGGCGGCACGGCAGCCACAGCAGATCTTGAAAATGGTCTGAGCATACGTATTGAGGCACCCAAGGAATGGCGTATCGCCCGGGTCTGCCTGCGGGAACAATTAAGCAAAGAGCAAGCCTCTGCACGGATTGATGAAATCGACAGCCAGCGGCAATATCTGCGCGAAATGTATGAAAAGCAGAATTCTCGCCTGCCCGCCTTTAACCTTTTGGTCGATAACTCCGTCTTTAGCAAGGAACAATTGGTCGAGCTGGTCTTGTTCGCTATGGAACAAAAGAATCTGATTCCAAAACAGGCCCCGAAGAAATAACGGGCGACAAATTTGTCGCAAAATTGAACAATAAATTTGTGATTTTTTGTGGACTTGTATTCAACGAAGCCTATAATGTTCTTTTTTGAACAACAAAAGGTTTAGTCTGGAAAAAGTCATTAAAGCCGGATTTAGGGAATGGAACTAATCAAACAAATAAAAGAAGCTGAACAGCAAGCCAAAGAGATCGTGGACAAAGCCAAACGGGATGCGACCGAGCTTGCCGACCAAACCAGACGACAGCGGTCGGATATGCTTCGCCAGGCTCAGGAGCAACGCCTAAAAGCCATCCAGCAGGCCGTCGATGCGGCCCAGCAGCAAGGCCGCAAAGAAGTCGAAGCTCTGGCCGCCGAAGGCAAAAAGCAGCGCGATGCTCTGCTGAGCACCAGTCGAAGCAAGATTGACGAGCTGGCCGGGAAGGTTTTGGCCTCGCTGTGGAATTAACACCACTTTCTGTGATTCTGTAATTCCGGCACACAGCACAACGTAAATGATTGATAAAACAGGGGTTATTCCCTGTTTTCGAAATGAATCGAGGTTACGACGGGGATAGACAATGGCGATAGCCCCCATGCAAAAAGTGATGATTGCGGCACACCGCAGCCAGGCGGGACAAATAGTGTCTGTCCTGCAGGATGCCGGCATCATCGAAATTCTCAATGCGGAACGGGCCATGGTCAGCAAAGAATGGCCCGAACTGGAAATGGAAACCAAGCGGCCCAAGGACATTGAAGACCTGGTGGCCCGGCTGGATAAGGCCATTGCGTTTTTAAAGCCTTTTGCCACACAAAAGGATGGACGTTCGGCCCTGCGACCTCTGATTGAAATCGATAAAAAGACCTATACTGAAATCGTGCTGGGGTCTTCGGCCTTAATTTTACTGGATAAAGCCGAACGCACACAGAATGCGATTGATAAATTTCAGAGCCAACTGGATTCGCTTCATTCAGAAATTCAGAAACTCTCTCCCTGGAAGGAGTTACAAACCCCTGTCGAACAGCTCGGCTCCCTGGAAACCGCGACCTGCTTCATCGGGATATTGCCCCGACAGCATTGTGCTGGAGCGGTCGCAAAACTTGAAGAATTCCAGGCGGCTGTTCAGACCGTCGGCGGCAGCATTACCGCGCAACCCTGCCTGGTCTTCTGTATGAAAGAAGTCGCCCAGGATGTGCAGAAAGCGCTGCGGTCCTTTGAATTTGAACCCGCCAGCTTCGAGGGGCTTAAAGGGACCATCGCAGACAATATTACCCAGCGTCAACACCGCATCACTGAAATCGAACACCAACTGGCAGATGCCTTTAAAACCGCAACAGAAATCGCAACCGAACGACTGAAATTGGAAATTCTGGCAGATCATTATCATAATTTTCTGGTTCGCAAACAGACTCAATCCACCGCTCCGGCAACCGATTCAACCATTTTCTTTGAAGGCTGGGTAAAAAAGAAAGATTATCCGCAATTAGTCAAACTGCTTGAGCCGTTTGACGGTGCCGATATTGCTCCGATTGAACCAGCCGAGGGGGAAGAAATCCCGGTAGAAATTGAAAATGCCAAGTATGTCCGTCCGTTTGAAACGGTCACACGGCTGTATGGCATGCCAATCCCCTCTTCGATAGACCCAACGGTGTTTCTGGCTCCGTTTTTCGCAATATTCTTTGGATTATGCATGGCCGATGGCGGCTATGGCCTGATTCTGGTTGCCATATTAGCCTGGGCCGTCTGGAAGGCTCAGGGTGACAAAAAGATGTTGTGGATGCTTTTGGTCTGCGGTATCACCACGACACTGGCCGGGGCCATTACCGGAAGCTGGTTTGGGGATTCCATCACCTCGCTGATCCCGGAAGGACAGGCTTTAAGAACCGTGTTAAACGGTATTCGTGAAAAACTGATGCTCTTTGACCCGATGACACAGCCGATGACCTTCTTCCTGCTGTCGTTGGGTATTGGGTATCTTCAAATTCAGTTTGGTTTGTTTATCGCTTTCTTTGCTAACCTGGCGAAAAAAGATATTGCCGCAGCCATCTGGGATCAGTTGACCTGGATTATCCATCTGAACGCCCTGCTGTGCCTGGGACTTTCCAAAGGAGGTATGTTGCCGGCGTTTTTAGCAAAACCGTGCGGTATTATCGCAATTTGCACGTCGGTGGCAATTTTACTGTTCACTGCCCGCGGGATTGGCTGGGGCGGTCGAATTGGACTGGGAGTATATCAGCTGTTCAGCACCGTCTTTTATATGGGCGACGTTCTTAGCTATGCCCGTCTGATGGCGCTTGGTATGGTCGGTTCGGGTTTTGGAATGGCAATCAATGTCTTAGTCAAGCTGGTCGCCGATGTGCCCTATGTCGGCTGGCTGCTGGGAGCGGTCGTGTTTGTGGGTGGACATTTGTTTAATGTAGCCCTGTCGGTACTGGGCGCGTTTGTCCATACGATGCGGTTGCAGTTTGTGGAGTTTTTCCCGAAATTTTTCGTTGGCGGCGGCCGCGACTTTGCCCCGCTGCATAAAGAGTATAAGCATATTCAGGTTAAATAAAACGATCGATCCGTCGAGGGCGGATAAAAATTAAACAGACAAGCAAAGATATACACGAGCTTATAAAAGAAGAAAGGATTTAGAGTATGTTGGAAAGCATGGGTTTGGTATTCGCGTTAACAGGTATGGCAATAGCGGTGTTTCTGTCTGGTATCGGCTCTTCCATAGGTCTTGGCGTAGCCAGTAAAAGCGCGACTGCGGTTCTGAGCGAAAAACCCGAACGGTATGGTATTCTGATGCTGCTGGTCGTACTGCCCAGTACCCAGGGTATTTACGGCTTTGTCGTTGGGCTGTTTGTGATGATTAAGCTCAATATCTTCGCCGGATTTGATGCCGTGTATGCCGTGACGTGGGCTCAGGGTCTTCAGATTCTGGCCGCCTGTCTGCCGGTCGCGGTTGCGGGCATGCTCAGCGCCATTCACCAGGGCAGAACCGGTGCCGCGGGTATCATGATGGCCGCCAAACGTCCGGAACTGGCGTTCAAGGCCGGTGTCGTGTTTGCCGCCATGATCGAGCTGTACGCGATTCTGGGCTTCCTGATTTCGCTGCTGACGCTGATGCTGGGCATCAAAGTCGGCGCCTAATCACGAATCCATCTGCCCTTTAATACAAGGTCTATTATGAACGCCGAACAGGTAGTACAAAAGATCATATCGCAGGCTAAGGCCGAGGCGGACAAGATCCTGGCCGCCGCCCGGGAGGCTGCCGACAAGGAAAAACAGCGGCTGGACCAGGAACTGGGCATCTTTGCGGAGGAAACCCGCAAGGCTGCCGAGGCCGCAGGTCAGGACAAGCTGGCCCGCATGCTGGCCGCCGCCCGAATGCAGAATGCCCGCGAACTGCTGGCCGCCAAGGCTCAGGTTCTGGATGAGCTTTTTGCACGGGTCAAGCAGCGCATTGAGCAGATGCCCGACGGGGAGTATCTGGAGCTGATGAAGCGACTGCTTCACAAGTCGGTTCAGACCGGCCAGGAAGAAGTCATCGTCGGCCGTCACGAAAGCCGGATTAACCAGGACTTTCTCAACCGCATCAATGGAGAACTGGCCGGACAGGGCAAAGGGCATTTACGTCTGAGCCCGACTCGGGAAGATATCTCCGGCGGCTTCATTCTGTCCAGCGGCAAGGTTCGGATCAATGCCAGCGTGGACGTACTGGTGGCCCAGCTTCGTGATGCGATGGAAATGCAGTTAACCGCCGAATTATTCAAATAATCGGGGCAAGCGAAAACACAATGAGCCTTCAAGAGGATTTGACAATCAGTGATTTTTACCGGTATCCGCCGGTCGGGACAGAGAACTGGGACTATATGTATCCCACGGCCCGGGTGCGGGCGATGGAATTGTCCATGCTGTCGCGCGGGCTGCTGTCGGATATGGCCAACGCGCCGGATTTCAATGCCGCCGCCGAGCAGCTCAGTGCCACCGAATATGCCATTGCAGCCAACAGCTCCGACGTCCAGATTGAACAGATGCTCATGGAGCGGCGGACGGCCGTGCGGGCGATGTTTGCAGACCTGATGCTGGATGAATCGCTGGTCCAGTTGCTGCGGGCGAGGGAAGACTATGCCAATATGCGTCTGGCGATCCGCCGGCTGGTGATGGAAAAACCGCTGGGCCTGGATTACAGCAATGAAGGCAGCGTCCCGGCTGAGGAATTCGAGGATATTCTCCAGCAGGAAAATTATGAACGTCTGCCGGAGTACCTGCAGGACGCCGTCGAGGCAGCCATTTTGGGGTACTACGAGAACAAGGACATACGCCGGATTGATTACGGCATCGACCGGGCGGAGTACCTGTGGCGCATCCAACGGGCCACGGAGCTTAACAACATCTTCCTTTTATCATTGTCCCGGATCCAGGTGGATTTGTATAACCTGCGCACGCTGCTGCGGCTTAAAGTCGCCCAACGAGAGGAACGGGATTTCTTCTTCCCCGGCGGTTTTGTGGATATGGATAAATTCATTCAGGGGCTGTCGGCGCCGTATGAATCTCTTGGCAGTCTGTTTTTTGCGACCCCCTATTATGATGTGGTGGAAGAAAGCGTGCGTTATCTGCGTTCAGAACAGTCTTTTCTGAAACTGGAGCAGCAGTGTGAGGATTACCTGATGGGCTTTTTGAAAAGCACCCGGGAGATTGCCGCCGGTCCGCAGCCGGTCATCGCTTACTGTCTGATGAAGGAAGCCGAAATACGTGCCGTGCGGATGGTTTTGATGGGAAAGAAGAATTCGCTGTCGGCCAAACTGATTCTGGATCGGCTTGGTACCTGGCACGGATAATCACTAAAACAGAACGAATCACGAGTGGGCCGCGGCTCACTCCAGAACGAGTAAAAACAGTATGGATGGAAAAGTAGCTGTCTTGGGAAGTGCAGATTTTGTGATGCCGTTTTCGGCACTGGGTCTGGATACCTTTGCGACCGAACCCGAGGCTGAGAAGGTCGCTCAGACAGCCCAACAGATATTGAAACAGAAATACTCCCTGGTCGTCGTCGCCGAAAATATCGCCGGCCATGCTCAGGCTGTATTTGATACCACTCAGAAAAAAGCAACGCCCTGTGTCGTGATTGTGCCGTTCACCACCGAACCGTCGGGGGTGGCGACCGAATCCCTGGGCCGGCTGCTGAAAGTCGCAACGGGTATCGATATTCTGCACTAATGCTCTATGCGGAATTCGCCTGCTTGAGGGCGTTTTCCGACCCTGATAAAGAACGATAAACGGTAAATTATTCACTCATAAGGTTAGACAAATGGCCGAGGCACAAAACGGAAAAATCATTAAAGTCGCCGGGCCGGTCGTGGTGGCCGAAGGCATGCTTGGCGCGCGAATGTATGACGTCGTCCGCGTCGGTAACGACAACCTGATCGGCGAAATCGTGGAATTGCACGGAGACCGGGCCAGTATCCAGGTATATGAAGATACGGTGGGTATTGGGCCAGGCGAAAAAGTCGTCAATACCGGCGCCCCGCTGAGTGTGGAACTGGGGCCGGGGTTGATTTCCAGTATTTATGATGGCATTCAGCGTCCCCTGGATGCGCTGGCCAGGGAGCAGGGCAGCTTTATTCTTCGCGGCAGCGCCATTCCCGGTTTGCGTCGGGATGTCAAATGGCATTTTAAGCCCGTCGCCCAGAATGGTGCCCAGGTTGCTGCCGGAGATATCATCGGTGAAGTCCAGGAAACCACGCTGGTCCTGCATAAAATTATGGTCCCCCCGGGTATTGCCGGCACGCTGGAAGGCCTCAAGGAAGGCGATTTCACGGTCGATGAAGTCATTGGCTATGTCAACGGCAAGGACGGCAAGAGCGAACTGAAGCTGATGCAGAAATGGCCCGTGCGCCAGCCGCGTCGGGTTCATCAGCGGTTAAATCCCAACGAGATTCTGACAACCGGTCAGCGTGTAATCGATGCGTTCTTCCCGATTGCCAAGGGCGGCACGGCCTGTGTACCCGGACCGTTCGGTACCGGTAAGACCGTCGTTCAGCACCAGCTGGCCAAATGGGTCGATGCGGATGTGGTCGTCTATGTCGGCTGCGGCGAACGCGGCAACGAAATGACGGACGTGCTCAAGGAATTCCCCGAACTGAAAGACCCGCACAGCGGTGAACCGCTGATGAAGCGGGTGGTGCTGCTGGCCAATACCTCCGATATGCCTGTGGCGGCTCGTGAGGCCTCGGTTTATACAGGCATCACACTGGCCGAGTATTTCCGCGATATGGGATATTCGGTGGCGCTGATGGCCGACAGTACCAGCCGCTGGGCCGAAGCCATGCGTGAAATCTCCACGCGTCTGGAAGAAATGCCCGCCGAAGAAGGTTATCCGGCCTACCTGGGTGCTCGTATCGCATCCTTCTATGAACGTGCCGGCCGCGTGGTGTGTCTGGGCGGTCCGCAGCGGGAAGGGGCCCTGTCGATTATCGGGGCCGTCAGCCCGCCCGGCGGCGACCTGTCCGACTCGGTGGTTCAGGCAACCCTGCATGTGGTCAAGGTGTTCTGGTCATTGATGGCCCGTCTGGCCCAGCAGCGTCACTTCCCTGCCATCGACTGGCTGACCAGTTATTCGTTTTATAAGCAATATATGCCCGGCTGCTTTGAAGATGCCGCCAAGGGCCAGCATTTTGCAGAGATGATGCAGCAGGCCGTGGAACTGCTGGAACGGGAATCCCAGTTGATTGAAATCGTTCGCCTGGTCGGTGCCGAGTCCATCGGTCCCAATGAACGGATGACCCTGGAAACCGCCAAAAGCATCCGCGAAGATTTCCTGCACCAGAACGCGTTCCACAAGGTCGATACCTACACCCCCATCGACAAGCAGTACGATATGATCTCGCTGATTCTGCATTTCCATCAGCAGGGTCTGACAGCCATCGAAAACGGCGTGGATCCGGCCGATATCTTCAAGCTGTCGGTTCGGGAAGATATCGCTCGCTGCAAATATATCGACTATGCTGAAAAAGAGAAAATACACGCAATCAAAGATAAAATTGACCAGCAGATCAAAAGCCTTTATGGCGGTTCTGCCGTTGAATCAGCCGCATCAATTCAATGACCCTGCGGGAGTAAGCTATGCTAAAAGAATATAAAACGGTTTCTGAAATTTACGGGCCGCTGATGCTGGTTGAAGGCGTCGAGATGGCCAAATACGGACATATTGTGGATATTGAACTGGGCGACGGTACGGTACGTCACGGCCAGATTTTGCAGGTCCAGAACGACAAGGTTCTGGTCCAGGTCTTTGAAGGCACCGAAGGCATCAATGTCAGCCAAACCACCGTCCGTTTTCTGGGCAAACCGATGGAATTGTCGGTTTCCCGAGAAATGCTGGGACGTGTCTTCAGCGGTGTCGGTGTGCCCAAGGACAATGGCCCGGCCATCCTGCCCAAAAAGAAACTCAATATCAACGGCAACCCGATTAATCCCTATGCCCGCGACTATCCGAACGAATTCATCCAGACCGGCATCAGCACGATCGACGGCTTAAACCCGCTGGTCCGCGGCCAGAAGCTGCCGGTGTTTTCAGGCTCCGGCCTGCCTCACGATGAAATCACTGCTCAGCTTTGCCGTCAGGCCACTGTCCGCGGCAAGGGGGAACAGTTCGCCGTGGTATTTGCGGCCATGGGAATCACGTTTGAAGCCGCTCAGTTTTTCATTAATGACCTGACCAACACCGGGGCTATTGAGCGTGCCGTGCTGTTTATCAATCTGGCCAACGACCCGGCCATTGAACGTATCGCCACGCCGCGCGTTGCCCTGACCTGTGCCGAGTATCTGGCCTTCGAGGAAGATATGCACGTGCTGGTGGTCCTCAACGATATGACCAACTACTGCGAAGCGCTGCGTGAAATCAGCGCTGCCCGCAAGGAAGTACCTGGCCGTCGCGGGTATCCGGGGTATTTGTATACCGACCTGGCCACGATTTATGAACGGGCCGGCCGCATTAAAGGCAAAAAAGGCTCGATTACCATGGTCCCTGTGCTGACCATGCCGGAAGACGACAAGACCCACCCCGTACCGGATTTGACCGGCTACATTACCGAAGGCCAGATTATTCTGGGCCGCTCGCTGCACCGTAAGGCCGTCGCCCCGCCGGTGGATTGCTTGCCGAGCCTGTCGCGTCTGAAAGACAAGGGGATTGGGCCAAACAAAACCCGCGAGGATCATGCCGACCTGTATAACCAGCTTTATGCGGCGTATGCCCGCGGTAAAGAAGCACAGGAACTGGCGACGATTCTGGGCGAGGCCGCATTATCGGCGGAAGACCAGAAATTTATGACCTTCGCCAACCAGTTCGAACGGCGGTATATTTCGCAGGGGTATTATGAAAATCGTACCATTGAGCAAACCCTGGACCTGGGATGGGAATTGCTCAGTATGTTTGACAACGTTGAACTCAAGCGTATCGACAGCAAACTGATCGAGAAATATATGCCCCGATTCCGTCAGAAGAAGTCCGAGCAAACCGCTGCGGTGGAGTCCTAATCCATGGCATCAAATCAGACGGTCAATGCAACACGTATGGAATTGCTGGGCCTGCGTCGTCGTCAGGCCCTGGCGGTCCGCGGCCATAAACTGCTCAGTCAGAAACGCGATGAAATTTGCCGCCAACTGGTCAATATCGCCCGAGCTTTGAAGGGATTGCGACAAAAAGTCGAGCAGGAACTGCTGGAAACCACACGCCGCTTTATGATGGCTCGGGCCACCATGGAACCGGAGCAGATTCGAGCGGCTATGGAAGTCCCTACGGCGAAATTCAGTCTGGCCCTCTCCTTCGCCAGCATTATGAGCGTTCGGGTCCCCCTATTGACCAAGCAGCTCGAAGGCGATATCATAGCCTATGGTTTCGGCAGCACCAGCGGCGAGCTGGATATCGCTCTGCGAGCGCTGAACCGGGCCTTTGACAGCCTGATGGAACTGGCCGAAAAAGAAAAACAGGCCCAGCTGCTGGCAACGGAACTGATGAGTACCCGTCGTCGCGTCAATGTGCTGGAACATGTTGTTATTCCGGAACTGGGTGAACAGATTAAATTTATTTATCGTAAACTCAGCGAGGCCGAACGCGATAATATCAGTCGCCTGATGAAAATAGCCGCCATGATTCGCGGTGAAAGTGCCTGATCCAGTCGGCTGGCATCCGTCGGCCTAAATAACTCAAAAAGACAAAGCCGGTCCTCAAAACCGGCTTTTTACTGTAATGGCAGAAAACGGTTCAAGTAAACCTCAGATCGTCCCGTCGAAGTCGTTTATGACGGCCGGGCCTGCTTTGCACTACAGTCACACCAATGTGCACTTGTGTTGGGGGCTGTCCATCGCTGTCTATCTGGCAACCTGCTTTTTTTGGAGCAGGTTGTTGATTGGCGAGGAATTATCCGTTAGTTTGCTGGGGCTTTTCCGACCTGAATTCTGGAATATCGGGCGGTTTGTCGATTTGCCCTTGAGCATCTACGAATATCCATGGCAAATCGTAGTCCTGGGCATCCTGATGGGTATTCAGGCTACCGTACCGGTTCTCACCAGCCAGCTTTTGAGTTTTCGCTACAGTATCCCCATGATTCTGTCGGTGATGCTGGTATCCCGACTCGGATTGTTTGGGGTATTTCTGCTGGTAAGCTGTATTGCCGTAGCATGCAGACCGCTGCGATTCCGCTCCCGATTCATTTCCGTGGCCTTATGTATGGCACCGCAGGTGGCCTACTGGGCCATTTGGGGAGGCTATCAAAGCGTTGATCCCATTCGCTGGGGCTTTTCTTATGCCCCCTGGCTGTATGCCTGGCTGACGGGCCTCTTTATGGCGGCCGTGATTCTGATTATCGGACATTACAACCGCTATAAACCCGGAGGCGTTTGGTTGACCAGCCTGCTGCTGCTGGCACTGGCCTCATGGCTGTTTTACGACAAAATCGGATTTTCAGAGCTGGATTATCAGCTTTATGTCGCCGGATCAAGCCCTGAGGAAGTCGATGAATTCCGTGACCATTCGCTAACGGAAACCCTCGATGAAATCATGCAGGATGACTCCACTCGAAGCTGGCTTCAGGGCCATTTCTACCCTGCCGAATCCCTGCAATTGCGTGAGAAACTAAAGACCGATATCCAAAATCAGCTGGTCTATGGAAACTGGCCACAGTGGATCCAGAAAAAGCTGCCGGAAGCGTTTTTGTACCAGTCTAAACGCCAGATGCTGCTTCGACAATATGAACGGTTTATCGATAAATGGCCCAAAAGCGCTCGGATGCCTATCGTCTTATACAATAAGGCGTTACTGCTGGAAATGTCCCCCAATATTCGCCAGTTCGGGCAAACTGAAATCCTGCGTTTTTACAGCGATTATCCGTATTATGAAAACATCCTGATCTGGCAGAAGCTCTATGACGCCTTCCCGTCCAGTCCGGAGGCCCTCGAAGCCCGCTGGCGCATTGCCATGCACGAGGCGGGGCGAGGAAAATTCGACAAGGCCGAAGAACTATGTGATGTAGCCATTTCCTTAATCGCATCAGAAATTCAGAAAAATGAGAGCCAGCCGGCCAGCCCCCCTTCGGGTCTGTTTAGTGCGTTTAATCAGCCGGCCAAAACCATTATGACAGCCTCGAAACTGCGGGATTTAACGTTCCGCCTGAAACGATTGCGTCTGTTAATCAGCCGTGAAAATCAGGGGACAACCCCCCAATCCAAACAGCGTCTTGCAGAATTTGTGATGTTGAACCCCTATCGTCTTGACTATGACGGCAAACTGGTCTCTTTGCTGGCGGCAACCGATATCTCCGACCCTTTACGCGACAATGTCCTGTTAGCCCAGGCCTTGATTGTCCCGGATAGCGCATTAAAATTCCAGAAATTAAAGGAGATTACCGAGACATTCCCCACATCTGATGCTGCGATTCAGGCCCTGTATGAAATGGGTGTTATTAAAATCAGCATCTGGAAAAATACGCAAAACCAATCCGATGCCAAAAAGGCAGCTCTGAGCGAGGCCCGTGCTTTGCTAAACCAACTGACCACCCAACATCCCGGGACACTCTGGGCCGAACAAGCCCAAAAGCTTCTAAATACCCTGCCCGCTTCGGAATAGGCCTTGCATGTCCGATAACGCAGGGTTTTAGAAAGATTGACCTGTTTCAGTTATCGGACCTTATATTGCTCCGGGACGGCTGTCCTGCCCACCAGCGTTCTTTTTTGACCAAATATCCTTCTTATCCTCACGCTTGATTTGACCGATATATTGGCGTTACGTAAGCTTTTTACAGATACCGTGTAATCTCAAAAGACATTAAAGCCATTTGAGCTGAAATACTCTGAAGATAGCCTATGAGTAAAAAAGGATTGCTGATTTGGGCGATTTTGCTTGCCGTGCCGGGGGCGGTGGGGCTTTGGTCTGTCTTAAGCAACCAGGCTCGCCAGCAGGAACAAATCCGCATCTGGCAAAGCCAGATACAGGATAAAACAGACCAGTATCTCCAGAGTTATCAGCAATGGAATGCCCTCAAGCCGGAACAGAAAAATGATACCCCCTGGGGCCAGGGCATTTATGGGGGACCGGAAATACAGCGGCAGCTCGAACAAAATCAGGATAAGCAGCTTGCCATTGATATGGTTCATTTGGCCAACGGCAGCAAAACGGTTCCTGAAGAGCTGGCCGAGGTCATGTATGGGCCGGGTTGGCAGGATAAGGTTGATCAGTTCCGCCGCGATCGTGAAACGCGGGAAATGATCATTGTCGCTTCCTCGGTTTGCCTGGGAGCGGGGATATTAATCTTGATCGCCATTGCCCTGGTTTGGCTTGTCAAGCTGGTCTTGCCTGGCAAAACAGAGGAACAGGATGCCCCCCCTGCTGACCCAACTCCAGTGTCCAAATCGCAAAAAACTGCTGAGCCTTTAAAAACGACCAAGACGCTGCCTTCTCCGACGGCAGACACCCCCAAGCTTGAAATCAGCCCGGAGAATGCCCCCTCGCCGGACTCCGAAACGCTGGCTTCTCCGCAAAGCGTCGGTTATTTTGAATCCATTCGCTCTGCACGTAAAACGGCCGGGTTATCCACTCATTCATCCGGTTTGGCAACAGCAGCTCCCCAGCGGGACGCATTGTCGGCCGAATCGCTGATGATGACCACCGAGCCGGTGTTGAACAGCTTATCGGAACTCACGGAAGAAGTCTCGGCCATTCGCCAGTTTGCCGCCAAACAGCAGGATCAGATGAAAAAGCTGCAGGACGGTTATGACTGGATGCTGATTCGCCGTTTCTGCCTTCGTATCATTCGCTGCATTGATAACATTTCTGACCGTATTCGGATTGCCCGACAACAGAACAAAGAGATTCAATCCCTGGAGGAAATTCGAGATGAATTGACATTTGCACTGGAATCCAGCGGCGTAGAACAATTCGAACCGGACATCGGGGCCGATTACAAGGGCCTTGAACGCTACGCCGAGGCCATTCATGACAAAGAACCCAATTCCCAGCCGGAACGCAGCGGCACTATCGCACGTGTTCTGCGGCCAGGGTATCAATATCTGATTAGTGATGAAGAAGTGAAAATTGTACGGTGTGCCCAGGTCAAGCTGTTTGAATAGCCTGGCTGACAATACTGGAGTGTACTCATGACAAAATTTGTTGGAATCGACCTTGGAACCACATTCTCAGCGATTGCGATACTGAATCCTATCGGTCGCCCGGAAATAATCCCCAACAGTGAAGGCGAGCGTATTACGGCCTCGGCCGTGTATTTTGATGAGGACGAAGGGGGCGTGCGAGTCGGAATCGAAGCCATCAATAGTCGGCAGATCAACAGCGATCGGGCCGTGCGTTTTGTCAAACGCCATATGGGAACCGACTGGACCAAAGTGATCGACAACCATACCTGGACGCCGCAGGAAATCTCCAGCCTGATTTTGAAAAAACTCAAGCAAGATGCCGAAAAGGAACATGGGCCTATTACCGATGTGGTCATCTCTGTTCCTGCTCACTTTGACGAAACCCGCCGCAAAGCAACCATGGATGCCGGCACACTGGCCGGGCTGAACGTCATCGGGATTGTCAATGAACCCGTAGCGGCAGCCTTGTTTTATGCCGCCAGCCACGATATCAGCGGACGCGTTCTGGTGTATGATCTGGGCGGCGGTACCTTTGATGTTACCATTCTGGACGTCAACGGGAAAAATATGAAAATCTTGTGCAGCCAGGGCGACCATGCCCTGGGCGGCATCGATTTTGACCACAAAATTATCGAACTGTTCGAACAGGAATATCAGAAGCAGTGCGGCACCAAGCTGATTCAAAACGACCAGGATATGGCCAAATTTGAAGACGAGGCGGAAGATGTCAAAAAGACCCTGTCACGCCGGAATAGTGCCAAGAAAGTACTGTATGGAGCCAATGGCAGCGTCCGCATTGAAATCACACGCGACCAATTTGAAAAAGCCATAGAGCCGCTGATTGCCCGCACGGAGATGCTGATTGATGTGGCCCTGGATGAGGCCCAATCCAAACCCAAGGATATCCATAAGATTCTGCTGGTCGGCGGATCGACCCGGATTCCCATGGTTCAGCGGCGATTAACCGAGAAATTCGGCTTTGCTCCGGAAGTGGCGGTCAATGTCGATGAATGCGTCGCCCTCGGGGCTTCGATTCATGCCGGCCTGACCATGCTGCGAGAGAAACCCGAAGCCGTGCCCCAGGGCATTGCCGGCGGTCTGCGGGATGTCAAGCTCAGAGATGTCTGCAATCACAGCTATGGGACAATCTGTGCACCGCTGGATGAACAGACCGGTCGGCATGTGGTTCGCAATACCATTCTGCTCAAGAAAAACACGCCTCTGCCCTGTTCGACCACCCAGACATTTTATACGATGGCGGACAATCAGACCGAACTGCAGGTGATGATTACCCAGGGCGAAGACGAAGACCCCGACTTTGTCAACAAGATTGCCACTGAGATTTTTGAACTGCCCGGCGGGCGTCCTGCAGGCAGGCCCATTCGGGTGGAATACAGCTACGACACCAACCAGCGTATGCATTGCGAATTTGAAGATCAGGAATCCGGCCGAAAGCTCGAAGTGGAATTTTGCGTCGGCAAAGACGGAGAATTATCGCAGAGTCATGTTCATCAGCAGGCCCAGGCCCTGCAAAATATGAAGGTTCAATAGTCGGCATGCACTATGAATACCGCGGCGATTATCATTCTGACTGCGACGATTACCGCATCCCTGATATGGGGCATTCCGCGGCTGCGCAGCCTTCTGCCCGGTTTGAAAAGACTCGACCCCTATCATTTTGAAACGCAGGTGGAACTGCTGGGCAAATGTGTCGATGGCACAGATATGGATGTCTTCACGGTGGCCATGCGGGGGCGGATTACCACCCCCTGCGATGCGTGCGATACGAATGTCTCGGTGGAGATTACGGATATCACCGAAGGGCTGCTGGAACCGCTTCGGATTTTTTGTACCCAACCGAATATGCGGCGGACCGAAGGGATGGAATTTTATTTCCAGACGCACAATGGAATCATCCCCGGACGCGATGCCATTCTGCCGCAATGGAGAACCGTGCTGGAGCTGCGATGCGATGTGCTGCGATTCCCCAAACGCGGCCAGCGTCTGTTGCAATTCACCACCCGCATCAGCCAGGTCGGAACAGGACGGGAACTGGCTGTGGCCAAAACCACTCTGAGCTACTTTGTTGCCGCCGCAGAAGGATATCTGGATTTTGAAAAACGAATTGAGCAGCTTCTGGCCAGCGGGTATATCCTGCTCCATCAGGCCGCGGGAAATCAGCCCAATTCCCAACAGCAGACCCTGATCGAAAACTGGATCCATTCCTGCGTCAATCATGCGACGGCCAATTTTACGATTGATGTGCACAAAATCATCCCCTCGGACACACCGGAACAGGCTGCGGAGAAGGCCTGCGAAATTCTGCTTCAGCGAGCCGACACGAATTTTCGATTTGGCCTGATGGAAATATGTGTCAAAATTGCCGCCGCTGCACAGCCGGTCCGCCGCCAGCTTCAGGACTGGCTCAAGCGTCTGTCGGATCATCTGGAATTGCCCCCCGACCGATTTCAGGCCATTTACCAGAAATATCTGCCTCTGGAAGCCCAGGAAAATCCGGATCCGGCATGTGTATTGGGAATTGACCCAACCCTGCCTGTGGACGAAATACTCAAGCGACTGACTGAAGAATACCGCAAATGGAACAGTCGAGTCAATCATCCCGATGCCAAAATCCGCCAGCAGGCCGACAAAATGCTGTCCTACCTGACCGAAGTCCGCACCCGCTTACTGACCGAAAGCAAGGCCTGCCAAGAAGGTTAGGCCGGTACACAAACCGCCGGATTAGCGAGGTTTATCCGCTTCCGACAGGTTGAGCATCTCTACCCCATCCTGCGAATCTGTCTGCCTGCAGACCGCTTTGATGTCTTCAATGATTTGATCGATTGCGGCCTTATCCGGAACATCGGCATCAATGATGTTATCCAGCACCGTCGCTCTCTCGGTTAACTCGGCCAAAGAAGCCGCAGACCCGATTTCAGCCAGAAGATGGGCCACACGCTTGAGAGTCTGTCGATCGGACTGATTGAGCAGTTCGGGAATAACCTGCAGCAATTCAGGCAATTTGTTCAGCAGCGCATTCAATTCGGTGGACAGTTCCGATGCCAGCCCCGAAGCCACGATATCGGCGTTGTCCGGCCGACAGGGATCTGGATGGGCATGCGAAGCATAGTGCTGAATCGTCTGGAACAGTTCGATACGAGTCACGGGCTTGACCAGACATTCCCTGCAGCCGGCAGCTTTGAATTGCAGATGCGCCACGTCGGAGTTCTCGTCTGTCAATGCAATCACCGGGGCCGTAACGCCCTGCCGCTGAAAGGAATGAACCAGCTCAATGGGATCCGAATGAGTGATTTGCATATCCAGCAAAATCAGGTCAGGTCGGTCTTCCAGGGCACGCTGAATCCGCTGCGGCTCCGAGGGAACCACCCGAACATCAATCCCCTGTCGGCGGAGAATCAGATTCATCGCCAGCTGACTGGGAATCTTATCTTCAATCACCAGAAGTTTCACATCACGAGTCCGCCTGGATCGCTGGGGGGATACCTTGCTGTGGTTGTTCTGCTGAATGGCATTGAGCATGTCCTGCTGACTGGCCGCAAACGGCAGTACAATCGTAAAAACAGATCCCTGCCCCGGCTGGCTGTGCAATTGGACATAACCGCCCAGCAGGCTGCACAGACGTTTGGTAATGGCCAGGCCAAGGCCGGTTCCGCCATATTTGCGATCGGTTTTCGCATCCGCCTGCACAAACGACTCGAACAGGGTTTTCTGGCGATCCAGCGGAATACCGATTCCGGTATCCTCCACCGCAAAACAGATGCGTTTCTGTCCGGAGATTTCACGAATTGAAACCGATAAGCGAACACGTCCGCGGTCCGTAAATTTGATGGCATTGCTCAACAGGTTCAGCAGACATTGCCGCAGACGCATCGGGTCGCAGAAAAATGTATCTGGAACCGATCCATCTTTGTCAATGCACAGCTCAAGCCCCTTCTTGACCGCAGTCATTTCAAGCAGATCACGAATCTCTGCCAGGATTTCATCCACCTTGCAGGCTTCAATTTCGATATGGAGCTTGCCAGCTTCAATCTTTGAAAAATCCAGAATATCGTTGATCAATTCCAGCAGATTTTTCGCAGAGCGATGAATGGTTCTGACATAATGATTCTGCTCTTCGGATAAGGATTCCGACAGGAGGATTTCAGCAAATCCGATAATGGCATTCATCGGCGTTCGCAGCTCATGACTCATATTGGCCAGAAAATCGCTTTTGGCCCGATTGGCCAGCATCGCCTCTTCGGCCAGAATAGCGGATTTCTCGGCCGCGGCCCGAAGCTGCTGATTGGCCTTCTCGATTTCATTCTTGGCCTTGAGCAGGGATTCTTCGGCCAGTTTGCGTTCGGTAATGTCCTGAGCAAAAACCATCACTCCGGCAATATTGCCCTGCTCATCATAATAGGGAATTCGGTCCGCCAAAGCCCACCGGACCTGTCCCTGTGCCGTCTCGTATTGCCGTACCGCCCCGCGGATCGGCTGGCCGGTGAGAATCACCCGAAGGTCTTTTTCAAGGGCCTTGTCCGCCCCCTCTGGAAACAGTTCATAATAATTTTTCCCGCTCAAATCCTGAACGGTCATCCCGACCGATGCTGCAGCACAGCGGTTGGCACGAAGAATCCTTCCGGTCCGGTCACGGTACCAAATCATCGCCGGAACGGAATCAAAAATAGTAAAAAATTCCTGCTGGAGCTGATGGAGTCTTCGTTTGAGCTGAAGATTCTCTTCCAGCACCGCCGCAAGGCTGTTGTTGTCTGTACAGTCTTTTTCACTAATTGGCTGTTGACCCATTGTTGCATGACTCCTGAGACACAGGTTTCTGGTACAGGTTCTGGACGGCCACACAATCTCGTCAATTCCGGAAAGCACAGAAACTCGATCGGTGGTCGCATCCCGAATCATCATTAGCCTGGAAGCCCTGAATCGAGATGATTCACATCTGCCTGGACCGACAAGGACATTAGCACAGTACAAACACAAGCAGACCGAGCCGGTTATTTAAGCCGGCTCCGATCCACACGAACGTAAACTGTAAACCTCAAAAAGGAGATTTCAAAGTCAACTCAGTCGGCCTTACCTGACAGGCCTGATCGATTCGAATTCATAAAACAGTCTATCGGCAGAATCTGCTTCAGGCCTTAATCGGGAAAATACGGATTTTTTATCCAGAAATCCCCCTAAAAAATCCTGCAAATGGGCACTCACCGCAACTTAGGCGTGAAAAAACCTTCCTTTTCATAACCGGCAAGACGCTGGTTATTTTATTTCTAACACAAAATTAACTTCACTAACAAATGCGTCTCAGACGCCCGTTAACCCTTCCCGGATTGCATATTTAGTCAGTCCCGCCACATTCCGAATGCCGAGTTTTTCCATAATATGCTCACGATGGGAATCCACCGTCTTGGGACTGAGATGAAGCACGCGGGCGATTTCTTTGGTGGTATGCCCTTCGGCAACCAATTGCAGCACTTCGCGCTCCCGGCTGGTCAGGCCGTCCGGGGTATCGGCCTTGGGATTGGTCAACAGATTGATGTAATCTGCAAACACAACCTTGGCAATTTTGGTGCACAGATAGGTCTTGCCATCAGCCATCGTACGCAAACCGTCCATCAGCTCGGAGAAAGCAGACTCCTTCAGCATATAACCTGTCGCGCCGGCTTTAATCATTTTAGCTACAATCGCACCGTCGGAATGTGTTGATAGCGCCATCACTTTGATATGCGGATGCTCCATCACCATTTGCCGGGTTGCCTCGATCCCGTTGAGATTCGGCATGCCGATGTCCATAATCACCACATCAGGCTTGAGTTGATTGACCAGCTCCAACGCCATACGCCCATCTGCTGCCTGACCAACCACCTCCAAATCATCGTGCTTCCTAAGCAGGGCACAAATACCTTCCCGCATTATCTCATGATCATCAACTAAGAGTACTTTCATCATCGTTTTTGACCTCGATAATGTTATTATTATTTATCAATGATAATCCCAAATAGCAACATAGGCAAACCTATTTTTCAAAGAAACGGCAAAAAAGAGAAACACAGGGGCAATCCAGATGACTTGACAGGTTAACCCACAACACTTTATGTCTATTCTAAATATAGACTTACATCAATTTTCGTCAGGCACGATATGGGGTCGAACAGAAATCTGCAACGCACGACCAATGTGAGGGTTTTTTATCCGTAAAATCAACAACTGGGCAATTTTTTCTGCAATCTCCGGCAAACCAATGTCGATATACGCCGGCCTGGGAGACAATCCTAATATCGCGGGAATCTGATACCCCAGACAAATAAACCGCACCTCTTTGCCCGGCACAATCCCCCGGGTCTGGAGATAACGATAGGCCAAAGCAGTCAGGCTGCAGGAAGGCATAAAGACTCCCATCGGAAAAGAAGTCTCTTCCATCAGCTTTTCCATCGCCTGCACCACCATACATTCAGCTGCGACAGGACCCAGCGGAATCTCTTGTGCCGGAGGGACAAGAAGACATTCTTCAAACGGCATTTGCTCCTGCCGACACACAATCTGAAGTCCCTCCGCCTGCTGCCTGGCATACACAGGTGGATCCGCCGGCGTCATCAACACAACCCGTTTCACTCCCTTTTGGCAGAAATACTCGCCAGCCAGATGCCCGGCCTGATAATGCCCCACGAGAATGTGATCGCCGGGAGTTGTCGAATGGCTAAACAGCGAAACCACAGGCTTGGAATGAATCTGACGCCATAATGGCAAAGACGGCGGTCCCTGCAGCAAAACAAACCCATCCGTATGCTCGCATAGATCCGACGGCAAACAGCACCTATTCGGCCAATGCAGAAAATTCATACCCAGTCCCTGATGCTCCATCGCTGCAGACAGGCAATTAAGGTTATCCAGACAACAGATCGAATCCAGCCAGGACTGACAGGAAAAGCTCAGTACCAGAACTTGCCTTCGAGGCAATACCTCAAGGCATGGAGTACCAGATGACGGATTGGATACCTTCCAGCTCGAACCGGGACAATATCCCATTTGCCTGATGATGTGTCGAACCAGTTCTGCGGTAGCAGGGGAAATATGTTTACCGCCATGAATAACGCGTGATACGGTGGAAGGGGACACTCCTGCTGCGGCTGCGATATCAACGATCCTCATAGCTCATTCTCCCGCCTGATAGATTTCGCGCACAATGCAACAAAAGCTGTCTGGTGTCCGACCCCATCGAGCATACACTATGCAAAACCGGCCTTACCGGTACTCGGAGAAACAGGATTTGAACCTGCGACCTCTGCGTCCCGAACGCAGCGCTCTAGCCAAGCTGAGCTATTCTCCGGGCTGTGAAAGTTGATTACTATACACACTTTTCCAAAAAAAGCAAGCTACAAAACGTGAATTGGGTCCACATCATAATAAATCTGCACCGCCGGACGGATAGCCGCCTGCGTACGTAAATCCGCAAAAAGCCGCTGTAAATCCCCCGCCGTGGGGGCCTGAAGGATAATCTGGAACCGGTGAAACCGCTGAATCCGGCTGATCGTGGCCGGCATCGGACCCCGAAGCCGGATTTCCAGGCCCAAACGCTGGATAGTCGCGTCAATCCGTTCTCGAAGCACCCGGGCAGCCGCTTCGAGACGATCGTAAACCGTATCTCTGATATGAATTATCCCCATCCTCCAGAATGGCGGCAGATAACACATTTTTCGATGTTCAAGCTCCTCTTTTACAAACCCTTGAAAATCATAGCGCAGCGCATAGCGTATCACGGGGGCATCCGGCAGATAGGTCTGCACAATCACCAGCCCCGGTTTATCCCCCCGCCCCGCCCGACCGGCCACCTGGCTGATAAGCTGGAACGTCCGTTCATTGGCTCGAAAATCCGGCAACGTCAGAGCTGTATCCGCACTGACAATACCCACCAGCGTCACATTCGGAAAATGCAGCCCTTTGGCCAGCATCTGGGTGCCGGTCAGAATGTCAATCTTGCCTGCGGCAAACTCATCGAGCACGCTGTAATAATCCTGCCCGTTCATGGAGTCACTGTCCACACGTTTGATCCGGGCCTGCGGCAGGCACGCCAGCAATTCTTCCTCCAGTCGCTGAGAACCCAGCCCAATCATGGTCATCGTATGCTGACAGAGCGGACATTTTTTGGGGACCATCGTCTTGGACAAACAATAATGGCATATCGCATAGCCGCCCTGAATATGCGTCCCCACAGCAGTATCCTCGGTCTTGTCCAGATGAGCACGCTTGTGAAATGTCAGTGTCACATCGCAATTCATACAGTGCAGGGTATGACGACAGCTTGGGCAATAGACAAAATTGCTGTATCCCCGACGGTTCAGCAGCAAAATCGCCTGCTGGCCTTGATCCAGCGTCTTTTCAAGCTGCTCAATAAGCAGAGGACTCAGGATATGCGGACCTTTTTGCCCCCTTCCCTGAAACGCCAGCGTCATATCCACCAGCTTCATTTCCGGCATCGGCATCCCGGTCACACGTTCGGGCAGCTCCATCAGGGTATAAAACGGTTTTGTCCGGCAATTGGACAAGGTTTCAAGCGACGGGGTCGCCGAACCCAGAAGGCAATGCGCACCGGCCAGCTGGGCCCGCTTGATCGCCACATCGCGGCCATGATAACGCGGCACGGTGTCCTGCTTGTAACCCGGTTCGTGCTCTTCATCAACAACAATCAGCCCGACCTTCGACAGCGGTGCAAAAATCGCCGACCGGGCACCGATTACCACATCGGCATCGCCGCTTTTAATCATTTGCCACTGGGCATTGCGCTGCGATTGATTCAGGCCGGAATGCAGCACAGCCACTTTTTCAAACCGCTGCCGAAACCGCTCCACCATCTGAGCCGTCAGGGCAATTTCAGGCAGCAGCACGATGGCCTGTTTACCCTGCCGCAGACAGACCTCGATAGCGCGAATATACACCTCCGTTTTGCCGCTGTCAGTAACCCCATGCAGCAGTGTTACGCCAAACGTATTCGATTGAAGCTGCGCTGTCAAATGCTCCACAGCCCGCTGCTGGCCGGCGTTGAGAACCACCGGCCTGCTGCCCGACATCAGTGCCTGAGGAACCGCAGGCAGTGCCCCAATCACCCGACGCGCCGCAACACAGACAAGACCTCTGCGAATGAGCTGTTTAAGCGGCACTGGCCCGCACTGGCCCTGACGCAACAGGGATTTTTTTTCCACCCCCCGTGATTCATCAAAGGCCTCCAGCGTTTGCAGAATCTCGAGAATCGCACGCTGCTTGGTGCTTTTGACCTGGGCACCAACCTGACCCGCTTGTGCGGATAAGTAAATAAATTGCTCGGTCTTTGCCCCGGCATCGTGTTTGACCGCCGCCGGAATGATCGAGGCCAGAACCTGACCCAGCGGACAGACATAATACTCCGCAATCCAGCGAGCCAGCGACATCAACTGGCTATCCAATAACGGCGCCGCATCTATAATTTTCTGCACCTGTTTGAGATGAAACTGCCTGGCCTTATGGATCGCTTCCGCATCGGTCAGCACACCCAGCACAAAGGCCGGAACCCGTTTGTTATGCTTGCCAAACGGGACCTCGACCCGCTGCCCTTCCATCACCATCCCCAGGTTCTCCGGCAGCAGGTAATCGAATTCGCTATCGGCCCCCGTATCCACAGCCACACGAATCACATGCCCCGGCGGCAATTCTGCTCGATTCATCTCTTCGAATAAACTTTGTGTGATCGTCTTTTTCATCTGTACCCAGCAATCAGGATTTATCCTTAACCAGTATCAGTGTGCCGCGAAAATAGCTACAGAACACATGGAAACCGTACTTAGCCGCGCCTCAGGCGGACAATTTCACCTCAGCTCAGTATAAAGCATATTATGATACGAGACCGAAATCACGCTTGACAATACTCTGTATTTCATTTAGATGGATACATTTAGAATGAAACGTATCGCCAATAAGCCGTGGACAACGGTGCCCACAGGTTGATTTGCAGCGTTTTCATATCTGAAAGTATAATATCCGAAATCCATTGCCAATACAACAAGAAGGATTTGGAGTCTCAGCGAGCCGCGAATGCCTTTACTCTGTTTTAACACAAGGTTTTATCTGATTCTACTCCTGGCGGCTGCAGGTCCGGCCATCACAGGATGCCGCACAACCCCTCAACTCAGCCAGCGGGTAGGAGCATTTTTTGGCTGCCCGCTCGGGATGAATTTTCCAGAGCCGGATCAATTGGGACACCATCAATACAACAGCGGCTGGTCCGAACACAATGGGATGGTTTATACCTGCCGCGGCGGCTTTATCGATATCGCCCACCTGCGCGAGTCTGCCGATCGGACCCGCTATCTCCATGACATCGTACACCACCATTTGACGGAAGGCCAGTCTGGTTTCTCATTTCAGATGATCGAGCCTTCCATTTACACCATTACTATCCACTATCCGGAACAGTGGGCCACTCTCAGCCCGGACCAGAAAAAACCCATGGTTGACTCCGTATCCATCCGACTGGCACAGTATCTGGCACATACCAGCACCGTCTGGCACGAAATAGTCACCTGGTTTGGTTTTGCCTCGGTTGCCTTTCTGCCGGAACATCCGTCTTCGTTTTCGTGGGAAGACACCTATTCAGACCTGCTGGGAATACGGCTTGCCGCTCAGGCCCTCGAAGATACTCACCAGGATTTTGATACGGCATTAACCAACCTGATTAATCGCCAGATGCAGGAGCTTTGCGTGCAGCCTGCAGCCGTGGCAGAACTGGCCGAACGAACCGTCAGGAAAAAATGGTTTCACAACGACTTCTATTTTCTGATCCGGATGAACAAGAGAAATTTCGACACCGGGCAAGACGATGGTTTTATCACGCCGTGGCTGATTCCCGGTATTTGTACCGAAACCGAACCGCTGTCGTATCCGGTGCCGAATCTGAATTTTGCATCCCAATGGGGTTTCGCGTTTGAAGTGGACATGAAACCCTCAGAAAAAGAACGCATTCCGATTCTGGCCATCATCTATCCAGACGGAACCGGAACCCGTCTGTATCCCGAAAGCGATTTCCCGGTCATCCTTCAGTATATCCGGGAGCAAGCCAAAGAAAAATACGGTCCCGAGGTTGACGTGCCCCGGTTATAAACCACAGTTAGCAGGAATAAATCCCTGCTTCACGACGCCCCTGAGCGGTCTTGCTGATGACGGTATCTTCCAGATAATCGATTCCGATTTTGGACACCAGCGCCCGGATATAATCCCGATGCGGACAGGGCGGAGCATGATAATTGTCTTTGGTGATGCAGGAAGAAAGCTGGACAATGATTTTGTCTTTGTCGATATTTTCCTTTTTCTTGAGGGTACGCTTCAGCAGTGTCAATTTGCGATGCAGCCCCCTCCCGCAGCACCCGCCGCAGGTCAGATGAATCACACGGTACGATCGATCTTTGGGATACACAGCAAATCCACCCGTCCGCTCATGCCAGGCCTTCTCGCATAAATACCCCGGACAGCGCTGTTTGACAATCTCACACTGGACAATAACCAGGTACTCTTTGGAGGCAAGGTCTATCATTGGACACCTGGCTGGGGCTGGCTGGCAGCAGGACGAGCTGCCTGCGAGGGCAAAACGACTTTATCAATCTTGAAACAGCCCAGCGTATTGACCATCGAGAAAAAATCCATCGGCTCGCCATTGCCGCAGGCCAGGGCAATATGTCCGGCTGAAAAACCATGAGGCGCCCGCGTCGGATCCAGCGGAATCCATGTATCGCCGATATACGCCTCGGCCCACATGTGGCCGCCAAATACATTCTTCTTGTCACCGAGGGCCTCGACATACACCACACCGCAAACCACACGGGCGGGAATCCCCACGGCCCGACACATCGCCGCGGCAAGAACAGCATGTTCCGAACAATCGCCCTGGCGGGTCTGGGCAACTTCCGCTGCCGAGGCATAACCCACCGACAGATCTTTTTTGGTGATGTAGCCCTTCACAAAATTTTCAATCTGGAAAACCGCCTTGGCCGCATCATCCGTACTGGTTACAGCATACTTGACCAGGTCCAGAATCTTTGCATCTTTGGACTGCAGATACTCGGCCGGATCCATCATTTTCCTGATTTGGGCATCTTTGCTCTCTGAAGGATACTTGACCCCATCTTGAGGCTTGACCGGCTGAATCGTAACCTGGAAACGCCCGGGGGCAATCTCTTTCACCGTCTGCGTGCTGGTCGTAGGCAGAATCAGAGGCTTGTCTGTCGTAGCAGTGAGTTCATAGATAATCGGACCGTCTAAATCCCTGTCCGTCAGTGCCACGGGACTGACCACGCATAACTTATCCAGAAAATCCACCACACTATCCTGGCTCAACGCGAACGCCTTATCACAGGCTATCATCTCCAGCTGCATCCCCATCATCGGCACGATGCTTTTGAGAGCCTTCATCGTCTCATCCACATAACTGGTCACAGCAATCACCTGCTCACCAACCTGCATACTGACTTTGACTTCGGTCAAATCCAACACCCTGCCGAACAAATCGACCCGCGTTTTAGGCCCCACCTCAACTTGAGCCGGCAATGCCTGATCCATATCCGGACGGAATATCCGGGTCTCATATTTCAGCCCCGGCTGCAGCCCCATTTGCAGCTGCAGCAGCCGCATCCCCTCAGCCATCAACGCCCCCTGCGGATAGGCAAACACCTTTTGCTCCATAGACGGGCCATTTTGAATGGTCATCTTGACTTTGCCAGAATTGATCGTGCCTTTTCGCCGCTGCTCCATTCCACTGATATTTTGCACCATCTCGAAAGCCACGGGTTTGCCGGCGGTATTTTCGACACTGGTCTCGATACCGGTAAACTGAATGGCTGCCGCCCCCCTGCCGATCAACAGATTCATCTGTTCAATCGTTGTTACGCGAGAGGCTTCAACCCGACGGGTATGGATTGCATGGCCGATCTTTTTACCATCCATCAGGATCGCCATGTATTCTACTTCTTCGGTGGCAGCAAACAAATATGAACCGCTGACCAGGCTTGCCAAGACAGTTAAAATAGTGAAGCACCTGTTCATCCGGACATCCTTTCCTATTTTTCTCAGGTTCTACGATTCAAAACGCCGAAAATATTGCTATTACTTATTAGTATTGAAAACAAACTAGCTTAGGCCATTATACCGTACTATGGCATGTGGGGCAAATGAAAGTCCATCCCCACTCAGATAGACTATAGAGTAACCCAATTATTTCACAAATACTATTGTTTAAGGACAATAATAATGACATTGACGCAGCTTTTGGCTATTTTGACAGCTTCAAAGCAACGCATCCGGGTATGTTCGGATTCCCGCCAGATTACCCCCGGAGATGTATTTGTGGCCGTCCCGGGAACCCATGTGGACGGACATCACTTCATCCCCCAAGCCATTCAAAATGGGGCCGAATACATCGTCTGCCAAAAGGCACTCGATTGCAAACAGGCCAAAGTCGTCCTGGTAACCGATAGCGCTCATGCCTTGGGATTATTAGCACAGGCCGCCCAGGGAGACCCCAATGCAAAGCTTGTAAACTTAGCTGTAACAGGGACTAATGGCAAAACCACAACCAGCTTTTTAGTCCGCTCCGTCATCGAGCAGGCAGGGTTTAAATCCGGACTCATTGGCACCATAATCACCTCCACCGGACGGCATTCCGCGGAATCCGTGATGACCACACCCGACCCGATTACCATCGCCCAGGCCGCCAGAGAGATGGTGAACGACGGCGCCAAATTTATGATGATTGAGGCCAGCAGCCATGCTCTCGATCAGAAACGACTGGCTGGCATTCATTTTACCGCCGCGGCATTTACCAATCTCACTGGGGATCATCTGGATTACCACAAGACCATGGATCAGTATCTGGCCGCCAAAACAAAACTGTTCACTGATTTACCGACTCATGCCATCGCTATTTTGAATGCCCAGTCCGAATATTCCCAAAAGATTGCCGAGAAATGTCGTGTTCGCACACTATGGTATTCCGTTCAGGAGCCTGCCGATATCTATGCTGAAATTGAATCGATGAATACCGCAGGCAGTGAATTTTCGATAGTGTTTAACAACTATAAAGAAAAAGTGTTTACTCCCCTGCCCGGCCGGCACAACATCAGCAATCATCTTGCCGCCGCGGGGCTTTGTCTGGCGGCAGGGTTTGATCTGGGAACCATCGCAAAGGGCTTATCAGCACTGAAAAACGTCCCCGGCCGACTGGAACCGGTACAAAGCCAAGCCGCACAAAAAGCCGGCATCAGCGTATTTGTCGATTACGCCCATACTGACGACGCCCTATGGAATGTATTAAACACGCTTAAGCCATTGTGCAAAAAGAAGTTAATCACCGTCTTCGGCTGCGGCGGCGACCGCGACAAAACCAAACGCCCTCGCATGGCGGCGGTGGCCGAAAAACTCAGTGATCTGGTGATTGTTACCAGTGATAATCCACGAACTGAAGATCCCAATCAGATTATTCAGGATATTCTGGCTGGTTTTTCAAGTCTATCTACAAACAAAGTGTTAGTAGAACCTGACCGAAAAAAAGCAATTGGACTTGCTATTTCCAACGCCAAACGCGAAGATATAATTTTAATTGCCGGAAAAGGCCACGAAACGTATCAAATCATTGGTACTACCAAAAGCCATTTCAGCGATCAGGAAACGGCAGAGGAATTATTAAATCTGATTTTATAAATCCCCAAGGGGTTATGATGAATATGCAAAGACGACAATTTATCCAGGGCGGACTGGCCGTAGCCGGGGGCCTGCTGCTGGGGTGCTCCAAGTCCCATGCAACCCCATCAGACAGCACGTTTGACCCCTATGAGATCGTCCCTCTGGGCAAGACCGGCCTGAAATTCAGCCGGGTGGGTCTGGGGACTGGTATGCGAGGATTCAATCGCCAGTCCAATCAGACCCGGCTGGGTAAAGAAGAATTTGAGAAGCTCATCCGCACCAGTTATGAACGCGGCGTGCGATGGTATGATATGGCCGACCTGTATGGCAGTCATCCCTATGTAGTCCCTGCTTTAAAAGGCATTAAACGTGAGAAATATTCCCTGGTAACCAAAATCTGGTTTATGCCCAATGGCATCCCGGAAACCGAGCGTCCGGACGCCGATGTGGTGGTTGAGCGGTTTTTAAAGGAAATCCAAACCGACTATATCGACTTGCTGCTGATTCACTGCATGACCGACAAGGCCTGGACCACGAAATTTGAAAAGCAGATGAACCTTATGGCCGCTCTGAAGAAAAAAGGCCTTATTCGGGCTCATGGGGTATCATGCCACTCACTGGACGCCCTCAAGCTCGCTGCCATTGAACCATGGGTCGATTCGATTCATACACGCATCAATCCCTACGGCCAGTCCATGGATGACACGCCGGATAAAGTCGTTCCTGTCCTTCAATTGGCCCACCAGAACGGCAAAGGCGTCGTCGGAATGAAAATCATGGGCGAAGGCAGATTCCGCAACGACGAAGAGAAAAAAAACAAATCCATCGACTTTGTATTGCATCTTGACTGCGTGGATGTGATGACCGTAGGCTTTGAAAGCATCGCGGAAATGGACGATTTCGCCGCGAGAGTTCGGGCAACACCCCGTCGCACTGCCACGCCATCAATTCCACACAAGCAGACGGTATAATCCATGATTACCTTTTCATCGCTTAAGACTGTTTTAAATGCCCGCAGCAGTTCAGATCGCAGCGTCGATACCACCATCAACGCCATCTGTACGGATACACGAACCATTCGCCCCGGAGAGTGTTTTTTTGCCATCTCCGGGCCCAATTTCGACGGGCATCATTATGTGGGTCAGGCCTTTGACAAGGGCGCGGCCTGTGCGGTGGTACAGCAAGACATCGACTTGCCGCCGGCCCAAAAAGACCGCCTGTTAATCGTTGACGACACGATTAAGGCCTTAGGTCAACTGGCAGCATGGTATCGCAACCAATTGCCGGCCAAAGTCATCGCCATTACGGGTTCGGCCGGCAAAACCACCACACGGCATATTACCCATCACGTGTTGAGTAAATTCTTCCCCTGTCATCAGGCCACCAAGAGTTTTAATAATCATATTGGCCTGCCATTGACTATTTTGTCCGCCAGACCCGAACATCAGATCCTGCTGCTGGAGCTGGGAACCAATCATCCCGGCGAAATCGGATACCTCACACGCATCGCCCGTCCGGATATTGCCATAGTCACCTGTGTCGCCGCAGCACACCTGGAAGGCTTTGGATCGGTTGATCACATCATCCGCGAAAAGCTATCCATCAGTGAGGGACTGACGCCGGGCGGACTGTTTATTGTCAACGGGGATCAGCCGGAAATCATCTGCTACACCATGAGCCTCAACCGTCCCTTTTTGATGTTTGGGACGGGGCCGGCCTGTGATTTCCAGGGGCAAAACCTTAAAACGCAGGGCAACTGGGGTGAATTAACCATCGAAGGCCTGCCGATCAAAGTGCCTATGCCGAGTCGAGCCAACCTGATGAATACCCTGGCTGCCTGGGCGATCTGCAAAACCCTGGGACTGTCGTTATCGGACTTTGCAGATGCCATTAAGGACATTGAGCCGGTTGCCATGCGAATGAATATTGAGACCATAGGCCCCATCAAAGTCATTGTGGACTGCTATAATGCCAATCCGGCCTCGATGGACAATGCCCTCGACTGTCTGAGTACCTTGTCACAAATCGATCACCGACGAGCCGTCTTCGTGGCCGGGTGCATGGCGGAACTGGGACCGGCATCTCAGAAATTTCACTACGAACTGGGCCAGAAAGCTGTCCAGGGCGGAGTCCAATTTCTTGCAGCAGCAGGCCCGTTTGCGTCCGATATTATTGCCGGTGCCACTCAAGCCGGCCTTAATCCGGCACGGTGCAAATCCTTCTCAGATACGCAATTGCTTTGCGATAATCTGCACGAGTTTATCCGGCCTGCCGATATAGTATTAGTCAAGGGTTCCCGATCGGCGGGAATGGAAAAAGCGGTTGAACAATTAAGGAAACTTTTTATCTGAAACCATATCGGCAGAGAGTATCACAGGTACGGTCAAGAGGATCCAACATTGAATGATAACCCGATATGATTATAAAAAAGGACCAATCCATTGATTTACCATCTTTGTTCTCACTATAAAGAGCTGTTGACCTATGTGGGTTTTTATGCCTGGGATGATGTGCTGTTTCGGGCAATTCTGGCCGCCATAACCGCGTTTGCCATCGCAGTGCTGATGGCCCCCAGAACCATTCGCTGGCTGATGCGAATGAAAATCGGCGACCGACCGGAATTCCACCATGCAGCCTTGAATGAATTGATGCGGGAACGAGCCAACACCCCCACCATGGGCGGTATTATTATCCTGACGGCAATCGCTGCCGCTACGATACTCTGGGCAAAACTGAATAACCCCTTTATCCACAAGGCGTTGTTTATTTTAATCTGGTTTGGCGGGGTGGGCGGGGCCGACGACTGGCTGAAACTGACCAGCAAAACCCGCCAGCACAGCCGCGACGGCCTCAAACCGTGGGAAAAACTGGTATTTCAATTCGGCGGCTCCATGCTTGTTGCCTATTTTCTCTATTCCGATTTCCGGAATATCGAAGACGCCAAGATGCTATGGCTGCCGTTCTATAAGTACGGCATCCCCCTGGCCACCTGGATATTTGTCATTATCAGTATCCTGTATATCTCCGCCACCAGCAACGCCGTCAACCTGACCGATGGCATGGATGGGCTGGCATCCGGCTGCCTGGGGGTTGCTTCGACGACCTTGGTCATCCTCTGCTATATCGCCTCAGAAATGATGGGCCGGACCAGCCAGATTAGCTGGGCCAGCTATCTGCTGCTGCCCCATATCCCCCAATCGGGAGAATTATGTATCTTCTTCGGGGCTTTGACCGGCGCGATTCTGGGCTTTTTGTGGTACAATTGCCATCCGGCTTCCGTGTTTATGGGCGATGTCGGCTCTTTGCCCTTGGGAGCGGCGTTGGGCTATGGAGCGATTGTCACCCGCAACGAAATTCTGCTGCTGGTCATCGGCGGCGTATTTATGATGGAAATGGCCAGCGTCATGATGCAGGTGTGGTATTTCCGCTACACCGGCGGTAAACGCATCTTCCGATGTGCTCCAATCCATCATCATTTTCACCTGGCCGGGTGGTCCGAACCCCAGGTGGTGGTCCGATTCTGGCTGCTGTCTATCGCCTTTGCCGTAATTGCATTAGGAACCCTGAAACTCCGGTAATTCCGAATCCGACAAGCCGGTTTTCTCTTGACGTCTGACTAAAGCTATCCCAAGATACTGCATACTGCGCACAGACTTTACAGGAGAAATGCTATGGAAAAAAAAGTGATTGTATCGCAATCGGCCCCCAAAGCCGTCGGCCCCTATAGCCAGGCCGTCATGGCTAATAATCTGTTTTTTGCCTCCGGCCAGCTTGGGCTTGACCCGACCACTGGACAATTGGTTTATGGCGGCATCAAAGAACAGACCCAGCAGGTCCTCAAAAACATCACCGCCCTGCTCACCGCGGCAGAATTGACCCTCCAGAATGTCGTACAAGTCCAGATTTTTCTTACTGATATAGGCGATTTTGCCCAGGTCAATGAAGTGTATAAGACATTCTTCAGCGAACCCTACCCCGCTCGCAGTACTTTTCAAGTCGCCGCCCTACCCCTCGGCGCCCGTGTCGAAATCCAGGTCATTGCAATGAAATAATTGCATAAAACAGATATGCTCTAAGTGCCCTTCTTTACAAATCGTAAGGTTTTGGATATAATATTGAGCATATCAAGACTGTATATGGATAGAAAATCATGGGAATTGCTGATTTGCTACAACAACAACGGAATCAGATTCTGACTTTAGCCGCCCAATATGGGGCTTTTAATGTCAGAGTATTTGGTTCAGTGGCTCGGGGGGAGGCCGATGCCGACAGCGATATTGATTTTCTGGTTGATCTGGAGGAGGGAAGAAGCTTATTTGATTTAGGTGGGCTTTCGATGGATTTGCAGGCTTTACTGCAAAGAAAAGTAGATATTGTTACCGAGCAAGGGCTTCACTGGTACATTCGCAGTAAAGTCATACAGGAAGCCAAGCCGTTATGAAAGATGATCGGCTCTATTTAATTCACATCTCCGAGTGTATTGGCCGGATCGAATCCTATACGGCTGGAATGACAAAAGATGCGTTTCTAAGCTCAACTCTGGTTCAGGATGGAGTATTGCGAAATTTGCAGGTTATGGCCGAATCCACGCAACGACTCTCGGATAAAACAAAAGAAAATCATCCCTCTATCGACTGGTATAAAATTGCCGGCTTTCGTAATATCCTTGTGCATGATTATCTTGGCGTGGATATTGAACGAGTCTGGACTATTTTAAACAAAGAATTGCCTATCTTAAAAAAAACAATTGCTGAGATAATGAAATAAGCTGTCAAGCAGCAAGCATCATAACTCAAGGTTTCCCCAATATATACATGTATTTTCTTACGGGCTATATCCTTTAATAAAAACTATTCGTCCGCCTTGCATTTTCCAACCGAAACCAGTATAGTAACTCGCTTTGGAAATATGGTAAGAAACCTAACTTTTTTTGGAGTACACCAAAATGGGTGCGAAAGTTGCGATTGCCGGTGTAACCGGCGCAGTCGGACAGGAATTTTTAAATATCCTTGAACAGCGGAACTTTCCGGTGGACAAGCTGGTCTGCTTAGCCAGCGAACGGTCTGTCGGCAAGACCATCACATTCAAGGGTAATACATATAAGGTTGAACTGCTTACCGAAAACAGCTTTAAGGGTATCGACATTGCCCTGTTTTCAGCGGGCGGTCAGCGCAGCAAAGATTTCGCCCCTGCGGCGGCCAAGGCGGGTGCGGTGGTCATCGATAACTCCTCGGCTTTTCGGATGGACCCGGAAGTGCCGCTGGTGATTCCCGAAGTCAATCCGGAAATGATTAAAAAACATAAAGGAATTATCGCCAATCCCAATTGCTCGACCATTATTGCCAATGTCCCGATGTGGCCGCTGCATAAAGCCAATCCCATCAAACGCATGGTCGTCAGCACCTATCAGGCCGCCAGCGGTGCCGGGCAATCGGCGATGCTGGAGCTGATTGAACAAGCCAAGGAAGTGCTGGCCGGCAAACCCGTAACAACCAAGAACCTCAAATATCAGCTGGCCTTCAACCTGTACTGCCACGACTCCAAGATCGGCCCCAACGGGTATAATGAAGAAGAAGTCAAGATGGTCAAGGAAACACGCAAGATTTTCAATTGCCAGAGCATTGCCATCACCGCGACCTGCGTGCGGGTGCCGGTTCTGCGGGCACACAGCGAAAGCATCAATCTGGAATTCACCGATCCGATTACGCCTGAGCAGGTCAAAGACCTGCTGAGCACCGCTCCGGGTGTCAGCATCATCGATGATCGGGAGAAGAATCGCTTCCCGATGCCGGCAATCGATGCGGCAGGCAAGGACGACATCTATGTTGGCCGCATCCGTCAGGATGAATCGATTCCGGACAATCGCGGAATCAATCTCTGGGTATCCGGCGACCAGATTCGCAAAGGGGCGGCATTGAATGCCATCCAGATTGCGGAAAAGCTGCTGTAACCCAACAGTCATCAGAGCAATTCAAAGGCCGGGCTTGTCCCGGCCTTTTCTTTGTGCAACGATATGGCCATACGCAAAATCAAACTGGTAATCCAATACGATGGGACCGGCTACCACGGCTGGGCTGCTCAGCCCGGAATGCCGACGATTCAGGGTACCCTTTGTCAGGCTATCGAAAAACTGACCGGCATCACCGTCGAGCTGCAGGGTTCCTCGCGCACGGATGCGGGCGTTCACGCGCTGGGACAGGTTGCGGCATTTACCATCGACAGTCCCGTTCCAACCGAAAATCTGGTGCGGGCATTAAATGATCTGCTGCCGGACGACATCGCCATTCTTCAGGCGGTGGAGGTACCAGAGTCCTTTGATCCCATCAGCGACACCCAAAGCAAAATCTATCGTTATACCCTTTATACCGGCCCGATTCGGCCTGTGCTGCGCATCCGCTATTGCTGGCATCGTCCCGGACTGCTCGATGTGGCCGCCATGGCTGAGGCCGCCGCAGTGCTGGTCGGAACACATGATTTCAAGTCGTTTGCCTCTGCCGGCGACCAGCGGCTCAGTTCCGTGCGAACGATCCTGAGATGTAACGTCCAATGCGAAGGTGAATTCATTTATTTCGATGTCCAGGCCGACGGATTCCTGTACAATATGGTACGCAATATCGTCGGCACGCTGGTCGAAGTCGGCCGCGGGCGATGGACCCCAGCGGATATGCATCGGATTCTGGCCGCTCAAAACCGGGCCCAGGCAGGCCCCATCGCCCCGGCCTGCGGTTTATGTTTAATGGAAATTTATTACTAAGCGTATGCGAATTGTACACATTATAACCCGACTCGTTCTGGGTGGTGCACAGGAGAACACCCTGATCACCTGCCGCCTGCTGGCTCAGCGAGGCCATGAGGTCACACTCATCACCGGTCCGGCGCTGGGACCGGAGGGAGGGCTGTTTAACTGGACCCAGGACGCCGGCTATGAAGTCATCGTCCTGGATTCCATGCGGCGGGCTATCCTGCCGGGCAAGGACATCCTGACCTATCTGCAGCTTAAAAGCCTGCTGCGAAAACTTCAGCCCGATATCATTCATACACATTCGGCCAAAGCAGGCATTCTGGGCCGCTGGGCGGGACACGCCCTCAAAGGCCAACTGGGGTCTGGCCCCCGAAAACCCTATATCGTTCACACGATTCACGGACTGGCCTTTCATGACTACCAAAGCCGTCTGCTCAATCGTATCTATATCCTGGCAGAACAATCCGCCGCCCAATGCACCGATGCCTTTATCACCGTCGCCAATGTCATGACCGAAAAATCGCGTGCCGCCGGCATCGGTCGCAACAAGCCTTACACCACCGCCTATTCGGCGATTGATGAAGATGCTTTTCTGCAAAAACCAGCCGAGGAAGACATCAAGGCTTTCCGCCGCAAATACGGCATCAGTGATCAGGCCATCGTCATCATCACCGTTGCCCGGCTGGCCGAACTGAAGGGCCATGAGTATATCATCGAATCCGCCAAACGGCTGGCAGCTCGATACAAAGACTGCTGCTGGCTGTTTGTTGGCGATGGCGCCCTGACCGAACGCATCAAAAAGCAAATCCGCATGGCCAGTCTGGGCTATCGCATAAAATTGACCGGCCTGCTCCAGCCTGAACAGATTCCCTTGGCTATTCACGCTTCGGATATTCTGGTACATTGTTCACTGCGGGAAGGGCTGGCCCGAGTCCTGCCCCAGGCAATGCTGTGTGCCAAACCGGTGGTCAGTTTCGATATCGACGGTGCCAAAGAAGTGGTCAATCCTTCCACCGGCTTCCTGATTGAGCCTCAGGACATTGACGGTCTGGTGGAGGCCTGTGCAAAACTGATTGAAGCTCCTTCCCTGCGACAGCGTCTTGGTCAAAACGGCCAACACAGCGTTATCGAGAAATTTGCTCCCGAAACTATGGTCAATACCATCGAAGCCGTGTATCAGCAGCTTATGTCCGGCCGATAATATCTGCCTGCAGAACATCCTCCGTCACGACTGAATCAGCGACAGGATGGCATGAACACTCTTTTGCGTTGCACCCTGATTTTGACGGATGATTTTTTGTCCTGCGGCAGCAATCGCTGCGGCAAAATCGGGATTGGTCAGACACTTGCGTGTGATATCATACAATTGTTCGGCATCCTGTACTTCCAGGGCACCATTGCCGGCCAGAAGGACCTCCACGGTTTGCCTGAAATTGAACGTGTGCGGTCCAAACATCGTGCATTTACCAAGTGCAACCGGTTCCATCATATCCGACCCGCCCAATGGACACAGGGATCGCCCCACAAAGACCAGCGTCGAAAGCCCATAGAATCTCTTGAGATCACCCATCGTATCGCCCAGAATAATCATCGGCTTGATGTCCGCGATGCCATTATGTTCTTTGAGCCGGCTGTAACGGATAAATGTAAACCCGGATTGCTCAATCAGATTGGCCACCTCATTAAACCGCTCCGGCTTGCGGGGTACAATCGCCAGCCGCAAATCCTCAAACGACGCCTCTTTCTTGAGACGGGCAAAAACCTCCAGGGCGATCTGTTCTTCTCCCGGCCCAGTCCCGCCCAGCGTCCACAATCGGTCTGTCCCCAGACGAATCTGCTCAGCCAGTCTGTCCGCCCCGGCCACGACACCCTCTGTCTGGGCAGTATCATATTTCAGCGAGCTGGTCACAATCACCCGTTCCGGATTACACCCCAGGGCAATAAATCGCGAGGCATATTCCTGCGTCTGAGCCAGCACGAGGGATACCTTGCGGAACATGGGGGCAAGTAGCTTGCGAATTTTCAGATATTTTGGAAAGCTTTTATCGCTTATCCGACCATTGACTACAACCACTGGAACCTTGCGCTGTTCCGCCACAGCGACCAGATTGGGCCAGACCTCCAGCTCCATCAAAAGAATAATATCCGGATGGAGATTGTCAAAAGCCCGCTTCATAATCCACGACAAATCGAATGGAAAATAAAACACCGAATGCTGCTTATCGTACAGGGTACAAGCCCGGGCAAGTCCTGTGTCAGTTGTGGCACTCATCACCATTTCATAGTCCGGCAAAGCAGCCTTGAGACCTTCCACCAGCGTCCGCGTGGCATTCACTTCGCCGACACTGACAGCATGAATCCAGATGCATTTCCTGTCGGGGTATTTGCGATATATCCTGCCCAGACGCTGAGCCCAGCCGTACCGATAACGCTTCTGGGCAATCATACGATACAGAATCACCGGGCTATACAAAATAAGCCCGATAAAATACGCGATATTAATTAAGAAACTCACCATTTTCATTCCTTAAAACGCAACTCCAGTCCGGCGTTATCATACCGGTCCAGACACGATTTGTAAAAGCAAAACTATACCCGGAAAATGCAAGAATGAAAGCCAAATAATCACGGGGAAATCCCTTGTTTATCCGTAACGTGTCTGCACAATCGAACTGCCTTCTACAATTAAAGATACATCGTATCGAATAATAAATGTGAATAAAGAGCTTTTATTCCACAAGAGTTTTTAGTACAATTGTTTCTTCTTATAGGTACATAATGGCTTTGTATTGTCGCCATTGAGACAACAGGAATGACCCGTAGCGGAGGTAAGTCCATTGAGTCATTTATTAAGTGGAAATCAGGCCATCGCCCGCGGTGCTTACGAAGCGGGAGTCACTGTGGCCACGGGGTATCCGGGAACCCCGTCAACAGAAATTCTCGAGAATGCGGTGCAGTATAAATCAGATATTTATTGCGAGTGGTCACCCAATGAAAAAGTGGCATTCGAGGTAGCCGCAGCAGCATCGTGTGCCGGGGCAAGAACCATTGTGACGATGAAACACGTCGGCCTCAATGTGGCTGCCGACCCGTTAATGACCCTTAGTTATCTGGGGGTTGAAGGCGGCATGGTGATTGTCGTAGCCGATGATCCGGGGATGCATTCGTCTCAAAACGAACAGGATACCCGAAACTATGCCAGGTTTGCCAAGATTCCCGTGCTGGAGCCGGCCGACAGTCAGGAAGCCCTCGATTTTGTAAAACTGGGCATCGAACTGTCCGAACAATTCAAGACCCCTGTGATTTTACGCACTACCACACGGGTCAGTCATTCCCGCAGTATTGTCAAGTTCAGTCCGCGGCAAACCAATCCGCGAACGATTGGACTGGAGAAAAACCCGGCTCGTTTTGTGCCCGTGCCGCTGTGGGCCAGAGAAATGCGCAAGACCGTCGAGAAACGCCTCCACGACCTGCAGGCCGCTGCAGTCCAATCCAAGGCCAATCGCATCGAATGGCGAGACAAATCGCTGGGTATTATCACCCACAGCGTCGTTTATCACTATGTCCGCGAGGTCTGGCCGGAAGCCTCTGTGCTGAAGCTGGGCTTTGCCTATCCCTATCCGGATGAGCTGTTCAAACAGTTTGCCGCCGGCGTCAAAGACCTGCTGATTGTCGAAGAGCTGGACGATTTCCTCGAAGAACACGTCAAGGCTCTGGGCATTGCGTGCAGGGGACACGATGTGATTCCCAACATCGGTGAACTATCCATCACCACGCTGGAGGCCTGTCGGGCCAACATGGAAGGCCGGACAATCGCTCCCATTCCTGAACCCAAATACGCCAAAGACCTGCCGGCCCGTCCGCCGGTACTGTGCCCGGGGTGTCCGCATCGCGGCATCTTCTACGCGCTGGGCAAACACGATGTCATCGTCACCGGCGACATCGGCTGCTACAGCCTGGGCACCTTTAAGCCGCTCAATCGACTGGATATCATCCTGTGCATGGGCGGCGGTATTTCGATGGCCCAGGGTCTGGACAAGGCCGGCGAGAAACGCAAGGTCGTCGGCATGGTCGGCGATTCGACCTTCTTCCATTCCGGCATCACCGGCCTGCTGGATATCGCCTACAACCGAGGCTCATCCACGCTGATTGTGGTGGACAACCGCACCACGGCCATGACCGGCCACCAGGACAATCCCGGCACCGGAAGGACCCTGATGGGGGAACCGACGATAGAAGCTTCCATTGAAGACATTGCCCGGGCCTGCGGCATCAAGCGGGTCTTTACCGTCAATCCCTATCAGACCAAAGCAACCCAGGAAGTCCTGGCACGGGAACTGGATACCCCTGAGCCGTCATTGATCGTCTCCCGGGCGGCCTGTCCGCTCTGGGAAGGCAAGCGCGTCGGCGGGATACGCACCATCCTCGAAGATAAATGCAAGGCGTGCAGGGCCTGTTTGAAACTGGGCTGCCCCGCCATTGACGGCGCCGGCAAAAAACCCGTCATCAACCAGCATCTCTGCTACGGCTGTGGTTTGTGCCAGCAGGTCTGTCCGTTTGAGGCAATTGTCAATCTTTCCGAGGAGAAAAAATAGCGATGAGCTCACAGATAGTCAGTGTGGTATTGGCCGGCGTCGGCGGGCAGGGCATCCTGCTGGCCAGCGAAATTATCGCCCAGACGGCGATGAATGCCGGCTTTGATGTCAAAACCAATGAAGTACACGGCATGGCCCAGCGAGGCGGTTCGGTCATTGGCCAGATTCGGTACGGCAAAACGGTCTACAGCCCCATCATCGCCAAAGGAACCGCCCAGGTGCTGTGTGCCCTCGAACAGGCCGAAGGCCTGCGTTACGCGGATTATCTGGCACCGGGGGCACTGGCCGTCGTCAATGCTCAGCAGATTATTCCCGTCACCGTATCCATGGGGGCTGCCAAGTATCCGGACAACGTGGAACAGAAACTCCGCGACCAGTACCCGAGGCTGATTTATTTTGATGCCTCCAAAAAAGCCGTGGAACTGGGCAATATTCGCACAGCCAATGTGGTGCTGCTTGGTGCCCTCTCAACCGGGCTGGATTTACCGCTGGAAGCCTGGCACAAAGCCATCAGTGCGTGTGTCAAATCACAATATGTCGACTTGAACCTCAAGGCCTTTGAGGAAGGGAGAAAAATGGTATGAGCGGATTGTTTTTTCAGCCGGAACTCGAAACCGCATCCCTGGATCAGCTTCGGGCGATGCAGTCCGAACGGCTGAAAACGATTGCCCGGTACGTCTATACGCAAAACCCCGTTCTCCGAGCTGCATTCCAGACCCGCGGGGTTCACCCGGAGGATATCCGCGGTGTCGAGGACATCGGCAAGCTGCCGATGATGAATAAGGAATCCTTTCGGGTCCACTACCCCCTGGGCATGTGCTGTGTTGCAGCCGACACGCTGGCCGAAATGCACATGTCCAGCGGCTCCACGGGCACACCCGTCGTTATGCCCTATACGCAGGCCGACCTGGCACAATGGGGCGAATGCATGGCTCGCTGTTACCGTATGGCCGGGGCCCGAGCCGGCGACCCGACTCAGATTACCCCGTCCTTCGGACTGTTCAACGGCGGTTTCGGGATGTATCACGGTGCCCGCGCTGCGGGGCTGTTTGTCATCCCTGCCGGGGCAGGCAATACCGCCCGCCAGATTCGCCTGGCCAGGGATTTCGGCACACGTGTCCTGACCGGCGTGGTCAGCTACGGCATCCGCATCATGGAAGTCCTCCAGGAGATGAAAGAACGCCTGCCCAAACTGGAAATCGGCATCTTTGGCGCCGAAATCTTTTCCGATTCGCTCAAGACCAAGATGCGAAGCGGACTGGGCATCGATGTGTTTGACATCTACGGCATGACCGAAACCGGCGGCGTCGGCACACTCGGGATGGACTGCTCCGCCCATGACGGCATCCACGTCTGGGAAGATCATTACATCCTCGAAATCCTCCAGCCGCAGACCGAAACCCCCGTCCCCGATGGCCAGGAAGGTGAACTGGTCATCACATCACTGACCCGACAGGCTCTGCCGGTCATTCGATTCCGCACCGGCGACCTGACCAGTGTCAAAAGTCGGCAGCGCTGTGCCTGCGGACGCACCCATGTCCGTCTGAATCCGATTACCGGGCGGGTTGACGACATGCTCATCATCAAGGGGGTCAACTTCTTCCCCAAACAGGTCGAGCAGGCCCTGATGCAGATTCCCGGTGTCGGGTCCAATTATCAGATTATCATCGAAGATAAAGACGGCATTCAGGATGTGGTTATCAACGTCGAGGCTGCATCCACGGTCACTGGCTATATGGTCGAAAAAGTGCTCAAAGAAGCCCTGGGCTTCAGCCCGCGGGGTGATGTCTATCCCATTGGTGCCCTGCCGCGTCAGGAAGGCAAGGCCAAACGCGTCTTTTACAAGGATAAAGACGGCACGATCCGCTAACCCATACTTTAAAGGAGGCATAAATATGAAAAAGCAATCGCTCATGATGACATTGGCTGTCATATTGGCACTGTTGTACGCCGGCTGCAGGAAAACCCAGCCGCAGTCAGAAACGCAGGCTCCTGCCGACTCTGCAAAGACGCCCTCCTCCGAGGTAATCAAGCTGACCTATGCCAATTTCCCGCCGGCTCCGACATTCCCATGCGTCCAGATGGAACGCTGGAAAACCGAGGTCGAAAAACGCACCCATGGCAAAGTGGCCATCCAGACCTTCCCCGGCGGTTCGCTGCTGGATGCCAAGGAAATGATGGATGGCGTCATCAGCGGTCAGGCTGATATCGGCTGCTTGTGTATGGCCTACCAGCCCGGACGCTTTATGGTGACCAACGCCGCCGCTTTGCCGCTGGGAATCCCCAGTGCCAAAGTCGGCAGCCAGGCCCTGTGGGATCTGTACAGTAAATATCAGCCCAAAGAATTTGCGGATGTCAAAGTGCTGACCATGTTCACCACCGCTCCGACCAATATCATGTCCAAAAAGCCTGTCCGCACCCTGGCCGATATCAAAGGCATGGACCTGCGTGCCAGCGGGGAAGCAGCCCAGATTCTCAAGGCATGGGGCGCCAACCAGGTTGGGATGCCGATGTCGTCCACACCCGAAGCCCTGCAAAAAGGCGTCGTTCAGGGACTCTTTTCTTCCGTCGAAGTGATGAAGGATTTCAAATTCGCCGAATTATGCAAATACATCACCTTGACCGAAACCAATATCTATCCGTTTGCTGTCGTCATGAATCAGAAAAAATGGGACGCCCTGCCCCAGGACGTCAAAACAGTCTTTGAGGAACTGGCCGTTGAACAGTGCCTTTGGACCGGGGAATACATGGACGCTCATGTGAAGGAATCCATCGACTGGTCCAAAGCCGAACAGAACGTCGAAGTCATTGAGCTGTCTGACGAAGAAAAGGCCCAGTGGAATGCTCTGCTGGAATCCAATGTAGATGACTGGATTAAACAGGCCAAAGCTGCCGGGCTTCCCGCGGAAGAAATCATTGATGATCTCAAAGCATCCATCGCAACCTTTTCGCAGCATTAAACGATGACCGGGATCCTGCCTTTTCTGACACGACTGGAACTGCTGCTGCAAAAGCTTCTGATGGCTATCGCCGCAGTGTTTCTCATGGCAATGATGCTGATGACCTGCATCGACATCGTCATGCGAAAACTGCCCCACTGCAAACCCCTGCCGGGAGTCTTTGAATTGATGGGGCTATTCGGCTCGCTGGTCGTCGCTTGCGCCCTGGGTTACACCCAGAGCAAAAAAGACCACCTGGCGGTGGATATTCTGACCAACCTGTTCCCGCAGCGAATCCAACAACTTCTGGACATAATCAACCGTCTGATGTGCATGGCGTTTTCGATTCTGGCCTGCTGGCAGGTCTGCAAAATCGCCAACACGCTCTGCAGGACCGGCGAAGTCACCGAAACCCTGCGTATGATTTACTATCCGTTTACCTATGGCGTCGCCGCGGGATTTGCCCTGCTGGCGTTTGTCTTTCTGGTCGAACTGCTCAAAGGGCTTGCCTCAGGACAGGAGCAGCAGCCATGACCGATACCTCGATAGGCATCCTCGGCATCGCCGCCCTGCTGCTGAGTCTGTTTCTGATGGGAGCCCCCGTCGGTTTTGCAATGGCGGTCGTTGGTTTTCTCGGCTATGCCGCTCTCAGCAGTGTTGATGCTGCCGCCCACATGACCGGACAGACCCTCTGGACCACCTTCTCCATGTACGGCCTGACGGTGATCCCTCTGTTTACCCTGATGGGGCAGATTGTCTTTTACTCCGGCGTCAATGAAAAACTCTATCACGCCGCCTATAACTGGGTCGGCCATATTCGCGGCGGTCTGGCCATGGCAACCATCGCCGCCTGCTCGGCCTTCGCCACCATCTGCGGCTCCAACACCGCCACCGCGGCCACGATGTCCACCGTCGCCCTGCCGGAGATGAAAAAGTTCGGCTACAACCCCAGGCTCTCTGCCGGTGCTGTGGCCAGCGGTTCAACGCTGGGCGTGGTCATCCCCCCCAGCGTCGTATTGATTATCATTGGCCTGTCCACCGAACAATCCATTGAAAAACTCTTTTACGGAGGCATTGGGGCAGGATTGCTGCTGACAGTGCTCCTGATGGCCACCGTCATCGTCATCTGTCTATTGTGCCCGGCCTGGGGTCCCACCGGCCCCAAAGCCAGCTGGAAAGACCGAATCATCTCGCTTGCAGGCGCATACGAAACCATCCTTTTGTTTTTACTGGTCATTCTGGGCCTGTTTTTCGGCTATTTTACCGCCGCTGAAGCCGGCGCCGCCGGAGCTTTTCTCGCTATTGTCCTTGGATTGCTCCAGAGAAAGCTGTCCTGGAAGAATTTTCTCAACGCCATTCGCGATACACTCAAGGCCTCATGCATGGTCATCACCATCGTCGCAGGGGCCATGATTTTCGGCAAATTTCTCACCAAAACCGGCATCCCCCATGCACTGGCATCCAACATTGGAGATTTACCGGTACCCAAAGCGATGATCCTGCTTATCATCTTTGCTCTTTATGTTCTCGGCGGAACAATTATGGATGCCCTGGCTATGCTATTAGTAACACTGCCTATCTTTTATCCGCTGGTGGTGGACAAATTGGGCTATGACCCTCTGTGGTTTGGTGTAACCATAACCGTTATTACCACTTTGGGGGCAATTACTCCCCCGGTGGGAGCAACAACCTTTGTCGTGGCCGGCTCCGCCAAAGAAATCCCGATGAAAGATGTCTTTAAAGGAGTCTGCCTTTTCGTCCCGGCCTATATCCTCTGCATCTGCCTGCTGTTACTCTTTCCCCAGGTTATCACCTGGCTGCCGGGATTATTGCGATAACACAATCCCACAGCAAAAAAGACTGGACAAATTCGCGATATCAGAGATAATACTGGGCTTGTGCAGTCCCCGTAGCGCAATGGATAGCGCGTTGGCCTCCGGAGCCAAAGGTTACAGGTTCGACTCCTGTCGGGGACGTGATTTTTATTTGCTGACCAACAAAAAATCCTGCGGGAAACGTGTCAGCACGCTTCTCGCAGGATCATAATAAATAGCCGGTTTAATTATTTCTGGCGAAACAGGTCTTTGCTTTGGATCAGTTCACGCTGACCGCCGGGGCGGGTAACATAGACTTCCAGAACTTCATCCACCGAACCTTCAAAATACAGCACCTTGATAGGGTGGTATCCTTTTTTCAACGCAATAAAGCCGCTGGCAAACTGGGCGCTATGCGGGCCATCGCTGTCAACCACCAGTTCCGAACCGACAAACAGGCGGCTGCCGTCGTCAGACCGTGTCCAGAATTGGTAGAAACCATCCTCCGGAGCATAGTAAAAACCCGTAAATTCCAATCCAAATCCATCGCCGCGTTTGGCAACAGCGAGATCAAAGCTGGCACACTGGCCGCGTTCTTTCGGTTCCGATTTGGCAAACTCCGTCGTCCGGCGGAAATTGCCGACATAAAGAACATAATTTAAACCATTCTCAAGACCGCTGACTTCAACAGCAGGATTCAGGGTCTTTTTAGTCAGCGTCGTACTGAGTACACTGCTGGGCCAGCATCCGTCTTTGAATGCCCGGACTTTGATGGTTGTTGTCTGATTCACTTCAATCGGTTTAGTATAAAGCAATGAGGAGACATCCGGCTCACTGCCATCGACGGTATAATACATTCGGGCACCTTCATCATCGCACTTGAATTCAACCGTCATGGTATCAAGGAAGACCTGCTGAGAACCGGCCGGATACGGCATCAGTGTCAGCCGTTTGCCCGGAACGGAATACGGCCGGTCCGCCTTATCCGAGCCCCATTGCTTATTCGGCTCTGACCCCATCGTCAAGACCAGTGTACCACCCTGGATAATATCGGCATGCTGGATATAGGTCTTGGTGTACGCTTTGCCGTTCAGCGTGGCAGACTGAATATAGATATTCTTATCGGAGACACCTTCGGCAATCACCTTGAAGGTCTTGCCATTTTCAAGATTCAGCACAGCAGACGGAAACAGCGGCGTACCAAACACATACATCGGCTGGCCGGGGCAGACCGGATAGAAACCCAACGCACTAAAGACATACCAGGCCGACATCTGACCGCAGTCGTTATTGCCGCACAGACCGTCCGGTTTGTCGGTGTAAAGGCTCCTGACGATTTGAGACACCTTTTCCTGCGTCTTCCAGGGAACGCCGGCATAGACATATAAATAGGCATAATTGTGACAGGGTTCGTTACCGTGGGCATATTGACCAATCAGGCCGCTGACATCGGCATGTTCCCGTCCCTGCCGGACAAACAGTTCATCCATTTTTTTGATAAATGCCGCATCGCCGTACATCAGCTCGATCAGACCTTCGACATCGTGCGGTGCAAACCAGGTATAATGCCATGAATTGCCTTCGGTGTATTCACTGGCCCCGTCCGCAGGCAAATGGTCGGGGTTAAAGTCCGCCTTCCAGGCTCCGTCTCTCGTCTTGCCCCGAATAAATCCCACCGATCGATCAAACAGATTTCGATACTGCTGTGATCGACGCGTGAACAAGTCATAATCCTCCTGGCTGCCCAGCTCTTTGGCCATCAGGGCAATACACCAGTCATCATAGGCATATTCCGCCGTCCGGGAAACCGACTGCGAATCGTCGCTCAGCGAAATATATCCGAGCTGTTTATATTCATCCAGACCCTGGTGGTCCTGCATGGCACTGTGCTTCATGGCAGTAAAGGCCTTCTTCACATCGTAACCGCGAAGCCCTTTGGCATAGGCGTCGGCGATCACCGGAATCGAGTGATACCCAATCATACACCAGGTTTCGTCGGAAGCCAGTTCCCAGAACGGCAGAATACCCCGCTGTTCATATTTGCCCAGCAGGGAATTAATAAAATCGTTGGTCCGTTTTTGTTCGATCAGGGTAAACAGCGGATGAGCGGCCCGAAACGTATCCCACAGAGAAAACACCGTGTAATTTTCAAAATTCTCGGCTTTGTGGATTTTCTTGTCCATGCCGCGATACTGGCCGTCCACATCGGTAAACAAATTCGGCGCCAGACAGCTGTGATACAATGCTGTATAAAAGACCGTCTGATTGGCTGCCGGGCCGCCATCCACCGTAATCTTGGACAACTGTCTGTTCCAGCTTTCCATGGCCCCATTGCACACCTGCTGGAAATCCCAGCCGGGACATTCGGCATCCATGTTCTTCGCCGCCCCCTCCCAGCTGACTGCCGAAAGCGCTACCTTGACTACCACAACACGCTGCCGGGTAGTATCGAAGCGGACATAGCACTGGATGTCTTTGCCTTCGGCCTGTTTGGCGGATTCATCGAGTTTGTGATTGACGACAATACCGCTCTTGACAAACGGCTGTGAGAACCTCGCGACAAAATACAGAAACCGATCCGGAGACCAGCCGCTTTTGCGAACATAGCCGCGGACTTCACGGTCGCCGACGATCTGTGCCCTGCTTTCACGAATTGTCGAGCCGCCGATGGCATGGCCCAGGTCCATAATCACATTTGCCTCTTGAGTGGCGGGGAAAGTATACTGATGGACACCCACTCTGCGGGTCGCGGTCAACTTCACAGCGATATCATAATCTTTCAGATAAACACCGTAGTAGCCTGCACAGGCCTGTTCCTGCTCATGCGAAAACCGCGAGCGGTATCCTTCGTCGGGATTCCGCTTGGAACCGGGTTCAAACTGCAGTTCCCCGGTGGTCGGCATAAACAAAAAATCGCCCAGGTCGGCACAGCCTGTTCCGTCCAAATGGGTATGACTGAATCCCATGATGGAGTGATCACTGTAATGATAGCCCGAGCACCAGTCCCAGCCGTCGGTTCCGGTATCGGGACTAAGCTGCACCATCCCAAACGGCACACAGGCACCCGGATAGGTGTGACCGTGGCCGCCAGTGCCAATCAAGGGATTGACTTTGGCCGCAAGCGGATAGGCTTTGGCAGCTTCTTGAACGACGGTGTCGGCGGATTGGCCCCAAACGGGTCTGCCGGCCAAAGCAAACGCCACCGCCAGGACCAGTACTGCTGCGTTTCGAAAATGTTGGCTTGTCATCTTGATTTCCTCGCAATTCTATGAATTCTCTGTTCTATTGCTCTGTGTTTCATGCAATTTAACGCTTTACCTGTCATGTGACTGAGCTTCTATTTGTAGGATAGGATAATTGAACCCGATGGACTTGGCATCCATTCCATTTTTTACGATTCTAACAGATAAACCCTTTTCGTAAATGGTATTATTGTACCCAATGCCCCCCTTTTGTAACATCCGATGCTTAATTTCATTGCCTGCCGAAGAAAGACCCGATATCATTTGAATTCATAATCCTCGGTATCCGGAGTAAATCGCAGATGCAAACAGAGCTTCATTATGGGCAGACCACACTGCCGCTGAACATACCCGATCAAAATTGTGCGGGTTGGATTGTTCCCCGCAGACAGCACACTCACCCCGGCCGGAATCAGGAACTCTTGTCGGCAGCAATCCAGAGCTATTCCATCTCGTTTCAGAATCGCATACACAACCGCAGGCTTTGCATTCTGCTGCCGGATGCGACACGCGATCTGCCGATCGTCGATTGTCTCACCGCCCTTGCCCCGCTGCTCCACAAGGCCGCTTCCATCCGTTTCATCCTGTGTACGGGCACCCATCCGGCTCGGACTCAGGGCAATCTGGGCTTGTGTGACCAGCTTCGTCGGATATGCCAGACCGCCGGCCTATTCTCCTGCGACATCATGGTCCATGACTGCCAGCACGCAGACTTTCTCGACATCGGCACCACGCAGCGCGGCACTGTCGTCCGCTGCAATGCCGCCATCCAGGACACAGAGATATTTCTCGTCCTCAGTGACGTAAAACCACATTACTTTGCAGGCTATTCCAATCCGGTCAAGAATTTTGTGCCAGGCCTGTGCGACGAGGAAACCGCACGCGGCAATCACAGCCTGTCGCTGGATGCCGCCAGCAGGTTTTGTGCCCATCCCTATCACCCCGACCCTGCACAGCAAAATCAACCCCTGGCTGCCGACCAAATCGAGGCCATGGAGCTGATCGTACAGGCAAGGCCTGTGGATGCACTGACAATCATCAGTTCACATGGGGCCATTCAATGGGCGGCTTTGGGGCCAATCCGCCAGGTCTGCGCCAAAGCCTTCGCCCAAGCAGACCAATTCAATCTGCACCTGATCCATCCTGTCGAACGACTGATTGTCAGCCCCGGCGGCCATCCCAATGATATGGATCTGTATATCGCCCAGCGTGCCCTCGAACTGACTGAACAGGCCGTTATGGACGGCGGCCAAATCCTGTTCTGCTCCGCCTGCCGTCACGGCATCGGTCCCGCCAATTCCATGGAGCATTTCTGGAACCTGCTGACCTTGCCTTTCGATCAGATATATCAAGCGGTTCAGGGCCGGTATAAATTGTTCAGCCACAAACCCTATCGTTTCGCTAAACTCATCCAGCGATTACAAAGGCTATGGGTCTATTCCGAATTGACCGACAACCAAATTCTCGCTGCCCACATGCACCCGACACACCACCCCCAGCACCTCGTGGACGCATGGATTCAGGACAATCCTCACGTCCGAATCCTGGTCGTCGATGGCGCCAACAAAATCGCCATCAAAAGACATTCCTGATATAGCATAACCGCAACCACTTCCTCATTATCAACCTCACCTCTTGACAGCGTGTTCATTTTCTATTAAATAGGGCAATCTATATTATGTAAGGAACACCAATATGCCCAATAAACATAGATTAGCCGTGCAGACGCTTGCACGGTTTTCTTTTTATACCCTTGGGATGCTGGCCGGTTTGGCATCTTTGCCGCACCTGCTGGAGCCGGGAGATTTTGTACTTTTCTCGGAGAATGGCCCCATCGAATGGCTACAGTTAGCCCTGATGGGACAAGCGGCAATTATCTTCGGCATCGGAGCATGGAAAGAACGCCCGATGCGATGCCTGTTTACGCAGTTCAGCATTATCTCTGCTATTGCTGCAATCCGTGAAATGGACGGCATTTTTGATCAAATCCCGGTTATCCAATGGGAAATCCCTGCAGCATGTCTGCTGGGGTTTGCCGTATTCTATGGCTGGCGTCATCAAGCTACCCTTGGCCCGCAGGTCGGATTATTTTGTTCGCACAGCACCATTTGGAGTTTTGTGGGCAGGCTTTATCGTTATCGCCTTAATCGCTCAATTAGTTGGACACGGTCGGTTCCTTGAATTAGTCATGGGTAACGACTACCACCGCGATTACAAACGTGTCATCGAGGAAATCACCGAATTATTCGGGTACCTGATTTTCCTGCTGGGTGCCATAGAAACAGTATTGTTCGATGATAAAGAACACCGGAACTCAAGCCATTTAGGTAACGGACAGTAATAGACGCCAGGCTCGATTTCCCTATTTTAACACCTGCACCTATTTTTGGAAATTTTGTTTGACTTGACACCTGGTTTTCCGACATAATTAGATAGATTATGAATCGTGCATATTGTTCCAATTTGTTCAGAGCACAAAGCGGCAAGGCCGCGGCAATGATCCTGCGCTCCAAGGCGCTGGTACTTGCTTCGGTACTGGCTATTTCTTACGGGAGAAAACCGCTCTGATATCAGGACAATAAAGTAGTTAAACACTAAAAGGCCTTTCAGAGCAGGACAGTTCTGAAAGGCCTTTCTCTTTTACGGGAAAAAGAACGATGAACAGCACAATCAAGAATACAGCTATGGCAAACAGTCGAACCCACATATTGAAAAATGGCGAGGTCCTCTTGGTCCGTCCAGCGGTTGGCCAGGATACCGCGGAGGTGATGGAGTTCTTTGCCGCCGTTTTTGCACAGGACACCGAGATGCTGGCGGTTTATGATGAATCGCCGGAGTCCTTTACCATGGATGCCCTGTGGCGGCGGCTGAATCGCTATCAAACCGCCAACAACGGCTTGCTGCTGACGGCATGGCTGGATGACAAGGTTGTCGGCATCGCTGAGATTTCCTGTGATCGACAAGCGGCCGGTACCTACTCAGGCCGGGTGGGCGTCAGTGTCCTGGCAGAGTACCGCGGCCAGGGTATCGGCAGTGCACTGATGTACTCTCTGATCGGCTGGGCAAGGAACCATCCAACCCTCGAGATGCTGACACTGACTGTGCCGGCCGACAACCGGATTGCCCGCCTGCTGTATGAAAAAACAGGCTTTCAGGAAGAAGCTCGCCTGACCAAAGCCACCCGATCCGCAGATGGCCAGTTTATCGACGCGATTTTGATGTATAAATTCGTCAAATAGCCTCTCGGAAAATTTCGTGTGGCCCTCATATACCCCATTTTGTATAATACCTATTGGGACAGGACAAATCCTGTTTCTATGCGTATTATGGAGTCAATTTACTGTATAAGCCGGGGTTTTTATGCCGAACAGGCCAGTATTGAGAAAATCTAATATCCTTGTGTCCTGGATGGTTTGTTGGATTGCTGGATTTTGCTTCATCCAGGCCCAGGCAGCCACCCTCGCATACTGGCGTTTCGAACAAGGACCGCACGGCGGCGTCATTACCAAGCCTTTTGGCGCTGCCGACAGTTCGGGCCATGGCAACCACCTGGACCCAGGCACCGCCGACGGGCAGGAAGGATTTCGTTACACAAGCCAAACCGCGTACAATCCGGTCTGTCAGACTTCTGCCCTCAATGCATACAGTATTAAGAATACAGGCTCTGCCCCTTCCCTGCAGACACGCTCCAAAACAACATCTCAGGGCCCCGGCAGCAATCCATCGGGCATCGATATCGAAGCCGTCACCCCTTCCCAGTTCACCATCGAGGCCTTTTTCAAGCCCGAAAACGGCGGATACCGTACCATCGTCGGACGTGACGCCAAAGGGGTTGCTGCGTCCGATTCCAAGCTGGCTGCCCTGTATCTACAGATCTGTCCGGATCAGAGCGTGGCCATCGTCTTTGTAGATGTCAGCGGTTATGTGCATCGGGCCGCTTCACCTGCGGGCATGATCTGCGGCTTTGATTGGAGTACGGATCCGGATGGGAAAACAGGACACTGGTATTATATCGCCGCCGTGAATGACGGAGCAGTGCTGAAGCTTTATCTGGCCGACATCAGTGCCGGAACCGATCCGCTTCTGGTGGCTCAAACCGATATGACCCTCAGCGGCAGCCCCAATCGTGCATTGACCAGAGGCACTGCCGGCGGCACCGACTGGCACACCGGGGCCTGGTCGGTCGCAAGAGGCATGTACAACGGTGTTCGTACCGACCGTGCCTATGGATACATCGATGAAGTCCGAATTTCCGATACAGCACTGCCGGTCAGCCAGTTTCTGATGATGCCCAAGCCCTCAAAAGACAACAATCCTATTATGGACGCCGCTGACCCGCATATTCTGCTGGTTGACGATAAGGCCTGGATTTATCCGACCAGCGGACATTACCGCCGCTTTTACGCTTATTCCTCGTCGAATCTGGTGAACTGGCAGTCGTATAGTGCGATTTTGAATTTCGACCAGATTCCCTGGATTCCCGCCGGCAAACATGCCTGGGCACCGGCCATGGTCCGCAAAAATGGACGGTACTATTTCTACTACTCTGTCGGCCCAAAACCCTCCCATATTGGCGTGGCAACCGGGCTGTCGCCCATCGGCCCCTTCACCGACAAAGGCTCGGCACTGCTGTCGGACAATAACGCCGCAAATTTTGAAGCCATTGATCCAATGGTCTTCACCGATCCGGCCACGGGTATTTCATATTTATACGCCGGCGGCAGTGCAGGTTCACGGCTGCGGGTGTTTGAACTCAATGCCGACATGATGAGCCTGGCCCGCGAGATTCCCGTAACCAACCCGCCCTACTTCACCGAAGGCGTCTTTATGCACTATCGCAGGGGAGTCTATTATCTGTCCTACAGCCATGGAAGCTGGAATAACGACACATACTCCGTCCATTACTGCACCTCAAGCACACCGATCGGCCCGTGGACTTACCGCGGCAAAATCCTGTCCAGTCAGGGCTGGTTTAAGGGGCCGGGGCATCATTCCTTGATGTACAATGGCGCATTGGATGAGTGGTATATCGTATATCACCGATGGAACAAGCGGCTGGACAGCGGCCCCTATTCCGGATCCCGTTCGGTGGCAATCGAAAAAATCAGTTATGACGGGGACGCCATCAGGCCCATTATGCAGACCGACACCGGCGTCGGACCGGTCTGGCTGGGAGATCATCTGCGGTCGGACTTCGACCGGGATAACGAGGTAGGCCAGAGGGACTTGCTGACTTTGGCTGATGCCTGGCTGACCGCCACCCCCCTGGCGGATATGGTTCCCGTCGGCGGCGACGGCATGGTCTGCCTGCACGACATGAACTTCTTCACCACCCAGTGGCTCAAAACCGCCAGCGACCTGCGTTAGATAACCCGCTGCTCCAGGTCCAGTTTGACCTGATAGGCGGCATACACTTTTTCCTGAATCACAGCAATAAGCTCAAGTATATCCCGTCCGGTCGCCTGACCGTTGTAGTTGACGATAAAGCCTGCATGTTTAGGCGAAACCATCGCCCCGCCGCAGGTATAACCTTTGAGGCCCAGTGCTTCGATCATCTGCCCCACAAACCGCCCCGCCGGACGCCGGAAAACACTGCCGGCACTGGGCAGATCCCACGGCTGCTTCTGGCGACGAAGGGCCAGGTTATCCATCATTTTTTTATGGATCGCCCTGCTGTCGCCATGCGGCAGGACCAGCCGGACCCGGACAACGACCCAGTCGGAATGCTGCTGGAAGAGGCTCTGACGATACCCAAAGGCAAGGTCCTGTTTGGGCAGTGTCTTGAACGATAACTCTCCTGCATCAAAAAAAGTCACGCTTTCGATCCAGTCACTGAACGATTCGCCAAGCGTTTCGGCATTCATAAACACCGCCCCGCCGACTGAACCAGGAACATCATAAAAGTATTCCAGCCCGGACAATTCGTTTTCCAGCGCCGTCTGGCTGAGTATTTTCAGAGACAGACCCGCTTGAGCAATGAGCATCGTCCCCTGCACTGAACAGGCCGAAAAGGCACTGTTGAAAATGACAAAATCAACCTGGTCGTAATAGGCTTTGGACAGGATCACATTGCAGCCCCCGCCGAGGATGACGCGGGACCTGCTGCGATCGGAAAAAATCTCGGCAATATCTTCCTCCGTTTCCGGCATATAAACCCGGGCCGCAACCGCCTTCACCCGGTAGGAATTGCACGCAGTCAAATCATAATCATGATACAGTATCATCCGCAGGCCGATTCAATCCCAAAACACTGTCAATCAAATAAGTTCATACTCCACGACCCCCATCTTCTGCAGCGACAGCATCTGATTTTTGCCCAGCGTCGCTTCAATCAGCACATCCTCACCTTCGTATTGTTCGGTCAGTTCCGTGGCATTGGCCTTCAGAAAAGCGATCTGCCTGCCCTGGCCGGGATGCAGACGCAGCCGCAGACGCACTCTCCCGCCGCGCACTTTTTCAGCAACAACAGCGGACAATTTATCCAGATTCATCCCCGTACGGGCAGAGATGGCCACCGCATCCTGATGGACTGTCTGCAGAGTTTCAAAGAGCTTGATGTCGCAGATGGAATCGGACTTATTCAGCAGCGTCAGAACCGGTTTTCCCCCGCAGCCGATTTCCTGAAGGACCTGCTGAACACTGTGAATCTGCTCAAAGACCTGCGGGCTGGATGCATCCACCACATGCAGCAGAAGGTCCGCCCCCAGAGCCTCTTCCAGGGTCGCCTTGAACGAAGCGACCAGATGATGCGGCAGATGACTGACAAATCCGACCGTATCGCTGAGCAGCACCTCCACACCCGAGTCAAGCCGCCATTTGCGGGTACGGGTATCCAGCGTGGCAAAGAGCTTATCTTCAACATACACTCCGGCATCCGTCAGGGCATTCATCAGCGTACTTTTGCCCGCGTTGGTATAGCCAACCAAGCAAATGGTGAAAAAATCCTTGCGTCCCTCGATTTCCCGCAGTTTTCGCCGATCGATAATCTCCAGCTCGCGTTTGAGCTCGGTAATGCGTTTGCTCACCAACCGGCGGTCGATTTCAAGCTGCTTTTCGCCGGTACCGCGGGTTCCAATCCCGCCGACCGCTCCCGCCGAGGTACTCGCCCCGCCGGTCACTGTATCCAGGTGCGACCACATCCGGGTCAGACGGGGGTAGGTATATTCAAGCTGAGCCAGTTCCACCTGCAGCCGGGCCTGCTTGGTCTGGGCCCGCGTGGCGAAGATGTCGAGTATCAGTTCGCTGCGGTCAAGAACCTTGACCTTGATGATTTTCTCCAGTTCACGAATCTGGCCGGGGGACAAGTCGTTGTCGAAAATCACCACATCGGCGTTGTGCTGCCGGACCTTCTCGGCCAGCTCTTCGGCCTTGCCCGAACCGATATACGTACCGGGATGAATCCGATTGAGTCGCTGCTGGACGCGTCCGGCCACGACCGCTCCGGCGGTCTCAACCAGACTGGTCAACTCAGCAAGCGGATCGGTTTTATTGATATCAACCTGACGGTCCCGGGTGTACGCACCAACCAGAACCGCACGTTCTTTGAGAACCTGCAACTGCTCACGCATTTTTTCCAAACTGAGATTGTACCTCCAATAAGATATTCCCGCACGGTTATACCAGAAAGCGGTGTATAGCTCAATAGTTTTACATCTCTCTAATAAATGATAAAAAATAACCTCTTTATCGCACAAAAAAACCGACAGGATTTCGTTTCAATCCTGTCGGTAAAAAGTGTAAGTTGCGAAATGTTACTTGGGCAGCTGAATGCCTTTGGCGGCATCTTCGGCAGCCTTTTTGGCATCTGCAGCGGCCTGATCTGCAGCTTTCTTTGCATCTTCAGCAGCTTTCTCAGCAGCAGCCTTTGCCTCTGCAGTGGTCTGTTCGGCCGTCTTCTGTGCATCGGCAGCCGTTTTCTCAACTTCCGGCTTGGCCTGATCCACCGCCTTCTGAGCTTCCGCAGCAGTCTGATCAACCTGCGTCTGGGACGGGGCGGCCGGAGCGGCTGGCTTTGTGGGTTCTTTTTTAGAACAACCAACCGCCAACACTGCAACCAAACCAACCAATAACATTCGTGTAACCATCTCAATAACCTCCTGATAAAACGATCAAGCGGCTGTATCAGGGCAACACCGTCCTGATTGTCCGCATTTTCCATACACAATACTTGTTATGTCTTTTTTTTACTATATCGTATTGTCTGGAAAATACAATAAAAAAATCAAGCAAAGACTGGTCTGTTATTTTCCGCCCTTTATACAGGACTGGTTTCCCAGTCGTCCGTGGCAGTAATTTCTCCATTGATCCATACCCATTCGATTCGCTGATAGACAAAACTGATCTGCTCAATATTCGGCCCGGCGATTTTGCTGTCATTGATTCGGGCATTGGTCAGACGGATGATGTAGTATAACTCATCAAGGCCCTTGTCGTTGGTGCGATAAAATCGTAATTCCACCCGGGTCAGATTTTCATTATTCACCAGAGCGGTATAAAGCAGAGGTGTCGATTTATCGATATACTTGGTCACAATCAACGGCTTATGCTGACGACGCCCAGAGGGCAGACCGGAAGCAGCGTCCGTCGGAACGAGAATTTCATGGCCAAGCCCAACGACAACACTGGTATTGTTCCGCTCTTTTGGACCGGCCGTACAACTGCCCTGGATATCGCCCTGAACCTGTCCTCTGACAGCCATGTGAATTGCGCCAGCTCCGGTAACTTGTTGCTCTTTGGGATACGGCAGCCAATCTGAAGGCAGACCTGGCTGAATATTCTTGTAGAGTTCATCCAGCGTCCGCATGGTCGGAGATGGGGTATTGTTGGGATTCAGATCGCCGCCGGTAACATAGGCCGTACTGAAAATAATGACCCCAACCATCGCCAATCCCAAAAACATGAACCATGTTGTGTTTGTTCTATCCATTGTAATTCCCTTTCGTAATGGGTATCTATTTAATCCATCGCATGATCAGACATCTGTACCCAGACTACTTCAACCGCCAGCCGTCCGGGCAGAAAGTCAGCCAGTAGCGGGCAAATACACTGAAATCTCCCATCTTGACCCCCGGTTGCCCGTCCAGTTCCGCCGGCACCAAACCGCTCTGCAGCCAGTAGTCGGCAAAACGTTCGAGGTCTTCCAGCGTCACCACGCAGGCCTGAGCACCCCAGGCTGCCGTCCCATCAAAGTGAATCCACCCGATATTCTCACCCCAGGCCCAGCCGGAAAATGTGCCATCGTCGCCGATTCGCACGCAGTATTCATTCATCCGGGTTTCGCCGGGTACGACAGGGTCAAAATGGATCCAGCCGACATTCTCGCCCCAGGCCAGACCCGACAGGTTTCCCTTGCCATCATTGACCACCCCAAACTCCACCGTACCGCAGTAGTCGGTGTTTTCGCACGACAGGTTGATCCAGCCAATATTCTCGCCCCAGATCCAGCCCAGCAGCTTGTCATCGGAGACCTGAACTCCGCTGCCGACCGACGGCTCCAAATTTAACCACCCGGTATTTTCACTCCAGCCATACTGGGCCCCGTTGTTGTAAGGGTCAATATTTTCAGCGAAGGTTGGAATACCCGACAGCAGCAGGATCGTCGCCAAAACAAGTCCATATTGATTATTCATAATTGAAATCTCCTCATGTTTTAAGGTGCCACATTTTGTCCCACAACGCAGCCTGGTGCAGCATAGAGACTTAGTGCCGAATGGGCGCCTAAACCGTTTCTATAACTGGTATTCTGATTAATCAGACTATAGGAACCAATCGCCATACCCCATACTGTATTTGCTGCAGAAGACCCGTTGTCGGTAATGGTGTTGCCCGTTACAGTACACCCGCTTCCGGCATTAATGCCATAAACAAGATATCCGCAATCAGAGCCATTGTCTGAAACAGTGTTTCCGGAAACAGTACAGCCACTTCCGGCATCAATAGCAATAACCACATCTTCTGCAGACGCCCCGTTGTCCCTGACAATGTTATCAGCAACCTTACAGCCGGAATAGGCACTGATAACATAGACCTCTGCAGCAGCCAGATAACCATTATCAGTGATTGTATTGCCGGCAATAGTGCAGCCCTCTCCCGCAACAATGGCAGAGGTGCGGTTACAGGTCGCCGAAACACCATTTCCACAGATGGTATTCCCAGTGACCATGGAACCGCTGCGAATATAAATACCAAACACATTGGTATCTGCAGAATTACCGTTGCCCGATACAACACAATTTTTCACAACACTTTTTTGACCAATCATCATGCCATGACCGACACAATTTTTTATCGTACATATCTCCACCAGGACTTCCGTCGCATCATAAAGATTAATGCCGTCATATCGGCTGCCGAAAATATCGACATTCATAATCCGAACAGAATCGATAACCGTCCCGGCATCTGCGGCGATTCCATGATAAAAGCCCTTGTTGACCAGGCGATCACTGAAAATCGTGCCGTTGCGTATGGTAATATTTCTGCATCGATCCTGAATCTTAATGCCATGAAATGTGGTATTCTGCGAGGGTTGTGATTTGTACCAGCTCGATTTAATCTGATATCCCATCAGATCGAGGGTCACATTGTCGGCCTTGACCAGGATGCCGTGTTTAAAGTTACTGACAAAATTACCCGTCAGATAATACGAACCCGGCTGGGAGATAATGTAGGTATTGTTCGGATCTCCCGGCGTATTGTCGGCATTGACGGCAATCCGCGGCTCTACTTCCGTCAATGTCTTCATCGTCGCCCCTGGCGCTGCCGGCGGATTCAGCGACCCGGCATACATCACAGAAGCAGTGATACACACCATCCAGACCAAAATTGCTTTTTTCATATCGTCTCCTGTTATCATTTATACTGATCTTACTTGAAATTTCCCGGTTCGACGCGGCTAAAAAGCTTTTAGCCGCCAGCTTCCAGAAACAGCATTATCACCGCGGCGGCGCAGGGCAAAGTTACCCCGTGAGTACGCGCGGCATAGAACGGCCTGTGGCCGTCCTGGAATAATCATACTCCTTGGTTATACATGCCAAACAACAAAGGGGAGTATATGAAAGAACAAAAGATGCCCCCCTTCTCAAGACAGGTTTGCATTGTTGGTAATCGTATTCTCAGTCCTCCGAAGAATTTTTTCGTCACCCTCGTTACACTACCGTAGGATTATACCTTTTTTGCCTATGTTAACGCAATCAGGAATAATCCGGAGAGCAAAAGATTACAAATTATAAAATGTGCCAATATCTGCCAAGATATGTCTTGTATAAGAGAACACCCCAGGTCAGCCCGGCTTTCGCCAGACAATAGGATTATTCAACCAGTGCCGCAATTTCTTGGGCTGTCAATGCCCGGCTATAAATCCGGACATCATCCAGCAAACCCCTGAAATAGTTTTGAAGCGTCCCCGTATCCAGAACCCCAAGATAAACCTGTTCGCTGTCGGATGTATTGACAGACTGGGTATTGTTTGCCACGGTAACCTGTAATTGTCCATCCACATAGAATTGAATTTCATCCACCGACGGCGTTTCATCACTATTTAGAACCACGGCAATATGATGCCATTGATTATCCGCAACAGACACATTGCCTTTGGCAAAGCCGCCCCAGACCCCCGCCGCCGGTTCCCCGGTTGGCTGGATTCGAAACATCCACTTGCGACCGGTTTGGGCAGTCCCCCAGGAGGTAATGATCTGATCCAGTCCCGTTGCCGAGGTTTTCACCCAGGCCATGCAGGTCCGCGAACCAGAACCCGCTACACCTTGATAATCGGCAATCACGACATAGTCATCCGTCCCATCCAGGCTCAAGGCTCCGCCGGTCGCTCCGGAAGTCCAGACTGGACCGTTGACCAGCAGACCCGAACGCTGATACAGCGAGCTGTCCGTGGCAATTGCACCGCCGGCGTCATCCAATTTCAGATGCAGTTCAAGGGCCTGGTCACACAGCCAGTGATTGGCCAGCACCGAGACATCCGACATATCGACATTCCGGTCACCATTCAAATCGGCCCCCTGGCAGGCGGGAATATCCACACAATCCAGCATCAGCCATCGGGCAGCAAGACCGTATAAATCTTCCAGTCCTCGCACACCTGAATAGAGATTGGCTACCTGAATGGTCATCTCAGCAGTATCGTAAAATCCCTGCGTATCGACGGCGCGCACCACAAAACCATTGGCACCGACGTTCGAATCCTGTGGAATGCCCGACAGCGTCCCATCCGGCGACACCTTCAGCCAGGCGGGCCCCGCGTCCTTGCTGAATGTCAGCACTCCGCCTTCCGGGTCGCTGGCATCCGCAGCAAGCGTACCGTAATACGGCGTGCCTTCAAGGGCATCGGTTTTATTAAACGAGCCAGTATAAAACGACGGCGGCTCATTGCGAGGACTCCATATCTGCGATTCGAGAATACTGAACCAGCCGCTGCCGGCACTGTTGTTTCCGGTCATGGTAATCGTAACATAACGACCACGCACGGGAACAAATGAGGTTTGCCAGTAGCCGGTGGTCGTCGTGGTATTACCGCGGAAGACCTCCGTGCCGTCAATATCGATTCGAATGGGGTGGGTGCGAGTTGCACCATTATTAAACCGTATTTTGATTTGATTGATTTGGGCAACAGTACCCAGATCATATCGAATCCAGGCATTAGCCACCGTACCATCGTTGGCCCACCGAGTTGCTCGGTTGCGGTCATAGGAATTGACCGCAGGATTGCCCGACTGCTCCGCCCCGGCAGCACTGGCAACGATATTCAGCGGTGCCGTGATAAATTGCCTCGGCTGAGTTGTCGTCATCAGCTCGGCGATCTGGGCAGCATCCAGAGCATAATCCGCAATCATTACATCATCGATCATGCCATTAAACAGCGGATCGGGCCACTGACTCTTGCCGATGTAATTGTTCGATGGCTGAAAATCCGAGGGATTAAGCGTCATCGAGGTATTGGTTGCCCGCGGCACACCATTGACATAAATCGTTCCAACATTGCCGTTGAGGGTTACTGCTACATGCGTCCACTGCCCCACAGGTAAACCCGTGGTATTGACCTGCTGCTCGCCGGAGCCGTTGCCTGAGGTCGTAATCCCAAAACGCAGCGTATTACTGACCGAGGAAGGCGTCAGAAACATATATTGTGTGGTATTGTTTCCAAAATCAAAGATACGCTGCCAGGCGTTGCCGCCGTTCCAATAGACCCAGGCAGCAAATGTGAAATCCGTACATTCCCCGATATGGGTTGGCAGCACCAGGTAATCATCAGTCCCATCCAGAACAAGGACTGTCCCGTTTCGGCCTGCGGTCAGTTTGGGAGCCCCATACCTCAGCGGATTGTTGCCATTGCCTGAACTGTCCCGGAAATTCGCGTCAAAGTGATAAATCGTATTGGTACTTCGTCCGGAACCTGGTACTTCCTGCTGGTAGCCGATCGGAGAGACCTTGTCACGATAGACGATGCCGGCATCCGTTGGCCAGCCATCATCCCATTCCACCCGACGGACATCTTCAACCCAGTTATAAATCGCATATCGCTCCACCCAGGGGGTATTATCCAGCATGGTAATCATCGCATTGACAGCAGCGGCCTGCTGGGCATAAGTCGGATCACCGCATCCGGTCCAGTTGGCCCCATTATTCCACTCCGTCACCCAAATGGGGCGACCTGTGTTGTCATGGACTTCTTTAAGGAAATTGTACATCTGCGTTGCAGCACCGCTGGGATTGGAAGGATTGTAGCACCAGTAGTAATGCACAGCCACAAAATCAACCCGCAAATCAGCGGCATCGGCCTGTTGAATAAACGGATACAGCCAACTGCTCCGCCCGCCGTCTGTCGTGGCCGGCGACCCCACACGCAACCCGGTCCCCAGCAGGTCCGGCCATGACCAGATGGCGTCGCTGACGGCAATATTGGCCTCTTTGGTATTGTCCGGCTCATTATAGCCCAGCAGATGACTGGCACCGCGGGTCTGCCAATTCTGATTCAGGCCCGGCCACCAGCGGTTCTGACGTATGGGGACATATTCCTTGTCCAGGGTGGAATTCTGATCGAGATTCCAGTTATACCACCACTTGATATTCAGGTTGGAGCCGATATTACCGCCAATACCCTTTTTGCTGACCCAGCGCCAGGGGAAAACGCGGACAAAGTTAATCTTATCATTGAGCTTGCCCGGCAGAACCCCGATTTCCAGATCACAGTCCTGCGCCACATAATTTTTGCTGTAGCCGGTGCCGTCTTCATTCTGGGCAAATGTGGCGGTATAACCCCGCTTTAAAATAAAAGAACTGATCGAGGATGCCAGGGGACCCAAAGAACTGGTATTATAGGCTGCGTATTGATTTAAATAAGCAGAATTGCCCTGAAAATTCTCTTCGGTAAAGACCTGCAGGGGTTGAAACGTTGAGGACTGGGGGATGATGACCGCCCCGGCGGCATATTCCACCACCCGGACATTCGTCCCCAAGACTGCATTGGCACCGTTAACCCTAATTTGGCTCAGGTAAGTCGAGTTTGCCGTCGAAGGCTTGACATTTTCCAGAAACAAAAATGAATCCACTGAGTCCAGATTTATCGTACAGCCGGTCAATGGAGCCGTGGCACTGGTCAGGTGCAATTCCGAGACACCGGTCATGTTGACTGTCGTATTGGACAGACTGGTGTAAGTCGCAACGCCATCGGTTATCGTCAGCGTATCCGCTCTCAGATCGGCCATTATAAAAAGAAAAGCAACTAAAGCCATAACCATAGAATATCTTTTATATATCGATGGGGTATATATTTTTTCGTGCATCTGTTTTCCTTTTGAAGACATTACTATTCCAATTCTCTATGGATACTGGCCGCCTCACTCCATTTTACTGCAAGCCCATATTATTAATAGACTTAAAACTGTTTTAGCACCCCTCCACCCTCATTCACCTGCGTTGCCACATGCTATCCATATTCCTCTCTGAATCTATACTCATTTAGAATCGACTTTTTGGACGGAATTTTTACTAAATTACGCAAATATGTGATTTTTACTGACGCTTACACGGATTGGGGAAAGTACAGTGAATGAAAGGCAAACTATCTGAAGTAGTAAGGGATTGACACTCATGCTGGACGCTTCCACAGCATTGAGGAATAATTGATTATTTGTATTTCGTTGTCCTGGCTTGTTATTCATTTTTCCTCCATATCAGGAGCTGTGATGTATTTTATGCTTAAAAGGATAAATTTTATATGTTACTATACGATTCTTTTCAGTATATCACGACGTTTCGGTTTGTGTCCATTCAGCGAGGAGGAACTTAGCTACTTTTTTTGTTATCACCATCTTTTTTCCCCAAAAACGGTTGACAGAGCCGGTTTGTCCGTTATAATAAGCCGCTTTCTAAAGGAATCTTTGGGAGTACTATCTCTATGAAATGTTATATGCCGACAAAAGAGACGGTGGAACGCAAGTGGCATCTGGTGGATGCCAGTGACAAGGTATTGGGCCGGATGGCTGCCCGGATCGCGATGATCCTGATGGGCAAAACCAAACCCATCTACACTCCGTCTGTAGATACCGGCGACTTTGTGATCGTCATCAACGCAGAAAAGGTCCGCGTTACCGGCAACAAGGCGCAGACCAAGGTGTATCAGACCTATTCGCGTTACCCGAACGGCCAGAAGACGATTAAATTCCAGGACTGGCTCCAAGAGCATCCGGAACGGATCATTCAGCTGGCTGTCAAACGCATGATGCCCAGGAACAATGGTCTGACCCATCAGATGCTCAAGAAATTGAAAGTATATAAAGGCAGCGAGCATCCGCATGCTGCTCAGCAACCGCAGAAATTGGAAATATAATCTTTTATTGAAGGATATAAAGAGGTTATGACGGAAAATCAAAACATCAGCCCGTTGATTGACCCGAATATTCTGGTCGGCAAAACCGCATCATCCCCGGCAGTCCCTGCCGCCCCCAAGAGCGGATTCTGGTGGGGCGTTGGCCGACGTAAAACCAGCGTTGCCCGCGTTCGCATCAAACCCGGCAAAGGGGAGATGAGTATCAACAACCGCCAGCTGGAAGAATACTTTAAGCTGGAAAAAGACCGCAATTCGGTCAAAGCTCCGCTGAAATCCATCAACGGTCTGACGGATTTTGATGTTTATGTCAATGTCGATGGCGGCGGCGTCACCGGCCAGGCCGGTGCGGTCATGCAGGGCATTGCCAGAGCGTTGAAGAACTATAATCCGGCATTCCTCAAAGAGCTTCGCGATGGCGGCTTCCTGACGCGTGACAGCCGTGCAGTCGAAAGAAAGAAATACGGCAGAGCCGGCGCCCGCAGACGCTTCCAGTTCTCGAAACGTTAAACGCGTTTTCTATCGTTGTATGTTACAAGGCCGTCCGTTTCGGGCGGCCTTTTTTATTGTCCCGGCAGGTGTGGACCGGGACCGGTTTTTGAAAAATGGTTTGCTTTTTTGGCCCTCCGGATTTTTAATTTCATCTGGCATACTCTATAGGAAAGGATATTTATGATTCGCGTGGCAATTATTGGTGCCGGCGGTTATACCGGCGTGGAATCCATAGAAATACTCCTGCGGCACCCTGAAGCAAAACTGACCTACCTGACTGCTCAGCAGGAATTTGGTCGGGCGGCAGATATTTATCCCCAGTTGGCCGGCCGTTGCGACCTGACGATTGAACCGCTGGATTTGGATAAGCTGGGCAAGCTGGCTGACGTTGCCCTGTGCTGCCTGCCGCACAAGGTCTCGATGAGCATGGTACCCAAGATGCTGGCCGCTGGTGTCAAGGTGGTGGATTTCAGCGCCGATTACCGCATCCGCGACCTGGCCACGTATGAGAAATATTATGAGCCGCACACAGACAAGGAAAACCTCGCCCACGCGGTCTATGGTCTGCCGGAATTGTTCCGTGACCAGATCAAGGGCGCCCGGCTGGTTGCTAACCCCGGATGCTACCCCACCGGAGCAAGTCTGGCACTGGCCCCCCTGCTGAAAAATAGCCTGATTAAGCCGACCGGGATTGTCCTCAGTTCTGTTTCCGGCGTTTCCGGCGGCGGCAAGAAACCCACACCGGGCTTCCATTTCCCCTATATGAATGAAAATATGTATGCTTACAGTGTCGGCGTCCATCGACACATGCCGGAGATGGAACAGGTCGCCTCGGATGTGGCAGGCAAGCCCGTCGAGTTGCTGTTTCAGCCGCATGTCGGACCATTTGACCGCGGCATCTTTACCAGCGCCTATTGCGACCCGATTGCCCCGATTTCGCCGGATACACTTAAGACAATCTATCAGGATTTCTACAAGGGCGAACAATTCGTACAGATTCTGTCGACCCCGCCGGCGGTTAAAAACGTTGCCAAGACCAATTATGTCCACATCTTCCCCACCTTCGCCAAGGGCAAGGTCGTGGTCTTTTCGGTCATCGACAACCTCATCAAAGGTGCTTCCGGCCAGGCGATCCAGAATATGAACATCCTCTTCGGACTCGATGAAACGCTGGGATTGAAGTAACTTGTACAACAGCTTCTTTTGTGATATAATTTAAATTATTACAGGGAGTTAAAGCGGACCATGATACAAAATAAACATCTGCTGGATGATTTTTATTACAGACTGAACGCCCGGGAAGACCTGACGTACAGGGAGGCGGCTGCAATTTTTGATATGCTTCATAAAGAAGCTGTATCCGTTGGCGCGATTGGTCCCGATAACATGCTGGAGGGCATTGAGGTCGATATAAAAATTGCCAGCGCTGTCAACAGGGCAGGGCAATGATTGAACAACTGATTCAAAAAATATCCCAACAGTTAGACCGGGACAATATCCCTTATATGATTATAGGAGGTCAAGCTGTTTTGATATATGGCAGACCACGACTAACTCGAGATATTGATATTACACTTGGCCTTCACACCGACCAATTCTCCAAAATTGCGTCCCTCTGTCAGAAACTCAAATTAGTATCACTGACCGAGAATCCAGAAGATTTCGCACAACAAACTATGGTCTTCCCCATAGAAGATCCTGTCTCAAAAATACGAATTGATTTCATTTTTTCATTTTCAGAATATGAGGCCCAGGCAATCCGAAACACAAGATCCGTTCTTATCGAAAACTATCCGGTGAAGTTTGCATCGTGTGAAGATGTAATCATTCATAAAATGATCGCCGGTCGGGCAATTGATGAAGAAGATGTGAAAAGCATTTTAGCTAAAAACAAAACCACCCTCGATATGAAATATATTGAGAAATGGCTGAAAGAATTCTCCCAAATCCCTGAATATGAAACCATTCTATCGAAGTGGAAGCTTCTGATTAAATAAATGACTACTCACGGCATTATAACCATTGCATCCTGTCAATTCCCCGTCGCCGGGGATATACGGGCCAATGCCGAATGGATACGCCGGCAGATGACCGAGGCGGCGGAAAACAACGCCGACATCGTGCATTTTTCCGAATGTGCCCTGAGCGGGTATGCGGGGACGGATTTTTACACCTTCGACGATTACGACTGGGCCTTGCTCAAAGATAAGACCCTGGACATCATGGCTCTGGCAGCCAAGCTGGGCATCTGGGTGGTTCTGGGGAGCTCACACCCGCTGACACCGCCGAATAAGCCGCACAACTGTCTGTATCTGATTACGCCGGAAGGCCGGATCGCCGACCGCTATGACAAACGCTTCGGCACCGAGGGCGATTTGCAGTATTACACGCCGGGCGACCGAAGGGTGTTGTTTACCCTGAACGGTGTGCGGTGTGCCCTGCTGATTTGCTTTGACCTGCGGTTTCCAGAAATCTATCGGGATCTCTACAAACAAGGTGTACAGTGCATTTTTCAATCGTTTTACAATGCCCGCCAGACCGGCCAGAGCGTCCACAGCCACATCATGCGGCAGACCATGCAGACTCACGCGGCCTGCAACCATTTTTGGATCAGCATGACCAACTCCTCGGCGTGGTTCAGCCCGTATCCATCCTGTTTCATCCAGCCCGACGGCCGGATCATCGACCAGATGGAAGACCACAAGGAAGGCTTTATCCTCAATCAGGTCGATACCAGCGAAACCTTCTACGACCCATCCGCCCCGTTCCGTGAAATGGCCATCCGCGGCAGGCTCACCAATGGCCCTGGCCCGCTGGACGACCCGAGGTCAACTAATCATCAGGAGTTGTAATACCCTTTCTGCTGGTCAGGAAAGAGTCATCGCCCGAAGAAATTGCCGCCATTCAAACCAAGAACACACCGCCAAAAGCTAATGGAATGGAGCAACCTGTGCAATCTTCTGAGTTTATTGGGCGAATGACACATTTCAACTTGAACCACACCGTTTTAAATGAAGCTTATAGCTGCCATATTTATCGCAAGTTTTACTTGCGAAGTCGCTGTGTTTGCATCACAATAGAGGGAATTTATACCTTGATAGAAAACAGGAGTAACGGAAATGACCAATAAAACAATTACAGCCCCCAAAGGCTTTCTGGCCGCGGGGCTTTACTGCGGGATCAAAAAATCGGGCAAGAACGACCTGGCCCTGATATATTGCCCCACCGGAGCCGTTTCGGCGGCGATGTTCACCACCAACAAAGTCGTCTCAGCCGCCGTCACCGTCTGCAAAGAACACGTCAAAACCGCCAAAACCTATGCTGTCATCGTCAACAGCGGCAACGCCAACACCTGCACCGGCACCCGCGGTCTGGCCGCAGCCCGTGCCATGTGTGGCAAAACCGCCCAGATGCTGGCCCTCAAACCGCAACAGGTCCTGCTGGCCTCCACCGGCATCATTGGCCACCAGCTCCCCATCGATAAAATCACTGCAGGCATTGAAAAAGCCTCCGCCAAGCTGAGCGATTCAGCGGCTGCCGGTCTGGCCTTTGCCAAAGGCATCATGACCACCGACGTCCGCTGCAAACAGGCCTGCAAAACCATCACCATCGGCGGCAAGACTATCACCCTGGCTGGAACGGTCAAAGGCGCCGGCATGGTCGGCCCCAACATGGCCACTACCATCGGCATTTTTACCACCGATGCCGCAATCTCTAAAGCCATGTTACAAAAGGCTTTATCGCTGGCAATCGGCCAATCCCTGAACCGTCTGACCGTCGATGGCCACCAAAGCACCAACGACACCGCTATCCTGCTTGCCAGTGGACAGGCCGGCAATAAAACCATCACCAAAAGCGACAGCGCTTTCAAAAAATTTGCTCAGGCCCTGATAGAATTGTGTACAGACCTGGCAAAACAAATGGCACTGGACGCAGAAGGTGCCACACGGATGTTCACGGTTGTGATAAATGGCGCAAAAACAAAAGAACAAGCCCTTATCGCTGCACGAGCCGTAGCCAATTATGATCTGGTTAAGTGCGCCATTCACGGCGGTGATCCCAACTGGGGCCGAATTATTTGTGCCGTAGGTTCTTCTGGCGTCATGCTCAATGAGAAGAAGCTGACCTGCTCTATCGGCGGCGTGACCGTCTTTCGTAACGGCCAACCTGTGAATTTTGACGCAGGGAAAGTAAGTCGGATTATCAAGCAGAAAGAGCATACCATTGTCGTCAATCTTGGAGTCGGCAAATCCTCCGATTTCTGCTATGGATGCGACTTAAGTCGTGAATACGTAACGATTAACGCGGATTACCACACGTAATTGAGACTGTTTTATTGGACCTTATTTTAGACCTATAATATCTTTTTCAGAAAAACAGAAAATCGGCCTGGGTTTCTTGCCCGGAAAATGCTTGCAATCGGGGGGCAAATCAGTAAGATTGGTCGAAATTTTTTGTTACTATTAAAACAATATTTTTGTTTGAAAGGAAAAAGTCGTGAAAAGATTAACAAAATCATTGGGGTTGTTTCTACCCTTACTGGCTCTGTCGAGTCCGGTAATGGCCTCTGAAGCTGCCGCCGAAACGTCTTTCGGTACAGAATGGGGAGCACCTCTGGCAGCCCTGGCCGCATCTGTGATCGCATTGGGCTTTGCGATGTATTTCTACAAGAAAATGATGACGGCTTCGCCGGGCAATGAAACGATGATCACAATTGCCGCGGCAGTTCGTAAAGGCGCCTTCGCTTACCTTGGACAGCAGTACAAGGTCGTGGCGATGGTTTTCGCCGTCCTGGTCATCATCTTCGCCATATTGGCGTACAAAGGCATCCAGAATCCGTTTGTGCCGGTGGCATTCCTGACCGGTGGTATTTTCAGCTGCCTGTGCGGTTTCCTGGGAATGAACACAGCCACGAATGCCTCCAACCGTACCGCTCAGGGTGCCAGCGAAAGCCTGAACCGAGGTCTTCAAGTTGCCTTCCAGTCCGGCTCCGTGATGGGTCTGGTGGTTGTCGGTTTTGGTTTGCTGGATATTTCCTTGTGGTATTTGTTCCTCGATAAATGGGTTTACAGCGCCACCCATATGGCTGAAGGGTTGACCTTTCTGGGCCTGACGCTGGTTCCCAAAAATATGGAAGCCAGCCACAAGCTGGTTGAAATCACCACCACCATGATTACCTTCGGTATGGGTGCTTCAACCCAGGCCCTGTTTGCCCGCGTTGGCGGCGGTATCTACACCAAGGCTGCTGACGTTGGTGCTGACCTGGTTGGTAAAGTCGAAGCCGGTATCCCGGAAGACGATCCGCGTAACCCCGCCACCATCGCCGACAACGTCGGTGACAACGTCGGTGACGTCGCCGGTATGGGCGCCGACCTGTACGAAAGCTATTGCGGTTCCATTCTGGCCACCGCCGCCCTCGGTGCTGCCCTGCCGCTGAGCGCAGTCAATGCCAGCGGAATGCACCCGATTAAAGCCGTGCTGGCCCCCCTTCTGGTCGCGGCCATCGGTATCGTCCTGTCCATTGCAGGCATTTTCCTGGTTCGCTGCAAGGAAGACGCGACCCAGAAAAACCTGCTCAAAGCCCTGCTGATGGGTACCCTGGGCAGCTCGATCGGCATCCTGATCGTTCTGGCAATTCTGGCAACCACCGACTGGATCAGCTGGGGTATCTTTGGTTCAGTCGTCTCCGGTCTGCTGGCCGGTGTCATCATCGGTCAGATCACCGAATACTACACCTCTGACGAATATGCCCCGACCAAGGGCATCGCCAATCAGGCCAAAATGGGCCCGGCAACCACCATCATCGACGGTTTCGCAACAGGGATGTACTCCACCGGCCTTTCGGTGGTCACCATTGTGATCGGTATCATCCTGGCCTTTATGTTTGCCGGCGGCTTTAAGGATTTCGCGATGGGTCTGTACGGCATCGGTTTTGCCGCAGTCGGAATGCTGTCCACGCTGGGTATCACCCTGGCCACTGACGCATACGGTCCGATCGCCGATAACGCCGGCGGCAACGCCGAAATGTCGCATCTGCCTCCGGAAGTCCGCAAACGTACCGACGCCCTCGATGCTCTGGGCAACACCACTGCGGCCACCGGTAAAGGCTTTGCCATTGGTTCAGCAGCTCTGACAGCCATGGCTCTGCTGGCTGCGTATATCGAAGAAATTCGTATCTGGGTGGGCCGTCTGGCCGAACAAGGCTCCGGCATCTATACTGTTGGTAAAGTCAGCTTCTTCAAAGGCGTAACGCCCTCGGCGGAAGCTCAGGCGGCCTTTGATGCCATCAAAACCGATGGTGCAATCCTGCTGAGCAACACCAACGCCTCGATTCTGGATTTCGTGAACGCCTACAACCTGAACATCATGAACCCCAAACTCATCTGCGGCCTGTTCATTGGCGCGATGATGGCGTTCATCTTCTGTGCGATGACCATGAAGGCCGTCGGTCGTGCCGCCGGTTCGATGGTCGAAGAAGTCCGTCGCCAGTTCCGTGAGAAACCCGGGATTATGGAAGGCAAAGACACGCCGGATTATGCCAGCTGCGTCGCAATCTCCACGGCGGGTGCCCAGCGTGAAATGATTCTGCCCAGCTTGCTGGCCATTATCATCCCTGTGGTGACAGGTCTTCTGCTGGGTGTTGCCGGCGTGATGGGTCTGCTGACCGGAGGCTTGACCGCAGGTTTTGTGCTGGCTTTGACGCTTAACAATGCCGGTGGTGCCTGGGATAACGCCAAGAAGTTCATCGAAAAAGGCAACTTTGGCGGCAAGAAGTCCGAGCCGCACAAGGCCGCTGTCGTCGGCGACACCGTGGGTGATCCGTTCAAAGACACCTCCGGTCCCAGCTTGAACATTCTGATTAAGCTGATGACGATGGTCAGCGTCGTCTTCTCCGGCGTGATCGTCAAATTCGGCCCCGTCATCGCCGAAAAGCTCGGCATGGGTCTGAATTTCTAATCCATTGACGATCTAATCCGTATCGGTTATAGTACAGGGACGTCCCGGTTCGGGGCGTCCCTTTTTTATTGCGGTATTGAATTGGAGAATGCACGATTGGCAAAGACAAAAACAACTCCGGAACGGAAGTTTGCGATTGAAGCGGCCCGGCTGGCCCATGATCGGCACTGTACCGACGTGGTCGTCCTGGACCTCAAGGGGGTATCCCCGGCCACCGATTATTTCGTTATCGCCACCAGCACCAGCGACCGGCAGGGCAGATCCGTCGCCGATGAAATCAGCGATATGGCAAAAGCATATGATCTGAAAAAATATGCCTGTGCCGGGTATGAACAAGGACGCTGGATTCTGATCGACTATATCAACGTCGTTGTGCATGTGTTTGACCCGGAAATGCGGGCTTATTACGACCTGGAAATGCTCTGGGGTGACGCCAAAAAAGTCCGCTGGCAGCGGATCAAGAAAAAGACACCCGCGTAAGACATTAAGGACGGCCCAGAAGCAGGTTGATTAAACGGCTTACCCCCGTTTACGGTGGAGAGGTCGAAATCCAACACCCAACGGGGCTGATTATTCCGCGACGGCCAAAGGCCGTTTTAAGCCGCGTGTACTCACGGGGTAACGTTACCCGACGCAGCCGCGGTGATCGATGGATGGAAGCTGGCGGCCCAAAGCTCTTTCGCCGCGGCGAAACAGAAAACTTCAAGTAGGATCAGTATATATACCCCATTCAACAGGATGATATGAAACCTGTACTTGACATACTCGAACAGCGCATCAGCGACACCCTGACCAAGATCAGCGGTCTGCCCCACTGCCCTGCCGTCGTCCGGACGGCTACCGACCCCAAATTCGGCGATTACCAGGTCAACGGCGTTATGGCCGCGGCCAAGCAGCTCAAGACCAATCCCCGCCAGTTCGCAGACAAGCTCGTCGCCGAATTAAAGCTGGATGACCTCTGCCTGGCCCCCGAAATCGCCGGCCCCGGATTCATCAACCTGCGGCTCAGGCCTGAATTTCTGGCTGCCGCCCTTGTGGAGATTCATCGCGACGCGAATCTGGGCATCGAAAAGACACCGCATCCGCAAACCGTCGTGGTCGATTACTCCGGCCCCAACATCGCCAAACAGATGCATGTCGGCCATCTCCGCAGCACCATCATCGGCGACTGTATTTGCCGGATGCTCGAAACCCTCGGCCACAACGTCATCCGCCAAAACCACATCGGCGACTGGGGAACCCAGTTTGGCATGCTGGTGCAGTATCTCTATCAGAAAGCCGCCGCGGCCACTCACAGCAGCGATCCGGCAGCGATTGAACAGGCCCTGCACCATATCCATATCGCCGATCTTGAAGCGTTTTATCAACAAGCCAAAAAACTTGACGATGAAGACGAGGCCTTTCGCAGTGCAGCTCGTCAGCGGGTCGTCGAACTGCATACCGGCCAAAATCCGCTGACGCTGACGCTCTGGCGACAAATCGTCAGCGAATCGCGCAAGCACTACCTGCCCATTTATGAGGCCCTGCATATTACCCTGAAAGCCGAAGACGAACGGGGAGAAAGCTTTTATGCAGATAAACTGGACGCTGTGGTCAAGCACCTTCAGGACAGCAACCTGGCCGTTGAATCCGATGGCGCCATCTGCGTGTTCCCCCCCGGATTCACCAATAAGGAAGGCGCCCCCCTGCCGTTTATTATCCAGAAGTCCGACGGTGCCTTTTTGTATGCCACCACCGACCTGGCCGCACTCCGTTTCCGTTTGAAAGACCTTTGCGCCAATCGGATAATCTACGTCACCGACGCCCGCCAGGCCCTGCATTTCAAGATGCTTTTTGCCGTCGCAAAAATGGCCGGCTGGGCCGACGACTCCGTCAAACTCGAACATGTGACCTTCGGCACCATGCTGGGTACCGATGGCAAACCCTTCAAGACCCGCACCGGGGGCACGGTCAAGCTGGCCGAGCTGCTGGACGAAGCCATTCAGCGGGCCAGGGCCGTCGTCGAACAAAAGAATCCCGAGCTGCCCGAAGAAAAGAAGGCTCAGATTGCTGCCGCTGTCGGCATCGGCGCCGTCAAATATTCCGATTATTCCAACAACCGCGACAGCGATTATATCTTCAGTTTTGACAAAATGCTGGCCATGGACGGGAACACCGCCCCGTATATGCAGTACGCCTACGCCCGCATCAAATCCATCGAACGCAAGGCTCAAAACCAGAATCTCGATGTGCAGGCCGAGCTATCGGCCATCACGCACATCACCCTGACCGACCCGGCCGAAATTGACCTGGCCAAGCACCTGATTCGCTACGGTCAGTCCATCCAGAACGCCGCCACCGACTGCCGGCCCAACTATTTGACCAACTACCTGTATGAATTGGCCGTTGCCTTCAGCCGCTTCTATAATGCCTGCCCGGTTCTGCAGACGGAAGGCCCAAGCCGTACAGCTCGGCTGCTGCTGTGCGACCTGACCGCCCGCACCATCCGTCATGGCATGAGCCGGCTGCTGGGCATCGACGTCCCGGAACAAATGTAAAACCGTGTCATAATAAAGCCCTGTGTGGGGGGCTGGGCCGGCACGCACTCTGAGTATCTCGATCCGCTCAATTTTATTTTTCGCCCGCAACAACCTCTGCGATATTCAGAATGTGGTCCTTGATGCGTCGATAAGAAGTCAGCAGGTCCGTATAAATCAGGCTCTTTTGCGGCGGGGCCATACCGGCTTCCACACGCGCCAGATGCTTGGTGCGGCTTTCTTTAACCAGGCTGGTGATGGTATTGTTCCTGGTATGCGACAGACTCAAAAATTCAGAGGGATTCGCAACACCGTCTATGACGGCGGAAACAATGGCACCCAGAAATTCTGAAACCTTGGCGTGAAGGGCTTGCATCTCCTGCATGGCTTCCCCCGAAAAATGCAGCTTGTTATTGTGCATCTTGAGCCGCAGCTTGATGACGCTGGCGATATAATCGCTGATGGATTCAAATTCATCCGCCATGCGGACCTGCCGCCGATTCTCGTGAATCATGTTGTGCGACAGATTTCCCCGGATGACACTTCCCAGAAACTCCGTGATCTCTTTCTGCATGACATCCAGATCATTTTCCGTCTGGAATATTGTCTCGATGCGGTTGCGATCAATCGTATCACTTTGCTGTGCCTCGCCCAGAACCGCCATAGCCGCCTGACACATCTTTCCCATCTGTATGACTGCTTTTTCGGATTGTTCCAGGGCGATAATCGGGGTATCAAACAGGCGGACATCCAGATGCGTCAGCTTGGGGACTTCCGCCTGAACCTTGTCCGGCACCAGCCAGGTCAAAAAACGCGTATAAATCCCCACCAGGGGCAGAAATACCAGCACATTCAATATCTTAAAACCGGTATGCGCCGTTGCGATTGCCTTCTCGGCATAAGGATAAGTGACCGCAATATCCGTATACACCGCGTCTTCGGGATGTTGACACCCTAAAACATGCATAATAAACCAGACAACCCCCTGCGTGAGTATAAAAAACAGCGGTGTAATCCAGAGCACCCCCAGGATATTGAACAAAACATGAGCATAGGCCGATCGTTTGGCATTGGCAATGGTGCCCAGCGACGCCAAAACAGGGGTTATCGTCGTACCGATATTTTCTCCCAGAACCAGGGCCGCTGCTGATGAAAAACCGATAATTCCGGTTCCCGCCAGGGCCATCGTAATACCCACTGTTGCCGACGAGGACTGTACGATGGCAGTGACCGCCGCCCCCACCAGGATACACTTGACAATTCCCCAGTAACTGTCGGCCTGAAACTTACTGAACCAGGCAATAAATTCCGGCATTGTGCGTATGGGTGTCAGCCCTTGTTTCATTAAATCCAATCCGAAAAAGACCATCCCAAGCCCCAGCACAAAGACTGCAAAGAATCGAATCCGATCGGATTTGGAAAACAAATAAAATAAGGCGGAAAAACCGACTATCGGTAGCCCCCATTGTTCCAGGCTGTAGGCCATAATCCAGGCTGTGACAGTGGTACCGATATTGGCCCCCAAAATCACCCCAATAGACTGCTTGAGGGTCATCAGACCCGCATTGACCATACCGACAACCATGACTGTCGTCACTGAACTGGATTGAATCAGGCTGGTGACTGCCAGACCCGAACCGACCCCCAGCAGCGGATTATTCGTGGTCAGGCCGATGAGCTTGCGCATTTTTTCACCCGCCACCGCCTGCATCCCATCGGACATGTTCTTCATACCCAGCAGAAAGATTCCAAGACCACCAAAGACATGGCAGATAATAGAGACTGCTTGTGACATATAATATCCTTAATTGTTGAAATTGTCACGAATTGAACAAGGATAACCTACATCTGTCCGGACCGTCAAGGATTATCTATAAATATCCTAAGTAAATGTCCAACAGAATGTTATGACGCCGATAGCCGGGCCTAAGCCCCTTTCCGCCGCACGTCAATTTTTACTTCAGTGCAGCCTGTCCGATTGATAAAATAGCGGCCAGATTGAGAACAAGAAATGTAAAGGTATATATATGAATATGACACAGCAAATATTATCTATATCCACGTCCAGCCGCAATCAATTGCTTAACATCACTCGTCAGGTTGAACAGGTCGTGTCCAAAAGCGGCATCCAGGATGGGATTGTCACCGTTTTTTGTCCACATACAACGGCCGGGATTACCATCAATGAAAACGCCGACCCCGATGTCTGCCATGATATCCTGCTGACCCTCAACAAGCTCCTGCCGCAGAACCTGCCGGGTTATCAGCACTGCGAAGGCAACAGCGACGCCCATGTCAAATCCAGCCTGGTAGGCTGCAGCAGGCAGGTTATCCTAAGCAAGGGCAGGCTTGTACTCGGAACCTGGCAGGGTCTGTTCTTCTGTGAATTCGACGGCCCGCGAACGCGTTCGGTTCACGTCCACATTATGGGGCAATAAACAATTGTTTACAAGACATTTATTGTCCGCTATTTGAAATGACAAAAAAAATGGCGAGGTGGTGGGTCCGTCTGGGGGGGAAAACGGATAGCCACGTAGCCTCGCCGAGGTTTATGACTTCGACTGCTTCTATACGCCGAAGCAACCGCAGTATTCAATTATCAAATATAGTCCCTTCGAATGCTCTTGTCAATCCTGTATCGTCAAAATTTAAGGAAAAATTGAGGCTTTTTTCATAATACTCTCTTAAATTTATATCCGTATTTATACGGGCCTACTGCATTGATGTTTGGCGTATCCCCTTTTGGGACAGCACCATCAAGACTCCCGATCGCAAAGGCAAGTATTGAAATGCAAAGCACTTAGTCACAAATCACTCGGATTCTTTGGGTGCCAAGAAAAATAGCTCGATACGTCCATCCTGACCTAAATCCCCCTTGCCAAGAACTCGATTTTATCATACATTAGACAGGATGTATCAGGCACAAAGAGGCCTGAGAGGATAAACAAAGGACATCGCCTCAGGACGCGAATTAACACGAGACATATAATATGGCAAAGAAACATAATGTCGTTGACGATATTCAAAAGAATGCACGCGGGGTCTATGACAAAATCATGGCCAATCAGAAACCGACGATGAGTACCCCTGTGCGTTCGCTGGCCAACGTCAAATACCTCGAGAAAAAAGGGCACTTCCAGATTCAGGATAAAATCAAAAACAGGACCCTGACGGTATCCACGGTAAAGACTTTTGCCCAGACACTCAAGATGATGGCTCTGAGCAAAGAGCTGATTGAAAAAAACGATATGGCCACCAAAAGAGAGGCCTACTACATCTCGAAAAACTGGGGCAAGGCAGCCTTTGCCGAGCAGCCTGAATCCGATACCATCATGGATGATATCGAGGCCATGTTCGGCGTCAACCGCGAGCAGTTAAAATTTGTCCCGGAAGAAAAAGGCGGCGACGTGGCCGGCAAGCTTTTTGTCTTCGACAAAGACGCCTCCGGCAAGAAACTCAAAATTGACTGCACCAAGTTTGGTTCCGGGGCCTACTCGATTCCCACCGATGTCGAAGAGCTCGATTTTGAATCCGATGCCAAGTTCATTCTGGCCATTGAGACCGCAGGTGCGTTTCAGCGGCTGGTTAAATACGACTACTGGAAGAAAACCAACTGTATCCTGATCAGCATGGGCGGCGTTCCGACTCGGGCATGCCGCCGGTTTATCCGCAGACTTGCCGACAAACTCAGAATTCCGGTGTATGCGTTTGTCGATGGCGATCCGTACGGTTACTTCAACATCTACCGCACCCTGAAAGTCGGCTCCGGGAATGCGGCTCACCTCAACGAATACTTCTGTGTGCCGCAAGCCACCTTCCTGGGCGTCACACCGCAGGATGTCATCGATTACCAGCTGCCGACCCATCCTCTCAAGGATGTGGATATCAAGCGGGCCAAGGACGCCCTGAAAAACGACCCCTTCGTCAAACACTACAAACCCTGGCAGGCAGCGATAAACCAAATGCTGAATATGGGCGTTCGTGTCGAACAGCAGGCATTCGCCAAGCACGGTCTGGAATACGTCGTCACTGAATACCTTCCGTCCAAGCTGAAAAATCCGTCGAAGTTTTTACCCTGATTGTCCTGTGTCAGGATATCGCAATGAGCCAGATTGCCGACCGACTCAAACAGATTCAGGATTCCATTGTTGCCGCCAGCGTCAAAGCCGGGCGCAAGCCCGACAGCGTACGTCTGATTGTCGTCACCAAAACGGCTGCGCCTGAACAGATTCTGGAGGTCGTGCGGGCCGGCTTCACGGAACTGGGAGAAAACCGCGTTCAGCACCTCAAGCAGATCGCCGACCAGGTCAGTCAGTCACTGGGTGCAAGCGGCCAGGCCGATATGGCGTCACGGATCCGCTGGCACATGATCGGACACCTCCAGCGCAACAAGGTCAAAGCCACCCTGCAAGTCTGTTCACTGATTCATTCTGTCGACACGCTGCGTCTGGCCGAAGAAATCGACACTGCCGCTGCCAGGATGGCTATCCATGCTCCCGTTCTGCTGCAGGTCAACTGTTCCGGCGAGCCGCAAAAATACGGTGTTCCTGTCGGTGCGGCCCTGCATCTGGTCGAACAGATTCAGTCCATGCCCCATCTCCGCCTGGAAGGCCTGATGACCATGGCACCGCTGACCATGGACAAAGACATCGTCCGAGGCTGCTTCGCTCGGGCTCGCGAATTGTTCGAGGAGATTCGCACCGAAAAAGTGGCCGGCTCCAAATTCCGCCACCTGAGCATGGGCATGAGCCAGGATTACGAAATCGCCATCGAAATGGGCGCCACGATGGTCCGGATCGGCTCTGCCATCTTCGCCTGATTTGCGGATTCTGAGGTTTTTACTGCTTGCGTCCTATAACCTGTCATAATCTTGCACTATGGACCTTTTTTATGATTAAGTTCCCCTGGCTTTGGGCCGATGCATTAAAAGAATCATCCCCGGCAAGCAAATCGGCTATCGGGCATGATTATGATTTGGGATACGATGAATCCGCCCAAGGCAACACGAAGGATTCGTTGCAGTCTTTGTGGCGGTACAATATACGGGTTCGATACACAATGGCAGAACTACCTCCGACAGACACAGGGATCATCGCCTCCGGCCATGCCCCGACCCTGACATTTGTCTCTGATCGTCTAAACCTGACCGATACGGTTCGCACACGTCTTTCCGCACGTCAATGGTCCGGACGCTTGATTGACCTGAACGGCTTTTTTAACGCTCAGCCCGAGACCTTCAAACCGGGTGCAGTTCTGCTGGATGCCGGTGATGTCCACCTCATCAACTGGAAACAGCTTGACGACAAGATTCGCCGGCTGGACCAGGCCAACATCCCGGTCATTCTGCTCAACTGGCCGGTATCGATGGAATTCAGTCGTTTTCGCCTGGCCTCCAGAATTCGCAGTTCGTCCATCGAAGAAATCTGGGCTCGCATTGAATCGGCAATGTGCTTCGCCGCGGCTCTGGCCGAAATTCCCCAGCAGGAAGAACAGCAGCGTCAGCTTCAGGAGCAGCTCAAAATCGCCGGTGCCATCCAGCGGAATTTTCTGCCCCAGACACTGCCAGCTACCAACCGGGTTCGCTTTGCCCACATTTATTATCCCGCAGAGTGGGTCTCAGGCGATATCTTCGACGCTGTCCGCCTCGATGAGACTCACATCGGCTTTTACATCGCCGACGCGGTAGGCCACTCGGTGCCCGCGGCTCTGTTGACAATGTTTCTCAAACATACCACCGTACTGCGTGAAACACACGGCAATCAGTATCATATTTTCCGCCCCCGTGAGGTTTTGAACCATCTCAACCGGCAGATGATTCAGCAGCAACTCAAGGGTTGCCTGTTCGCCACTGCCTGCTGCTGCCAGCTGAATACGGATACCATGGAACTGTCATTCGCCCGCGCCGGCCATCCCTATCCGCTCCTGCTGCGTCCGGGCCAGACGCCACAGCAATTGCATAGCCGCGGGGGTCTGTTGGGCGTCTTTGACGAGATGGAATTCGAAGAGGTGCTGGTTCCGGTTCAGTCCGGCGACAAAATACTGCTTTACTCCGACGGCGTGGAACCGCTGATAGGCGAAGTAGATCACAGCGGCACATTCCGATTCACCGAGCTGTTTTTGAATCTGTGCGACAGCCCTGTGATGTCGATGATGTCTACCTTAGAAAATACCATCACGCGTTGGCGCCGCAGCGGGGCCGAAGTCGATGATATCACCCTCCTGGCCGTCGAAATTCTCTAATTTAACCTGCCGTTTGGGCACAAGAACCAAAACAGGCGGATCAATTGGCCCCTGTTATTTGTCATTATCGGACCTGACTGGTTTGCAGTTGTGGTGGATAACTCTCTTTTTGCTGATGATTTGGAGGCGTCAGAATTTAACTTTACAGGCCATCGCAATTTACCGATAATACTTCAGCCGCACTAAATAAGGTACTATTCTATTGATAAAGGACGCATTATGTGTGGAATTGTTGCGTATTTTGGCCAGAAAACAGCACAACCCATTTTGATTGAAGGGCTCAAACGTCTTGAATACAGAGGTTACGACTCCGCAGGCATCTGCCTTGTCGAAGAGGATCATTCGTTTCAGATCTTCAAGACCAGCGGCCGGATCAGCGCCCTGGAGGAATTGCTGCCCCGTCCTGCCAACACGGCCAGCATCGGTATCGGGCATACCCGCTGGGCTACCCACGGCAAACCCAATACCGTAAACGCCCATCCGCACGTCGATTACACCGGCAAGATTTGCCTGGTGCATAACGGGATTATCGAAAATTATGCCACGCTGAAAAAGTGGCTGCAAAAAGAAGGATGCACCTTCCAGAGTGAAACCGATACGGAAGTCCTGGCCAACCTGATCGGGTATTTTTACGCCAATCAGAAAACCAAAGATGGCAAACAGGCCCCCCAGAACTGCCATCGGTTTGAATGGGCAGTCCAGCAGGCACTCAATGAAGTCCATGGCACTTACGGGCTTGCGATTTTATGTTCGGATTGTCCGGATATGATGATCGGCGTCAAAAAGGGGAGTCCGCTGATTCTGGGTGTCGGCGAAAACGAATATCTTATTGCCTCGGACGCTGCGGCAATTGTCGAGCATACCACCCAGGCCATTTACCTGTCCGACGGCGAGATGGTGACTGTCGGCGATAACGGCTTTTATACCAAGACTATCAGTAATCAGCAGGTCCAGAAAGAACTCAAGGAAATTGAGATTTCGCTGGATCAGATTGAATTGGAAGGTTTTGACCACTACATGCAGAAGGAAATTGCCGAGCAGCCCAAGGCAATTGAAACCTGCTTAGGCGGTCGTATTGATCTGAAAAACGGGCGGGTGATTCTGGGCGGATTGCAGAATTATTTCCGCGAACTAACCCGAGCCAAACGCTTTATTGTGACCGCCTGCGGGACGGCGTGGCATGCGGGAATTGTGGGGGAGTTTCTGCTGGAGCAACTGGCGAGGATTCCCGTGGAAGTGGAATACGCCAGCGAATTTCGCTATCGCAATCCAATCCTGGAAGAGGGCACTGTGGTCATTGCCATCAGTCAGTCCGGCGAAACCGCCGACACGCTGGCGGCCATTGAACTGGCCAAGGAACGCGGCTCGCTGGCACTGGGAATTGTCAATGTCGTCGGCTCCACCATTGCCCGCACTACCGACGCAGGGGTGTATCTGCGTGTGGGGCCGGAAATCGGCGTAGCCAGCACCAAGGCGTTTACCGCTCAGGTCGCGGTTCTGGCCATGCTGGCGATTGAACTGGGACGCCGGCGTCATTTGAGCTGCGATGCGGCCCAGCAATTGCTCAATGACCTGGTTTTGATTCCCGACAAAGTGGCGTCGATTATGTCACAATCCGAGTATATCAAGCAGATTGCGGCGGCCAATATCGATAAACCCAACTGGCTGTTCCTGGGACGCGGATTTAATTACCCGGTGGCACTGGAGGGGGCGCTGAAGCTTAAGGAAATCAGCTATATTCACGCCGAAGGCCTGCCTGCGGCAGAGATGAAACACGGGCCGATAGCCCTGATCACCGACCAGATGCCGGCGGTGTTTATCGCGACTCGCTGCTCCCAATATGAAAAGATTCTGGGCAATATTCAGGAAGTTCGTGCCCGCGGCGGCAAGACCATTGTCGTGGCCACCGAAGGCGATGAACATATCCGCGCCTTTGCGGATCATTTGATTTATGTGCCCGATGTCTGCGAACCGCTGCAGCCGATGGTCACGGTGGTGCCGCTGCAGCTGCTGGCCTACCATGCCGCGGTGCTCAAGGGCTATGATGTGGACAAGCCCCGCAATCTGGCCAAGAGTGTGACGGTCGAATAAATTCTTTCTGCACATTCCAAAGGAGACACGATTTCTGAGCGAGTCGTGTCTCTTTTTTTATTGACAGAACATCAGATTCTCGGCTTGCCATCATCCATCTGGATGCTATAATACAGTACAGTGGTTATCAGAATCCCATACATGCATCATGGAATTTTCAGATTGGAAAACCAGAGACTCAGAAAGGAGCGTTGTGATGGGTCAACGATTCAAGATCTGGTCCTGTATTGTGCTGGGGGGCATCATGCTCAGCCAGCCGGGGGCAGGACAAGTTGCCCAGGACCAGATATCACTGGATTTTCGCGAGATCGTTCAGGCGGCCAAGGATAAGGTCTTTCCGGCGGTGGTGTATATCAAGTGCCTCAGCGAAAATCACGAAAGCGGCAAGAAAATCACCCAGGAAGTGGCCGGCAGCGGTACGATTATCTCCCCGGAAGGCGAGATTCTGACTAACTGGCATGTCGTGGACAAGGCCGTCGAAATCCGGTGTCTGCTGTACAGCGGTAAATCCTATTATGCGACTGTCATCGGGTCGGACAAAGACACCGACCTGGCCCTGCTGAAACTGGAACGCAAAAACGACACCACTGCCCTGCCGACGGCGAAGCTGGGGGATTCGACAGTCCTCAAGGAGGGCGATTTTGTGATGGCGATGGGGGCACCGTGGGGATTGTCCCGCAGTGTATCCATCGGGATTATTTCCTGTACCCATCGGTATCTGCCCGAAGGGGAATACAGCCTGTGGCTGCAGACGGATGCGTCGATCAGTCCGGGTAATTCCGGCGGTCCCTTAGTCAATACCAAAGGCGAAATTGTGGGCATTAACACACTGGCCCGACTGATAGGCGGTGATTTGGGATTTGCTGTCCCCAGCGAGACCATCCAGCATGTCGTGCCGCAGTTTCGTCAATTCGGCAAGGTCAACTGGAGCTGGCTGGGTCTGCAGCTTCAGCCGCTCCGGGATTTTAACCGTAATATTTACTTTGATGCCACTGAGGGCGTTATTGTTGCCGAGACCGACCCGGACAGTCCGGCTCGCAGGGCCGGAATTGCAGCCCGTGATCGAATTGTTCGTATTGATGGCAAGCCTGTCACAGCAATGACGGAAGAAGACCTGCCTGTGCTGCGGCGCACGCTGGGGCTGCTGGAAAAGGAAAAGGCTGTCGAGATTGAACTGGTACGTAATCAGGAAACGATCAAAGTCCAGCTGATTCCGACGGAAAAGGGCAAGGTTCAGGGCGACGAACTGGATTGCCCGCGCTGGGATTTCACGGTCAAGGCCATCAACCAATTTGAAAATCCTGACCTGTATTATTATCGCAAGGAAGGGGTCTTTATCTTCGGCATCAAGTATCCGGGCAATGCGTCCAATTCCAACCTGCGGCAGCAGGATATTATCCTGAAAATCGACGGGCGGGACGTCAAGACCCTGGATGATGTCCGGGCCATTCACGCGGAGGCCATTGCCGCCGTCCAGCAGAAAAATCGCTGCGTCTTCACGGTGCTGCGCAACGGCCTGATGCAGCAGGCCGTGCTGGAGTTTTCACGGGATTACGAAAAACATTGATTTGATACTCTTTTACCCAGGAAAGGGCTTCTATGAAACAGGTCATAATCTATGGATTCATTCTGACGGTGGGACTGCAGGGTTTGGCAGCAGCCGCTGTGTCGGATTCGGATATCATTCAACAGGTTCGACCCTCGCTGGTGCGGGTGGAATATACTCTGCGATTTGACAAGGGTGAAGCTCCGGAAGTGGCCGGCTGGGGACAGCGATGTCCTTCCTGCGGCCAGATTCACGGCTATGGCGACGCCAGCCAGTTGATTCGCCAGGAGCGTCCGCTGGAAGTGGCAGGCTTTGTGCTGTCGGCAGACAAGGTCATTACGCCGGATATTATGGTTCATCCCCGCTTTGTGGAAAAAATCCGTATTCGTTTTCAGGATGAATTGATCGATGCCAGGCCGGCGGCCTACCCTCTCGAACAAAGTGCCGTCATCCTGCAGCTGGACAGCCCTCTGCAGAAGGCCCGCCCAATAGTATTTGCCAAAAGCAGCGCCAAGGCCTTCAAGGTGGCATCCTATTCCGAGCAAAACGGCCAATGGAGCATCAGCATCGAAAAGATGCAGGAAGTGCCCACTTTGCGGGAAGATGGATTTTCCTATATCGCAGCAACGACGACTGGCCTGATTCTGGACCCCAACGGCATTGCCGCAGCGGTTTGCATGGGTCAGGCCCTGCCGGTCGATGGCTCCTGGCAGCAGTCGCCGCTGGACTGGCCGGCGATTTCGGCGGAGGAATTGACTCGAAAACTAACCGACTTTGAGAGTAAAATCAGCCGGGAAATCCTTCGCGTTCAACTGAACTTCCGCAGCCCACGGAACACCGAAGATAATTACCGGGGATACGGCTTTAGCGAAGAAGACAGCAGCGCCACGGAAATGAACAAAGCCGGGCTTTTAATCGACCCCAACCATATCCTGATTTTAGCTAAATTGCCGCCCAAGCAGACTGCGCGGCTGGAACGGGTCGTGGTTTATCCCCATAAAAGTCTGCCGGTGGAAGGCCGATTTGAAGGTTCGCTGGCTGATTATGGCGGACTGATAATCAGCCTTGATCGCCCGCTGCATAATGTCCAGACAGCCCTGTCACCCCACCCCATCATGGCATACGACCAGAAACTGCTGTTGGGGGCTGAGGTTCGGATTCAGGGGCAAAATAAAACCGTATATGTTCAGCAATATCGAATCGCCTCCTTTGCGCTGGGGTGGCGGCGGCAGCTTCAGCCGGAATTGCTCGGGGCGGTCAACAATCGCTATTTATTCGATCTGGAGGGACGCCTGGTCGCCCTGCCGCTGTCCCGACGAGAGAAAATCATGTCCGAGGAAGACCGCTGGATGTCGGAGTATAATCAGACCCTCACTGCGGTCTGTTATCTTGGGCCGGTTATGAAGGCTCAGGCGTCCAGCTTCGATGCGACCAATGTGCCGCTGGCGGAATCCGACGAAAATCGTATCGCCTGGCTGGGAGTGGAAATGCAGCCGCTGGATGCGGAACTGGCCCGGATTAACCAGGTATCCGCCTTGACCCGCGACGGCGAAATCGGGGCAATGATTTCGTATGTTTACGACAACTCCCCGGCTTCCCAGGCCGGGCTGGAGGTGGGCGATATTCTGCTTCGTCTGCATATCGACAAACAGCCCCGCCCGCTGGAAGTGGCCCTCGACGATTACGACCGCGGTTTCGGGGAAATGTTCCCCTGGGAGCAGCTCAGCGACCTGTCGGAAGACTATTACGACCAGCTGCCAACCCCCTGGGCCGACGCGGAAAATTCCGTGATTCGCTCCCTGACGGATTTTGGATTCGGAACGCATTTTCAGGCCGAGATTTTCCGCCAAGGCCAAGTGTTAATGAAGGAGATGGTGATTACCGAAAGCCCCTCCCATTATAACTCGGCCAACCGCTTCAAGTCTGAGGCCATGGGCCTGACCGTGCGCAACCTGACCTATGAAGTTCGACGGTACTTCCGCCTGACCCCGGATGACCCGGGCGTTATCGTATCCAAGATTGAACCGGGCAGCAAAGCCAGCGTCGGCGGAATCAAGCCGTTTGAGATTATTACCCATATCAACGATGCGCCGGTGGCGGATGTGGAAGCCTTTGAGAAGATGATTCAGTCCGGCGGCGAGCTGAAGCTGTCGGTCAAACGGATGACCAGGGGACGGATTGTCAACCTGAAGCTGGACGCTGCGGCCCCAACTGAAAAAACAGATGCTGCCAAAGCAGTTCAGCCGGAAACGGAAACAACCCCGGCACCCCAGCACGAGAAAGCATTCTAAAAAAAGAGGTCAATGATGAACCCCGTCAGATACACCGCACTATGTCTGGTCGCAGTGATGCTGTGCTCCCCTGCCTCGGTCTGCCGGGCGGCTGCTTCGGATTATTTTTTCATCCATGTCGTGGAGGAGCAAACCGGCCGGGGTGTGCCGCTGGTGGAGCTTCGCACAACCAGCATGATTCGGCTTTATACCGACAGCGGCGGCATGGCGGCATTTTATGAACCCGGCCTGATGGGACAAAAGGTCTTTTTCTTCGTCGAAAGCCCAGGCTATGAATTTGCCGCCGATGGTTTTGGAATGCGCGGAGTCGCCCTGGATACGCAGCCGGGCAAAACCGCTATCATCAGGATCAAACGAACCCAGATTGCCCAGCGGCTGTATCGCATCACCGGCCAGGGGATTTACCGGGACAGCATCCTGGCCGGACGGGAAGTGCCGATTGACCAGCCGCTGCTGAATGCCCAGGTCTGCGGACAGGATTCGGCCAACAATTGCCTGTATCAGGGCAAACTCTACTGGTTCTGGGGGGATACGGCACGAGTCAGCTATGGGCTGGGGCAATTTGCCACCTCCGGGGCTGTCAGTACCCTGCCGGAAAAAGGCGGACTTGACCCGGATAAGGGAGTCAACTTGACCTATTTTGCCGACGAATCCGGCTTCAGTAAAAAGATGTTTCCGCTCGACGGGCCGGGAATGGTCTGGATTGACGGCATCATCACCGTCAAGGATCCCCAGGGCAAACAGCGGATGCTGTGTCACTTTGCCCGAATGAAAGATCTGGGTTCATTCCACGAGCGGGGAATCGGGATTTTTAACGATAGCAAACAGTGCTTTGAGCCGATCCTGCGGGACACGGAACAGCTGATGCCTTATCATGCCTGCGGCCATGCAACACCGGTACTGGTCAACGGCGTTTCCTACTGGTATTTTACGATCCCCTTTCCGGCGGCGGTTCGAATGCGCGTTGAGGCCTTACTGAGCAAGGCCGGAGATCCCAATCAGTATGAGGTCCTGACCGCACTGGGACAGGATGCGGGACAACCCTCAAGCCGATGGATCGCCTTCGGCACACTGGCCGATCGTCTGGGCTCCAGGGCTGCTGCACAAAAGGCCCTTCGGAAGGAACATGAGGCCATGCACATGGTGGACAGCGACAGCAAAAAACAGATTACACCGCATGGCGGGTCGGTCTGCTGGAATCGATGGAGGCAAAAATGGATTATGATCTTCAATCAGTTCGGCGGCGACAGCTCAAATCTTGGGGAAGTGTGGTACGCCGAGGCAGACACACCCGTCGGGCCATGGACTGCCGCTGTGAAAATCATCACCCATAATAAGTATTCGTTTTATAATCCCAAACAGCACCCGTACTTTGACCAGGATAACGGCCGGCTGATATATCTGGAAGGAACTTATTGTACCACCTTTTCCGGAGATGAAAAACAGGCGACTCCCCGATATGAATACAATCAGATCATGTATCGGCTCGACCTGTCTGATCCGCGATTGAAATCATTGCAGCATACCCAATCCCCGGATTATAATCTGTCCGACCCGCAGGCCAGACCGGATTTGTCCATCTTTGGAAGTCCCGCGGGTCAATCCATATGAGGAAAAAACCATGATTGGAATTATCGGCGGCTCCGGACTGGGGCAGGCTATTATCGATCAGCTTACCGACGTACAGACAGAGACAGTCAAGACCCCCTTCGGCAGTCCCAGTGATGTGATACGTATCGGCAAACTGGGCAGCGGTCAAGCGGCATTTTTGAATCGTCACGGACCGGGGCATTGCTTCAATCCCTCGCGCGTGCCATACGCAGCGAACATCTTCGCCCTCAAAGAAATCGGCGTTACTGCCCTGATTGCCAGCGCTGCGGTAGGTTCCCTGCGGCAGGACTACGCCCCCAGGCAGTTGGTACTCGTAGACCAGTTCATCGACAAAACCTTCCGACGCCAAAGCACATTCTTTGACGCCCTGGGAGCAGTCCACTGCGAGATGGCCCAGCCCTGCTGCGGGCGACTGCGAAAACGGCTTCAGGATGCAGCCCAAAAAATCCATACGACGGTGCACCCGGCCGGCACGTATGTCTGTATGGAAGGCCCCCAGTTTTCCACACGGGCTGAGTCCATCATGCATCAGAAATGGGGCGGGGATTTAATCGGGATGACAGCTATGCCCGAGGCCAAACTCGCCCGGGAGGCTCAGATGTGTTATGCCCTTGTCGCTCTGGTCAGCGATTATGACTGCTGGCAGGAGCATCACGGCCAAACGGACAAGCAGCTGCTGCTCAAGGAAATTATCGGCAATCTCAATGCCGCCACCGACAACGCCATCAGCCTGATTAAGGCGGTGCTGGACACCCGCGACAGTCTGTGCGATGACACCTGCCCCTGTCGAAAAACACTGGAAATGGCGGTCTGGACCAATCCGAAGGCCATGGACCCGAAAATCAAAGCCCAATTATCCGTTTTATTCCGATAACGGTTTCAGACCGACGATACAGTTGATATACAGGCTGGATCCGTTCAACCTGGTGAATGGGATACAGGACAATGCAGAATCTCAGCGAACACCACATCTTTATTTTTCTGGTTCAGTTGTTCGTGCTGCTGGGCCTGGCCCGGGGGCTGGGAGAATTATTTCGCAAATGGAAGCAGCCGCCCCTGACCGCTGAAATCCTGGTCGGCATTCTGCTGGGGCCAACTATTCTGGGCCGATTCCTGCCGAGCTGGCAGCATGCGATTTTCCCGACAGACCCGGTTCAGCAGAATATGCTGGAAACCGTGGCGTGGATCGGCGTTTTATTCCTCCTGCTGGAAACCGGCCTTGAGATCGACTTTTCCTCCGCCTGGCGGCAGCGCGGCAAAGCTCTGGCTATCGCGTTGTGGGACGTCATTATTCCCATGATTATTGCCTTTATTCCCTGTTATTTTCTGCCGGACGCTTTTCTGGCCGACCCGGAACGCAGAATAATCTTCGCCCTGTTCATGGCAACCATCATGACCATCAGTGATTTACCGATTACCGCCCGGGCCATGCACGATTTGAAATTATCCAAAACCGACCTGGGATTTCTGATTATCTCGGCACTGTCGGTCAACGACCTGATTGGATGGCTCTTGTTCACACTGATCCTCGGCTTTTTCATGCAGACCGGCCTGAATGCCCTGCATATCATCCTGATTGCAGCTGCCACGATCGGCTTTGCTGCCTGTTGCCTGACCCTCGGCAGGACGCTGACCGATACCGCCCTGACCAAAATCAAGACAAAACAGCTCCCCCAGCCGGGCATCTCGCTGACATTCATCTGCCTGCTGGGGCTTTTGTGCGGAGCCATCACCCAGAAGATCGGCATTCATGCCCTGTTTGGATTTTTCATTGCCGGAATTATGGCCGGCGGCAGTAAGGCCCTTTCTGAAAATGTCCGTCAGATTATATCGCAAATGGTGTATGCGATATTCGTGCCGTTGTTTTTTGTCAATATTGGCCTGAAAGTCGATTTTCTGGGCAGTTTTAATGTCTTTCTGGTTTTGCTGATTACAGTCGTGGGGATTGCGGGCAAATATTATGGTGCCTGGCTGGGAGCCGTTGCCACCGGCCTGCCCAAATCCAATCTGAACTCGATTGCCATAGCTCACACCCCCGGAGGTGCCATGGTCATTGTGATCGGAATGCTTGCTATGGAAGACCGGCTTATTACCGAGCCGATGTTTGTGGCCATTGTTTTCAGTGCTGTCGCGTCGTCAGTGATCCTCGGGCCCTGGCTGGGGTATTCCCTTCGCAAACGACGGGAAATCAGCATTCTTGAATACTTTTTCCATCGGGCCATCCTTCCCCGAATGCAGGCGGTAACGCGTGAACAGGCGATACAAGAGCTTTGCGTCCTGGCAGCAGGCATTGACGATTCGCTGGATATCGAAGACCTCTGCCGGCATGTGCTTGAGCGTGAAAGCACCATGGGCACGGCTATGGAAGAAGGGATAGCCATTCCCCATGCACGGCTTGCCGCAATAAAAAGCCCGATCGTTGTGTTTGGCAGATCCCTGGAGGGGATCGAATGGAATTCGCCCGACAACAAGCCGGCCCGGCTGATCTTTTTAATCCTGACTCCCGCCTCGGATGACGATGTGCAGGTACAAATCCTGGGCTTGATTGCCCGCGTGATAAGCAATCCTCACATTCGACAGGATATCATGCAGTGCGAAAATGCCAATGAAATCTGGGCTATTCTGCATACCGCATTTACCCCCCAGGTCATTATCCGTAAATAATCCCCGGACTCTTTAACACCCTCTGCTTAATCGGCATTAAGTTCTTTTTTGATTGCCTCAATATCCAGCTTGCGCAGCATGGCGGGCAGTTCTGTCCAGAGAGGATGAAACCCAAATCCGCCGTGGGTCATTTCACGAATGGCACGATCCCGGTTCCATTCCTGAATGATCGTCCGGTATGCTGCGACCATAACGCCAGTCCGGTCAGAGCCATGCTGACAATGAACAAACACCGGTGCCGCATTGGGGTCGGCGGCTATGCGTAAAAACGCCAGCACCTTGTCCGGCGTCACCTCCCAGGTATCCATCGGAATCGGCTTATAATCCAGTCCCGTTCCGGCCAGCAGGTCCTCATCAGAATGGTGGCCCCGCAGATTAACCACCGTCTTGATACCCAGTTTTTTGAGGTTCTCAAAGCCTTCTCTGGTCGGCTGGGCACCACGATACAGGGAGTCGCTGACTTTGTGCAAATTGGAACAGCCGGGCAGATCAAACCGCACGGCATGATTAGCAGCCAGAGCTTTCTGCACCTCCGGCCCATTCGGGTTGGCGGCGGCATGGGCAATCCGTAATGATGCAAAATGCGGATCGGGGGAAATGGGCTTCAGAAACAACCAATAAACATAAAACGCCAGTACCAGTACAATAAATACACAGGCCAGCACAAGCTGCCGCGGCTTAAACGGTGATTTGATTTCTTTTTTTCGCACGTGCAGTTTCCTCGCTTATTTTTACCCGGTATAATACCTCATAAAAGGCAGATTATACACATTTTGATTATCTGTGTAAATCCTTGATTTTCTATCCATTTGGTGATTAAATACCGGCTATGTTTAAAACCGTAACAATTGTTGGCGATGGAGCAATGGGCAGTGTATGTGCGATGCTGTTGTGTGAAAACGGTATCCGGACAACCCTGTGGGGATTTGATGCTGCGCAGCTTGCCCAGATTGCTGAAAAACAGGAAAATATCCGATTTCTGCCGGGTTATCCGTTGCCAAAAGAATTACAATACGAAGCGGATGATGCAAAGGCACTGGCCCATGCGGAAATGATTGTTTCCGCGGTCCCCTGTCAATATATGCGGGGTATCTGGACCCGGCTCAAACCGCATCTTCCGTCCGGAGTGCCCATTGTCAGCACCACCAAAGGGATAGAAAACAAAACCCTGCTTCGTCCGACCGAAATTTTAAAGCAAATTTTGAGTGATAGCCATCCGCTGGCAGTCCTTTCCGGGCCGACGATTGCCGACGAGCTGGCTCGCAAACTACCAGCCTCCGCAACAGCCGCTTGCGCAGATGGCAAACTGGCCAAACAGATCCAGCATACCTTTAATACCTCCATGTTCCGCGTTTATACCAACGACGACGTGGTTGGCGTGGAACTGGCCGGCGCAATGAAAAATGTTATTGCGATCGCCGCCGGCATCATCGACGGCATCGGCGCCGGCGACAACGCCAAAGCCGCTCTGCTGAGCCGGGGATTGGCCGAAATTGAACGGCTCGGTATTGCAATGGGGGCCAAAGAGAAAACGTTCGCAGGATTATCGGGCCTTGGCGACCTGGTCACCACCTGCGTGTCACCTAAAGGCCGAAACCGTTCCTTCGGAGAGCGTATCGGCAAAGGGGCATCGGCTGCCGAAGCCCTGGCCGCGACACATAGTGTTGTCGAAGGTGCGGCAACCTGCGAATCCGTCCTGGGACTGGCCAGACAATATCAGGTTGAAATGCCGATTACCGAGGCTGTCTATGCCATTATTCACGGTCACAAGAGTGTGCATAGGGCCTTGGCCGATTTGATGAGTCGTCAGCTGAAAGCCGAATAATCCCTCAATTTTGCCCCCGTGATTCTGACGCTCAACGACATTGTTCGCCACCGACACAGCGATGGTCCTGGTCGATCCATGCTGTGGCCAACCTCGCAGCACACAAAACTGATTCGGTATATTTCCCCGATTCAATACCAATCCTCTTGACAAAATCACGACAAATTGCAATGATATTGTACAGAAATAATCAAAGGCCTGTGTGTCTGCGGGTCAAAGGGATGCCCTGACGAGGATGATTCATGAGCGCCGAAAAGTCGCAGGTCAAAGGATTGGATACAGTTGCGGTTTTTTCATTTACCCCGCAGGGGCAATGTGAAATTCAGAACGATTTAGCGGTGTTGAATGGTCTGGGCAGAGACAAGGCCCTGTTTTTGCACCGGTGCCTCGAATTAACCTGGCAAACCGTACAAAAATACAACCCCCAGGCTTTTGCCCATCTTAACACGCGTAAAATTCGTCTGCGCGTCAGCCCGGCGGTTCCGATGGCTCCAACCTTGATGCCGCACGAAATTCTGTTCAATACCCGGCTGCTGGACTTCAACCCCAAAGAGCAAGTACAGCGGGAATCCTTTCTTATCGGCTGCCTGGCGATGGTGTTGTATCATCTGTGTCATGCCGATTTGCATATCAGCTGCATTCACCATGCTGCATTGCAATTCTACAAGGCCCACAAGGTCATTCTGGAAGCCAGCATTCGTCAACTGGATGCATTTGCCGACGATTCGACTTTAAGCTATCTGCAAAATGTCCTGGTTCAGCTGGATACCATTTCATCCCTTCAGGAATTCTGGACCTATTTCGGAACAACGGCATCTGCAGTGGAATTTTTAAAATTCTCGCAGGTGGACTCAGATAAACGCCGCCCCCACCTGCGGTCGATTGTGATACATGAAGCAACGCTGTATGCCGAGCATCGAAAATTCAATCTGACCGCTGTCAAAAAATTAGCCGCCGGATTTAAACATCTATTCTTTGATGCCGGAACCATTGTTGTTCTGTACGAGTTGAAAAACCAGCTCATGCAGGCCGTACGGCTGGCACCGGACCATTTCGTCGATGCCATGAGTACCGATGCCGCCTGCCAGAGTGTCCGATATAACGGAGTCCGCACCGAGATTTTCCACGACCATGGACCGTTTATCAGGCCGTGGATTGAACGCCTCAAAGCCCGTGCCGCAGACCCGGCGCTGGACGAACTGTCCCGTATGCTGATTTCCGACCACGTCCATACAGTCAACGCAGCCATCGATGAACTGGTTCGACGCATCCGCCTCAAACAAAATCCTCAGGAATCCCTGCGACTGCTTTATGCGGGTCTGTATTACTGGTTTCACCCGAATAAAGGCATCAGCCGGTCGGTGTGTCTGCGCATCAGCAAAATTCTGGAAGATTTACTGACGGAGCGTCCGCCGTTTTTCCCGACTGCCCGCATCAATCGCAGCTTTTTCCGCGGAGAATCTCCGACGGTGCGTGTCCATTTCAGTAAGCCCGCCCGTATCAGCCTCAAGCATATTCAGGCCCGGATTCAATGGTCAGTCAACGGTCACCGCAAGAAACCTGTGGCAATGGTTCTTGACAAACAAGCCAGCACGGGAGAAAAACTGGTCTTCGAAGCCCACCTTCCCGGCAAAAACGGATGGATTCATTACTCCGTCCAAACGTCCTTTGATGACGGCAAAACCTGGCAGTTCGAAAAGTTTGACGAAAATTCCCACGGCCTGCTCAAACGCGTCGCTGATGAACGCGGCCAGCGTGTCCTGAGCCTGTACGCCGATACCTTTAACCTTAAACTGGATGACAACATGCGTCCTGTGCGGGATGAAACCGGCGCCTTTGTCTATGGGACCTTTGACGACCTGGCCGAACAGCTTGCCTCCATCAAAAAAGAAGGTTACACCCGTATCTATCCGCTGGGAGCTCTGGAACTGGGCTGGGCTGGAGAAGCCGGCCCGGACCCGTCGGTCTTTTCCATCTGGGACGGCCGCACCGTCCGGCGAGACCTGGGCGGCCTTGAAGCCCTGCTGCGGCTCAAACAAAAAGCGGATGAACTCGGCATGAAAATCCTGCTGTGTGTGCTAAGCCATTTTTCACGCGCGTGGCATAGCTGGCCGTATGCCATGCCGGTTTACATTGCAGGTCCCGACGGCAAATTGACCCGTCGGGCCGGCTGGGATGGGGAATGGGACGAATGGCTGGACAGCTTCATGGTCAATATGCGGGACCTGGATAATGTGGAATATCTGGTCGATGTCTGTACGGACCTGACCCGAATGGGATTTGGACTTCGTATCGATGTCGGTCACGGCTTTGACACCGTTTTCCCCGTGCGCCCGGACCTGGCTCAGATGCCCAAACTGCTGGGCGAAGTGACCGTCAAGGGATTTGAGCCGATTGATCTGCGCGGCACCAATGAGCCGAACATTGCTCTGATGTATATTGCCTACCGCGTCCAGAAAGCCGTTCCCGGTGCTCTGCTGGCCTACAGCGAACAATGGCACGCCAACGAAGTCCGCATGATTAAATCGGCAACCATTCCCTACAATGCCATCATCAAAAATCTCGAAAATATCCGCAGCGGTCAGGCCGTCCACAGTCCGCTGGGACTCAATAACAATCTCGACTATCTTCAGCGGCTGCTGCACCGCTACGGCGGCCAAACCCTGTCCCTGTTCAACAGTCACGACGAGGAATCCCCTGCCAGCAATTACCAAAACATGATTTGGCCGGCGGCAGCCCTGCTGGTCTTCAGCAGTTACGGCCCGATTATGTACCATATCAGCCGATTGCCAGGCCCCGAGGCAGGTTCATTCTCCCGCCGATTCGATATGGCTTATACCGAATGCTGGAAGCACTGGGTCAACAACCGCTTTTCCCATCCCTGGTACGACGAAAACCTGGCTCGCCAGGATATCCTGAATCATTATCCTTACCTGCGAGGCTTCGGCACCTACCTGCGAGGACTGTTCGCTTTTGCTGATGAACATCCGGCACTGACCAAAGGCACGCTGACCCCCATTGCTACCGGCAATGGCCGTATTGCCGCCTTTGTCCGCAGCTACCAGAAAGAAAAACTGCTGTGCGTCTTCAACTTCCCCAACCCGATGCTCGACGGCCAGCAGGCCCTGGCCCGCACCTACAATTTCCGCCTTCGCAACGCCGATACCGGCCAGCCTGTCGAAGGCATAGAATTCGGCGAATTCTATGAAATGCGGGAACGCTACAACAACGTTGAAGGCAAAATGCGATGGGGACAAAAGGAATTCTGGTCCGGCCACGAATTGCTCGAACTGGGATTCGGCGGTGTCATCCAGCCGGTTTCCAGCAGTGTCTTTGAAATCGTCTCCAAGGAGCAGGCCATCCAGGAAAAACAAGTCCTCTTTGATTCGTTCCGGCGATTCTTCCGGTACGGCCGAGCCGATCGCATTCGCCATTGCTATGTCGCCCGTGTCTTTTCGGAATGCTGCCATCCCGAACGGGCCGACTTTGACCGTTTCAGTGAGCTGTTCAGCCTGCTGATTCACTGGTCGATCAAAGAAAACGATTTCGGTGCCGCGTCCGTCGGCCTGCTGCTGCGGGAAATCAGCGACGCCAACCCCTCCGTCCGCCAGGTAGTCATCGACTGCCTGATGCGGATTGCCGTCAATGAAAAAGACCGATTTGACAAAGACCTCACCCGTGCTGCGGTCGATATCCTGCAATCCATCGCCATCGGAACCATCGTGCTGGTTTCGCCGGAGTCGCGTTTTAGCGGGGCTTCCGGCGGCGTCGGCATCTATACCACCGACATCGCTGATGTGCTCAGCGAACTGGGCTTCCATGTCGTACTGGTAACCCCCTTGTACGAGAAAAACCGCAAACAGATCCTGTCCCATTTTGCCCCGAAATTCGAAGGCCACCAGTTCTCCATCCAGTTTCCGGATTTCAACGACACCACCCAGACCACATCACCGGGAAAAGTGGAGATTGTCAACATCCTGCGGGCCAACCTGCTCCGCCGCAAACACGGCAAACGTGCCCGTATCGAAGTCCTGTATCTGGAAAATGCCGCCTATCTGGACGCCCCCTACAGCGGCACGACCGGCGAAGACAAAATCCGCCGTGCCCGCGTCCTGGCACAGGGCACTCTGGAAGCCCTGCGGGCCTATAATTATTATCCTTCGATTATCCAGACCAATGAATGGCCGTCCTGGCTGGTTGCCGCCTTGATGACCACCTGGAAAGAATACCGTGACGACCCGCATTTCGCCCAGACCAAAGTCGGCAGCATGATGCACAACCCGCATCCTTCCTACGGAATCACACTCAACGAGGCCAATCCGGTCAAACGCAATTATTACTGCAATGTCCTGGGGCTGGACCCGCGATTCCACTACGATCTGGCCGTCAATCGCTACAGCCCCCACGGTCATCAAATCGATCTGATGCATACCATGCTGCGAAGCTCTCATTTTATCGGCACCGTCAGCCGGGCAATGAAAGAGCGTATGCTCAAAGAAACCTGGCTGTTTGATCACGTCTGGGAATTTGCCGAAAAAGAACGGCTCGGGATGTTCTTTGCCCGACGCAATGGATTTAATATGGCCGCACGTCAGCGATTCTGGTTTGGCACCAAAAAAAGCCTTGTCGAAACCTGGCAGCCTTCCGCACGCCGACGCCTGTTTTATAAATATTATGCCGCCAAGAAAACGGCCAAACTGGACCTCCAGAATAACCCCCATATCCGGCTGACACCCGACAGCGAAAGCCTGGACCATGTCATCTTCGGCATGCTCCACCGCATCAGCAAACAAAAAGGCTTTGAACTGCTGGTTGACTGGAAAGTCTATACTGACGGCCCAAACCGTTACGTCCGCCACGAAACCTGGAACATGAACGGCAATACCGTTCTGGAACATTTTCTCCAGTCCAATCCGCGCATTCAGTTTGTCATCTGTGGACGGGTTGAAGACAGCCCTGACGGCAGACGATATGATGCTCATCTGCGGCGAATTGCGTCACGTCCGGACATGGCCGGGCGATTTGCCTACTATCCCGAAGGCAATCTCACTCCGGACCTGTACCGCAATCTCTACGTGGGATGCCAGTATTTTGTCATGCCCTCCGGCGGCGAAGTCGGCGAACCCTGCGGCATCAGTCAGCAGGAAGCCCACGCCGGCGGAACCCCTGTGATCGCCCATCATCAGGACGGTCTGCAGCATACCGTCTCCGACAATGATTTCGGGGACAAGGACTATCCTGCAAACGGCATTAAATTTACCGGCTTCAGCGGTGAAGGGCTGCTGGAAGCCATGCTCGACGCCGTGGAAATCTATTATCACGGACGACGCAGACTCTATCGAGACGCCGATGGAAAACCCAAACCCCTGGATTACGACGACCTGGTATTCCATGCATTCACGCGAGATCATCGCTGGATTAAGCCCTTGCGGGATTATATCGACATGTTCGCCAAGGTGCTGGGGACTGCGTTGCCGGTCCATCTGGACGCGCTGCGGCTCATTGAGGAAATCGCTTACACCGAAGACGGTGAAACCGGGGATGTACTGCTCAAATACGGATTATCAACCGAACAGGCCATCCTTTCTTTGATTGCCGCCATGGGTTGTGATGTCGCTTCGGTACGGCGTGCAGCAGCACGAACACTGGTCAGACTGGCTCAGACCCTCAAAAATCCATTCCTGTCCGAAGCCCTCAAACAGCTTCGCCAGGCCATGGATTCTCAGGACAAAAATCAGACCCGGCTTCTGGAATGGTGCATGGAAAATATGGCGTAATCACCGCTTCCCCCTGCCCGCAGCACACTAAGGCAGGGCAGCATTCCAGTGGGGAGGCTGTTCGCCCAGCAGATGACGCACAAAGAAATCCCATCGCTTGCGATTGCCGAACCAGTCGCCGGAGGTATGCCCCGCCCCCGGCAATACCACCAGTTCGAATTCCTTTTTGGCCTTAATCAAGGCATCGGCCAGTCGAAACGTGGATTCCGGCGGAACATTATCATCCAGCTCGCCCACCATCAGCAGCAGATGTCCCTGTAATTTGCCGGCATGGGTAATATTGGACTGCTGCTCATAATGCGGCCCGACCGGATAGCCCATCCACTGCTCATTCCAGTAGGACTTGTCCATTCGGTTATCATGGCAGCCGCACGAGGAAACAGCAACCTTGTAAAATTCCGGATAAAACAGCACCGCCCCCGTGGAAGATTGCCCCCCGGCACTGGTTCCGAAAATGCCAACCCGATCAATATCCATATACGGATACTTCGCCGCTGCCGCCTTGATCCACAAAATGCGATCCGGAAGCCCGGCATCAGCCAGATTCTTCCAGCAGACATCGTGAAACGCCTTGGAGCGGTTTCGCGTCCCCATTCCGTCACACTGGACAACAATAAAACCCAATTCCGCCAGCGACTGGTTGGCATCATAATCCCGCCAGCTTTTGGGCACATACGAATCCTGCGGACCAGCGTAAATATCTTCGATGATGGGATATTTCTTCGACTCATCCAGCGTACGCGGACGCCAGATAACCCCCCAGATATCGGTCTTGCCGTCACGACCTTTGGCACAGAATGGTTCCGGCCCCCGCCAGCCGGTCTTGAACAGCTCCTCCGCATCGGCTCTGTCCAATTCACAAATCAGATCCCCATTGTCCGCCTTGCGAAGTTCATGTACCGGCGGCATATCGACACGGGAATAAGTATCGATCAAAACACGCCTGTCAGGCGAAAACTGTACGCTGTGCGTCCCATGTCCCGGCGTCAGACAGACCAGCCCGGAACCGTCAAACCCAATCCGATAATACTGGATATAGTATGGGTCGCGGTCTGCCTCCATCCCTGAGGCCTTGAATTCAATCGTCCGGGCTTTTTCGTCCACCCGGACAATCTCCCGCACAATCCAGTTGCCTTGGGTAATCTGATTTTTCAATTGCCCCGTCTTGCTGTCATACAGATACAAATGCCGCCAGCCGTCCCGCTCTGACGACCAGATAATCTCATCGGTGTCCTGCAGATACTGCGGCTCGACGGGATTGTAATTGATATTCACAAAGGTCTCCGACCGCTCATCAATAATCACTTTCGATTGGCCGGTCAGCGCATCGACCCGCACCACCGTAAGCCGCTGATGGCTGCGATAAGGATGCTCAAAGAGAAAACTCTTGCCGTCTTTGGCCCAGCGAATCCGCGGCACACCAAACGCATCCCACGGCTGGTCATCGACCTTGATCCGCTCCTTGGTCTCGGTGAAAAACAGATTCATCTCCAGAATGTCATAGCGATCCCCCGGCAGCAGGTAATCATTGGAATGCAGCAAAGCCCGCCCGCCGTCTTTGGGCGAGGATTCGATCCGATAAACCGGTTTGTTCTCACCAGGCTGAATCTGATAGGCCACCAGAACCTTGCTGTCTGGTGACCAGCTCGGCCAGCCATAGTAATGGTTTGGATCACCATCATGACTGATTCGAAATTCACGGCTGTCCCGGGTGGATTTCAGATAGAGATTGTACTCCTTGGTCACCGCCTCCCAGGCCCTGTCAGGCGACAGAGTACTGTTATTCTGTCGGGGTCTGCGATTTCTCTGCCAGGGACGCCCAGGAGGTTCGGGCTCTGATTTCTGGTCAGCCACGGCTTCCCCGCCAGGGGTCTGGCATTCATACGTCTCCAGATCAAACCGCCACCGCCTGCCTTCCAGGTAAAATTGCAGAATCTTTCCTCCTTCAAGCAGCTCAATCGTATCAAATGGCAGGTTCTGCCCCACATAGGGCTTTGATAAAACCGTCGAAAGCACCTCCGCCAGACGCTGATGATCAAACGCCGGGCCACGGGTCCCCTCACGGCAATCCACAAGAACAAACTCCTTGCCTTCTTTCAAGTTATTGCGATACCAGAACTTCTGATTCTCATCAAACCAATTGGGCTGGATGGTCTTTTTGAAAACCTTGTTGGAAGATGCTTCCCGGAGCGTTTCAGCCCGCTGATAATCCTCGCGTGAAATCGCAAACGAAGAAGCACAAATCCAGAGCATAAAAACGACGGACGCCAATATCCTCGCAATAATACTGTTTTGCATAATCTTCACCTGTTTTGCCTTGTATTGGTCCTGCATCGAAACACCTCCTGTACCACACGGATCTACCATACAGACACCCCCCATCGTTAACAAGTAACACGAATTCGTCTGGGGAGTCAAAAAATCAACAGGTTGATTTCAGGAATGGACGACGTTTGAAGAACGGGGAATCACCCCACGCCCCGTCTGGCAGCCCATTCGACTGGCTTTCTGCTCGGACAGCCATCTGAGCAGAAACGACCTCTTACGGATAAAACCCCGTATTGGGGTAGTCCGGACGGCCGTCGTCATTGTCGTACTCAATCGCTTCCGCCTCATCGAGAGTCAATTGAATCCGTTCGATTTTTTCAGCCGTACGCGTATGGCTGTTGACTGTCACAAGAATACCGCTCATTCGCACATCACCGGTGGCAAGCTCAAAGGGGTACGGCATTTGTGTACGAAACGCACGGATCACACAGTCGCTTTTACGTCCCAGTACCGAATCATGCGATCCAGTCATGCCGATATCGGTAATATACGCCGTCCCCTTCTGCAGAATCCGTTCATCCGCGGTCACAATATGCGTATGGGTCCCATACACACAGGCCACTTTGCCATCCAGATAATATCCCATCGCCACTTTTTCGCTGGTCGCTTCGGCGTGCATTTCGACAAAAACAATCTCGGCCTGCTGGGCCACACGCGACAGGATGGAATCTATTTTCGCATACGGACAATCCGCCGGCTTCATAAAAATCCGCCCAATCAGCGGTATCACCGCCACCGATACGCCGCGGCCTGTCTGATATATCGCATAGTCACGACCCGCTGCACTGGCCGACAGGTTCGCCGGGCGGGCAATGTTGGTATTCCCTTCTAAAACAGGGATAATCTCTTTTTTTCGAAATGCATGGTCCCCCAGGGTGATTAAATGAACGCCATATTTATTCAGCTTCTCATAAATCTGAGGCGTCAGCCCAGACCCGCCGGCGGCATTTTCCGCATTGGCAATCACGCAATCGATCTGTCGTTCCCTGACCAGGCCAGACAGACGCAACGCCAAGGCCCGTCGTCCAGGTCGGCCGACAATATCCCCGATACACAAAATAGTCAGCTTCATCCAACTCCCTGCGGCAGCTTACGCAATGCAGCCGACCGGCTCGCACCGGAGGCGGCATCCCGTATTTGCCCCTTAGGATTACCGAGCGTATTCCACACAGCGCACTTCACGCAGCAAGGTCACCTTGATTTCACCCGGATAGGTCATTTCTTCTTCAATCTTTTTGGCAATATCACGTGCCACTTTCATTGCAGATTCATCATTAATCTGATTGGCATCCACAATCACACGAATCTCACGACCCGCCTGGATCGCAAAACACCCTTCCACGCCTTTGAAGCTGCCGGCAATTTCTTCCAGTTTTTCAAGTCGCTTGATATAACGCTCCAGCGTTTCACGGCGAGCCCCGGGACGCGATGCACTGATGGCATCTGACGCGGCAATCAGCGGCGTATACGGATTATCCGGCGGGCAATCGCCATGGTGTGCCTCAACCGCATTAATCACGATCTGCGGCTCCTTAAACCGACGCAGATAATTGGCCCCAATAGCCGGGTGACCGCCTTCAATTTCGCGGTCCATCGCCTTGCCAATATCATGCAGCAGCCCCGCTCGTTTGGCCATGGTGCCATCCAGACCCAACTCATCGGCCATCACCTGGGCCAAAAACGCCACTTCGACGCTGTGCCGCAATACATTCTGCCCATAACTGGTACGATAATGCAGCGCCCCCAGCATACCAAGAATCTTATTATTCAGACCACGAACATCCACTTCTTCAGCCGCTTCCTTACCAATCTGCATCACCTTAGCGTGAACATCTTTCTTGGTCTGGGCCACAATTTCCTCGATTCGGCTCGGGTGGATGCGCCCATCCTGAATCAAACGCTCCATACTCAGCCGGGCCACTTCCCGACGAATCGGATTAAAACCGCTGACCACAATCACACCTGGCGTGTCATCCACAATCACGTCAACGCCAGTCGCCTTTTCAAACGCCCGGATATTCCGCCCCTCACGACCGATTATACGACCTTTCATCTCGTCATTGGGGATATCCACCATCGAAACACTGACCTCACAGGTCTGCTCTGCCGCATACCGCTGAATTGCCAGGTTGATGATTTCCTTGGCTTTTTCCTCGGCCTGTTCTTCCGCCTGAGCAACTTTGCGGGAAATCAATTGTCCCATCTCCCGCTCGCATTCTTCTTCCAGGTTGGTTAACAGCAGCTGGCGAGCCTGCTCAACATCCATCCCGGTGATTTTGAGCAATTGACTTTTCTGCTGGGCAAGAACCGTTGATAACTCCTTATTTTTGGCATTATAGCTCTGGATTTGCCTTTGTACTTCCTGCTCGGATTGCTTGACCTGTTTTTCACGCTGGATGAGTTGTTCGGTTTGTCGCTCCAGAACGTCTTCTCTTTTGGATAGACGCAATTCCTGATTCCGCAGCTCGCTTTCTTTTTTCTCCACTTCAGCAGTGAATTCCTGACGCTTTTTCATCTGCTCAGAGGCAGCGTCCAAGCGGGCCTCTTTCACTATCGTTTCGGCTTCCCGACGAGCTGTCTCTATGCGATTCTGAATCTCCTGTTCGACCTTTTTGGACCGTGTTTTGGCAAATCCAAGAACCAGAAGAAGCGAGCCTACACCGCCTATGATAAGCCCCAAAATTAATCCGATGATGATAGTTCCCCCCATCGCTTGTGCTAATATTACCATGCTGCACCTTTCCTTTACTACTGCATATTCGGTCTTATGCACAGGTCCCGCAAGGGGTTACAGCAGCATGAGCAAAGGTATGAAGTCAATTTAACAAGACCCGTATCAGCAACGCTTGAGGCGCAACATCCCCTTCTCAGGCAGACCGCTCTTGTGGGTGGAGCCGAAACTGCCTGTTCGATAGAATACATTCATTGGGTTGCTTCCCATTCCCCGGCACCCTGGCCGAAGCCGTTGTTATTATACAACTCTGTCCTGACTACATTCACCGACACGACACCGATTTCGGACTTGACAGGACCACTTCTTGTCCCGCCTTTCGCCCATCTTTGTCGCAGACCGATGTTTATGAAGCTCTGCTGCCTGCCCACTTTTCGTGGTCGGCTGTGCTGGTTTCCATCCTCCGAACCAAATCATCCTCGGCCAGACGGAAACGCTATCTATATTTAACCCTCTACGCAAAGGGTCTATCCTTTATCATACCCACTCTTTGATTTCGGTCAAGCGAAAACCATTTCTACAACAAATATTCTGGGTTCTTATATTATCGGACTCGTTTTAACCCCAAAGGCATTATATTCATTAAAACAAGGTTTTTCGTTAATCGAGCCCCCTTTCTTGACGAATCTGTTTCCAGCGGAATGATTGAGTAGCCGCATAATGAATTGTTTCATTTCAGGGTATTTTTTATGCTGAAAAGAAAAGATGTTCTCACGACCGGCCAGGTCGCTCAAATATGCAATGTCGCTCCTCGTACTGTGACCAAATGGTTCGACTCCGGCCAGCTTCGCGGCTATCGGATCCCCGGCTCACGGGACCGCCGGATTCCGCTGAGTGAATTGATCCGCTTTATGAAGGCTCACAATATCCCGACAGACGGACTCGACAAAGGCCATGTCCGGATATTACTCATAGACAGCAACGAGACAGCCTGTACGACTCTGACCGAAGCCCTGACTTCCAAGGGGGCGTTTGATATTGAATCCGCTCAGAACAGCTTTGATGCAGGCTTGATGGCCCAGAAATTCCTGCCAAATGTCATCCTGATTAATCTGATGTCAACCCAGATTGATGCCCAGCAGCTGTGCAACCATATTCGGGATAATGATGATCTCAAAGACACCAAGGTCATCGCGATTGCAGCCGGACTTGGTGAAAACGAATCAAAGGCCCTCCGGAATAAAGGCTTTGATGCCGTCGTAACGGAACCCTCTAATCTCGACCAAATTCTCCTGGTTATTCAGCAAGCCTGTACAATTATGTAAATCCAATGTTTTGCTGCCAGGTAGGTATCTAAACCCTCTCTTGGGATTCTACGCCATAAAACCTCCATGCTTTGGGATTACTAGTCAACAGCCCCCTCACATCCAACTCAGTTCTCCTTTGGATTTGAAGAATACAAGTCGACTTTGTCGTCTTCCTCAAAAGACCTTGCCTAAACTGTCTTCAGGAGTTAGGATACGCTGAAACGATGACGCGTGTCATTCGGACAAGAGGATAAACAGAGCCCATGCAAACACAACACGGCTCAGAGAAGTCTCCGTTTCCCATTGCGGCCTGTTCCGTTTGAGCCCTCCCAGGCCGTGTCCTTGGCGCGATACGGAAAGCATACGATTCGAATCAGATGGATACAAGGAATCGGACAAATTGGATTGAAATGATCGATGAAAGACAATACAATCCGGTGCGGAATACTACTTATGGATCGAACAGCATCGTAAACGACTGCGGATGTCGGAATATTCTCTCGCAGAAGCTGGCATAAAAAGAAAGAGCAGAACATTTAGGGGTATCCCGATAATGCTTTGGATTAGAATCAAAAAAGTAATGAAGCTCATTTTACCTGAGAGCATCTTGAATCTCATCTGGAAAATACCTGTCTGTTTTGAGTATATTAGTACCTATCTTGTTTTTCTTTTTGCCAAAAAGCATCATCAAAAGCTCGGGTGGCAAGAACTTGACTCTCTCCAAAAACAATACGTCTGTCCTCGCAAAAACATTACCTTAGAACAAGCTGTGCAATTGGCTCAGCATCGCATAGACACTCTGCTTCAACTTCTTCCCAAAGACAGAAGGCCCGAGACTCTTCTTGAAACCGGAGCCGGTGATGGATTGTTCTCAATTGTCGCTCAACGACAATACGGCATCCAGGCTACGGCAATTGATCTGAGTATCAGACCCAATCCGGAACTTGAGAAAAATGAAATCGATTTTAAGATCATGGATGTAACAAACATGGAGTTTAAGGACTGCACATTCGACTGTGTCGTCTCATTTGATGCCTTTGAACACTTCATGGATCCGTCAAAAGCGCTGCTTGAAATGCTTCGTGTGACAAAGCCCAAAGGTTTTGTCTACCTTGATTTTGGCCCGATTTATTACTCTGCCTATGGGCTTCACCTTTATAAATGCATCTATGTTCCGTACAGTCAGTACTTATTCGACTATGAAATGATGAAAGAATACGTCGCAAAAAACAATTTGCAATTTATCGCCGCCAAAACGCTTAATCAATGGAGTCTGAAGCAGTACGACCAATTATTCCAAAGCGTGACCACAAAAGCCGATGTGATCCATAGAAGGGTTATTAACGACACGCATCATCTCAAGCTGGTTCGTAAATACCCCGGTTTGTTTAAGGCACAGACGCCACAGTTCCAGGATCTAATCCATAACCGAATTACTCTAATCCTGCAGAAAAAATGATTGGATTCAATACTATCAGAGATTATCCACCTCTCACCGGCCAGAGGTACATCCGATAATTCTGTTTTCATAAGCGGTTCTATTTACTATAGACTGACCCATGATTTAATTCAGGACATTTCTTCATCGTGATGGCATTCCTTCGGCCGTATCAACGATAAAGGGGCGGCCTAAAACCGACCATTAATCCAATAAGTCTTTTACATCCGCTTTGTTTTGCCATTCCCGGCAATTGCCCTGGTATAGACAGCCCGAAGAATTTTTGCCTGCGGAATTGAAACGCATTGATTTTTCATTATCCAGCGGTTATGTTATTCCCTGTGCAGCAACTGCCAAACAGCCCCGCAAAACGGCGAATCGTCAAGAAATTCGTAATAGGAGAATGGATTATGCGTTCAACTCTCATCTCGCTGGCAATCGTCCTGGTCTCTGTGTGCTCTGCGGCCGGGCAAAATACCGCAGGCGGCTTCCTGCTGCCTGGCTCGTCGGAGGGCGTCACCCTTTGGTCTGTCTCATCGGGCATTAAGATTAAGCCGGACAGCTCAATACCGCAGGACAAACAGGAGGCCATTCTTGTTCGCGCCGCCCGCAATGAAGCGGAAGCCGTGCAACTGGTGATCCGTCCGGCGGCTGATTTAACCGGCCTGTCAGCAGCAGTGGGCCGGCTGCGAAGCGATGCGGGCGAAGTCCTTGCCGCGGATGCGGTGGAGATTCTGCGTGTGGATTATGTAACGACCACGCAGGCCACCGACATCAGCACTACCGTCGGGGAGTGGCCGGACCCGCTGCCGCCGCTCAAAGATCCCATCGACCTGAAGGCAGGCCGCAACCAGCCGCTGTGGATTCGGGTGTCCGTGCCGCGGGCGGCGCCGGCAGGCCGATACAGCGGGCAGATTCTCCTGAAGGCCGGGGATTATGCCGCAGCGATTCCGCTGCACGTCGAAGTGTATGACTTTACCCTGCCGGATCGTGCAAGCTGCACGAGCGCTTTTGGATTTTCGGCGTCGACTGTCTTTGAGTATCATGGCCTCAAAGACGAAAAAGACAAGCGACTGGTTCTTGATAAGTATCTGGCCAGCTTCGCCGCCCACCGTATTTCCCCTTTTGATCCGGCGCCGCTGGATCCCATCCGGGTCACCTGGCCGAAGGTATCCCCGCCGCCATCCCGTTTTAAAAACTGGGACAACCTCCGGATCGTCACCAACGAGGCGTATCAGGGGAATGCGGCGATCGTCATTTTTGATGATGACAAAACCGCTAACACGACCGTGACCTATAAACCATTGATTGCGATTCCCAAAGCCGGGCTTAAGCTGTCTTTTGCATGGCGCAACGCCCTGCCCGACGACACCGCCCTGGTCACGCTGAATCATTATGACGCCGATGGGAATTGGATGTCGGGGCAAAACCGCGATATTCCGGTGCAAAGCGGCGGACGCTGGAAGGAATTTTCCGAAACATTTACGGAATTCCCCGAGGGAGCCTGTTCGGTTCGCCTTCACCTGCGGGCCACCCGCTGGCAGGATGATGGGCAGTTCACAGGACTGACGTGGTTTGACAATGTCTCACTGAAAAACGCACAGACAGGCGAGGAACTCCTCGTCGGCGGTGATTTTGAAACCATCCGGCGAACGGAGCTGCTGGCCCCCGCCGAAACGCTGGCGCCGGTGCTGGATTTTGACGCCTGGGACAAGGCGATGAGCAGGGCGATGAACGATTATCATTTTAATTCGTTTCAACTGCATATACCCGGCATGGGCGGCGGCACGTTTCACGAGATCTTCCAGCCGGAACTGCTGGGCTTTACTGAAGACGACCCTGAATACGCCATCCTGTTCGAGTCCTACTGCCGTCAGATTCAGCAGCATCTGGATGAAAAGGGCTGGACCGATAAGGCGTTTATCTACTGGTTTGACGAGCCGGATCCGCATCAATACGCGTTCGTCAAACACGGCTTTGACAAGCTCAAGCGGGCCTGCCCGAAGATTAGCCGGATGCTGACCGAACAGCCGGAACCGCCGCTGTTTGGCGGGCCGAACATCTATTGCGTCATTTCCTATCTGTACCGGCACTCGGCGGCCCAGCAGCGGCGCGCAGAGGGTGACCGGTTCTGGTGGTATATCTGCTGCGGGCCCAAGGCGCCGTTTTGTACGCTGTTTATCGATCATCCGGGCACGGAGCTGCGGGTGTGGCTGTGGCAGACCTGGGAACGCAATATCGAGGGCATTCTCATCTGGCAAACCAATTACTGGACCAGTTCGGCAGCGTATCCGGATGCAGCTCATCCGCAAAATCCTTATCAGGACCCGATGAGCTGGACCAGCGGCTATTCGACGCCGGCAGGCAAAAAGCTGGCGTGGGGCAATGGAGATGGGCGGTTTATTTATCCACCGGCTGCGGCGGCTGACGGCAAGCCGACATCTCCGGTGCTGGACGGACCGGTGGACAGCATCCGCTGGGAGATGCTCCGCGATGGAATTGAGGACTATGAATATCTGACGATGCTTAAAAAACTGCTGACAGAGAGGAAAGAGTCCCTGGACAAGACCGTTTATCAACAATATGCTGAGTTATTAACGGTCCCTGAAACGATTTCCAAAGACCTAATGCATTTTACCACCGACCCGACGACCATCGAAGCCCAGCGGCATAAAATCGCCCAGGCCATTGAGCAGCTTCAGAAACAGTCAAGGCACATTGCCGCCCCTTGATAAAACCTTGCCTAAACCGTCATCTGGAGTTAGGATACGCTGAAATGATGATGCGTATCATTCGTACGAGAGGATATAAACAGCCCATGCAAACACAACACGGCTCACAGAAGTCTCCGTTTCGCTTTTGTCCCCGATGCGGCAGGCAAGCCCTCATTCCCCACGAGGTCAAGGCCTATCGCTGTACGGAATGCAGATTTGAATTTTATCTGAATGTCGCCGCGGCCGTGGCGGGATTTATTCCGGATGCCCAGGGCCGCCTGCTGGTTACCGTGCGGGGTAAAGACCCCGGCAAAGGCACCCTTGATTTGCCCGGCGGGTTCATCGACCCCTATGAAAATGCCGAGCAGGCCATCCGGCGGGAAATCAAGGAAGAGCTGAATTTAGAGGTGACGGACACAGTTTACCTGTTTTCCTCCCCGAATCAATATCCATATATGAATGTCACCTATCATACGATGGATCTGGGCTATTTGTGCAGGGTGGAACAGTTTGGCAACTTAAAACTGGCGGATGAAATCGCCGACTGCCGATTTGTCGATCCATCGCAATTAAAGACAGAATTATTTGGTTTTCCGTCGATTCGTCAGATGATTGACTTATTTCGGGAGGGTTCCGGACATCGGAAATCCATCAATCACTAATCCTTCCAGGAGAGACTACGTATGCATGTGACTTGTGTGACCGTTCATGTCAAGCCAGACCATATCGAGGAATTTATTCAGGCAACCCTCGAAAACCATCGCGGCTCAGTTCTGGAGCCGGGAAATCTGCGTTTCGATATTCTCCAGCATGGACAGAATCCGTGCCAGTTTATGCTGTATGAAGCCTATGAATCCGAAGAAGCCGCGGCGGCCCATAAAAAAACTGCTCATTATCTCAAATGGCGGGACACCGTTGCCGATTGGATGGCCGCACCGCGGGAGGGGACACGCTATCGAATACTTTGCCCAACGGACAAAACACAGTGGTAAATGTGGGACTGGAAGCTGGCAACGTAAACAGATGAACCTGGATTAAAAGGAATTTCTTCACACCAAAGTCGTTTAAGACAGAATACTCATACCCAAATGAGCCATCCTATGCGCATAAAAAAAGGCCCTGCCTTGTGAGCAGGGCCTTTTAAAATCAACAGTTAAGCCAAAGCAGCGATCACGCCTGACAATGTTCGTTTTTATAAGGAGACAAATCTATGTCTCGAACGAACAGTTTTCCTTTAGAAAGGAGGTGATCCAGCCGCAGGTTCCCCTACGGCTACCTTGTTACGACTTAGTGCCAGTCACCGAACTTACCGTCGGCAGGCGTCTCCTTGCGGTTGACAACCCGACTTCGGGTACTTCCGGCTCCCATCACTTGACGGGCGGTGTGTACAAGGCTCAGGAACACATTCACCGCGTCATAGCTGATACGCGATTACTAGCGATTCCAACTTCATGCAGGCGAATTGACAGCCTACAATCTGAACTGGGGCGACTTTTTTGCGATTTGCTCCACCTCGCGGTCTTGCGTCGCTCTGTAGTCGCCATTGTAGCACGTGTGAAGCCCTAGGCATAAAGGCCATGAGGACTTGACGTCGTCCCCACCTTCCTCCGGTTTAACACCGGCAGTCCCGCTAGAGTTCCCGGCATGACCCGCTGGTAACTAACGGCAGGGGTTTCGCTCGTTAAAGGACTTAACCCGACATCTCACGACACGAGCTGACGACAGCCATGCAGCACCTGTGTACGTTTCACCCGAAGGTAACTAACCCTGTTTCCAGGGCAGCATCCGTACATGTCAAACCTAGGTAAGGTTCTGCGCGTTGCTTCGAATTAATCCACATGCTCCACCGCTTGTGTGAGCCCCCGTCAATTCCTTTGAGTTTTAGCCTTGCGACCGTACTCCCCAGGCGGTCGACTTAACACTTTTGCTTCGGCTGTAACAGTGTCAGAACCACTACAACCTAGTCGACATCGTTTAGGGCGTGGACTACCAGGGTATCTAATCCTGTTTGCTCCCCACGCTTTCGTGCATCAGCGTCAGGACAAGCCCAGTGTGCTGTCTTCACCTTCGGCGTTCCTCTTGATATCTACGCATTCCACCGCTCCACCAAGAGTTCCACACACCCCTGCTTGCCTCAAGAAATGCAGTTTGCCGAGCAATGCCTTGGTTAAGCCAAGGTATTTCACAAGACACTTACATCTCCGCCTACGCACCCTTTAAGCCCAGTGATTTCGAATAACGCTTGTCACCTTCGTATTACCGCGACTGCTGGCACGAAGTTAGTCGTGACTTCCTCTGGGGCTGATCAACCTTACGGCTTTCGAACCCCTGACAATAGTTTACATCCCGAAGGACTTCATCCTATACGCGGCGTCGCTGGGTCAGGCTTTCGCCCATTGCCCAATATTCGTTACTGCAGCCCTCCGTGGAGGTCCGGGCAGTGTCTCAGTCCCGATGTGGCGGGTCAACCTCTCAGTCCCGCTACCCGTCATCGCCTTGGTGAGCCGTTACCTCACCAACTAGCTGATAGGAGATAGGCCGCTCCCGCGCCGATAAATCTTTGATCAGCAATCCTGCGATCGCTGATATCATCCGGTATTACCGCTCCTTTCGGAACGCTATTCCGAAGCACGGGGTACGTTACCTATCTATTCCGCACCCTTTCGCCACTATACGATCTCTCGGTTACCCAATTGACCGTATCGTTCGACTTGCATGTCTTAGCCACGCCGCCAGCGTTCATTCTGAGCCAGGATCAAACTCTTCAATTTGTATCCTTGACTTCCGTCCTTGCGGACGGCAATCTTTTTCGCAATCACCAACTCAAACTCGCTCACGCAACGAGAACTCAATTGGTGAACCGAGACCTGGCGTCCCGGCATGAGATTTTTACACCTGAATTGGTTTTTAAGATTCTTAAGGGCCTTGTCGTGAACCCTTAGAACCCACGTTCTCGCTGCTTTAATATGGCATTAACTGTTTACTTTTCAAAGAGCCTTTTTCGACTCAGGACAAACCCTATCAACTTCGTCGACTGGTTACCTTTGCCGAAATAATAAGCGGCCAAGTCTGACTTCTTAAGGAAGTCTTTTTCTTGCCCGCCTGAGAGAGTACATCATAGCTAAAAATTGTTGCCCGTCAACAGGCTTTTTTAAATTTTTTACAATTTTTTTCAGCTCTCCGTACCCCCTCGGGTTCCAAAGAGAAGGGGGAGTTTATCCATCGAATCGCCCCTTGTCAAGGCATTTTCAAATAAAATTTTCACATATCTTATAACTATTTGCTAGATATAGATTTATGTGCACCAAAAAAATATCCAACTGGCGTTTTCGTGTCTGCTTTATGCCTGGTTGGTTCTATTTGGACACCACAATTCCACAAAGAAAAGATTCATTTTTTTGGATTTGGCGGTATGATGAAACCGGCGAAACGTTATGTTGCAGACTAAAACTGATTGTGCCGGGAGCAAAACCATGCATCCTAAAAAAGGATTTGCCGCGATTCTTGGGCTTTTAATTGTCGTCGCCATCGCGATGATGCTGTATTTTATGGATCTTAAAACCATTTTTGGTCCCTCCAGATCCTATGTGGAACGCCCTGCCGCCATCGAAGACCATCCCTGGCAGCTGGACGACCTCCTGATCGCCCCGGACAAGAATGTCCCATCGCCCCGAAAAGGCCAACCGGAATTACTTGAACCCCTCCTCATCCATGCTCGCGTACACCGCAACGATGCCCCGCGAGGCCAGGTCAGCGTGTCTTTCGGGAAAGACTGCCGCGTTGCCGCCGACTGGGCTGCACAGTATGAATCCAACAAAAAAACAATCACCATCAATTCGCACCTGAACGGCAATATCGTCCCGTCCAAAGAATATTCCGATGCCCAGGGCAACATTGACAAAACCCGTTTGTTCTTTATCGCCAAAGGTCCATATACCCAGACGACACACCTGCCGGACAACACCATCCAATCCGAACAGGGAACGGCCTATCTCCTTGGCTGGCTGCATACCGACAACACGGTCGTCGGCACCCTCACCATCACCACCGATCAGACCTGGTCGGCCCAGTATCCGTTGACCTCCAAGGCGTCCACCGCATCGCCCCAATAAAATCGCTTTGGCACTTTTTGGTAATGCCGTCTGGATTCTTTGCAGACTCTGACTACAATACAGGCAAACAACAGGATGCGATAAATGATAAAAACATGCATAGACATAAACGGGCCCTGGGAATTCAGGGAGTACCCCGAGACTGCCCGCAAAATGGCCGATCTCGATGAAGGACGATGGCTGACGACATCGCATCCGGAATCCATTTTGTTGAGCCTTGCTGAGGCCGGGATCCTGCGGATGGAGGATGTCTATGCCTGCCCAGAGGCCTTCGGCTGGGTCACCCGGCAGGCCTGGCTATTCCGCACCGTCTTCGATATGGGCTCCCAAATCCTCCCGACAGACCAGATTGAGCTGGTTTTCGAGGGACTGGACACCCTGACCCAGATTTGGCTCAATGAAAGAAAAATTGGCGGCACAGAGAATGCTTTTATTGCACATCGCCTGGATGTCGGCACTGCGATTCGTCCGGGCCGCAATACTCTGCTGATTAAATTCTGCCCGCCCCAGGAGTACGCTCAGCAGCTCATCAGCAAATATGGCTCGCCCAATGAGCCTTCCTTCTGCAATCCCATCCGTGTCTTTATTCGAAAGCCGCAGTGTCATTTCGGTTCTGCAATGGGGCCGGCACTGCTGGACTGCGGCATTACAGGCCCTGTCCGCCTTGAACGGATTCCTGCCGCGGACCTGGCAGATATCCATGTTCGCACCATCGACTGCAATCCGCGATTTGCCGACATCCGAATTGCCGTTTCGGTGCGTCGATTTTCAGCTATCGCAACCCCGCTTCAATGCCGGCTGACCATCACCGGCGCAGACCAGCCCCAGACGCACCTGATCGACTTGGGGACCAATGATACCCATGCCGCGGTGATCCGCATTCCCAATCCCCGACTGTGGTGGCCGCGGGGGTATGGCAGCCCGGACTTATATACCCTGCAAGCCGACCTGGTCGCTGCCGACCAGACACTCGACTGCCGACAACAGCCCTTCGGCATACGCATGATCCGTATCCTCCGAACAAAAGACTCGCAATCCGCGGGTTTCGGCATTGAAATCAATCAGCAGCCCATCTACATCAAAGGCATCGTCTGGCTGCCAGTCGGACTGTATGCCGACAAGTCACACTGCGCCAAAACCACCCGGCTGATGGATACCCTGGCAGAGACCCATATTAATATGATTCGCATCTGGGGCGGCGGAGCTTATGGAGATGAGCACTTATTGACTCTATGCGATCGAATGGGAATTCTGGTCTGGCAGGATTTCATGTTTGCTTCGGCCCGCTATCCGGACTACGAAGGTTTTCAGGAGCAAATCCGCCGTGAAGCCCAGGCGGTCATCCTGCGGCTGCGTAATCATCCCTGTCTGGCGGTCTGGTGCGGCAACAGTCACATTGACAGCCCAGGTCAGTCCGACAAAATCAGCAGACATAAAAAATCCCCAGCCAAAGAACTGTTTACTCAACTGCTGCCTGAACTGCTGGCCGAGCTGAATCCCGACTGCGACTATCTCCCCTCGGCCCCCGAACCGCACCGACCCGGCAAAGCCGTCGCGGTTACCGATCGATGGCAAAGCTGGAATGAATACAAACCCATGGATTCATGGATGCAGGAACCGCTGCCGCCGTTTGTGGTTGAGACCGGCTTCCAGTCCATGCCGTCGCAGGAGACTCTCCGTATGGCCTGTCCGGAGGAAGAGCAAGTCCTTGCCGGCCCAGGCGTGGAAAAACTGAATTATCATACCGACGGGATGCAGCGGCTGGCCCGCTTTGCCAGCGATTACTTTGCTCCCCCCCGAAATCTTGCCGAACAGATTTACCAGACCCAGATTGTTCAGGCAAGATATGCCAAACAGATGGTCGAAACCCTGCGGGCCAATAACACCGTCAATCGTGGAATCCTCCTCTGGTCGGGCAATGAGTTCTGGCCCGCGGCGGGATTTTCCATGCTGGATTTTCTGGGCCATCCCAAGGCCCTGTATTTTTATGCCCGGCGGTTCTGGGCCCCGGTTTTAATCTGCCTGGGGCCTGCCGATTCCAATCGTAACGCCTTTGTCATCAATGACACCTCTTGCTCCCTGATTGTTCAGACGCAATTTCAGCTGTTGGATATCAAAGGCAGCATCCTCGATCAAAGCCAGTCTCCGGTCTCCGTCGGGCCACATAGCACCGCATCCGTTTCGTTGTCCCGGGACTTGCTGAATCCCAGTTGCCCGGAAAAATCCATTCTGCATATGGCGGTCTATCAGCAGGACATCCTGCTCAGCGAAAATACCTATCTGTTTACGCCGGATAAATACGCCCAGTTTCGTCCCCTGGATGTGGATATCACCGTCGAACCTGTGGATCACCGGAGCCTGCAATACACGCTGCAAAGCCGCTGGTTTGTCAAGGACCTTCAAATCATTCTGGATCCGGCGGCAGTCCTCAGCGACAATTTTTTTGACATGCTGCCGGGACGCCGCTATCAGATCCGGGCCCACTTCCCCAATCAGGCTCCCGATACGCGACACCCCTTTATCCTGCGGTCTTCCTGCAGAGCATAAAAAAACGCCGCCCTGTTTGTCGGGCGGCGTTGAATACAGAACTTGCTTAAACCCTTCGTTCTGGCACCGCAATGACAATACCCAGCACGAGGACTGTCTGTTTAAAACATTAGTCCCCCGCCTTCTCTGGGCAGCCCCATGGGCCCCATCATCATCGTATCCATCGGGCCAGTCGTTTGTGCCATCTCCTGTTTGACAACATTATACTCGGCGGCAAGCTCTTTGGACCAGAATTGTCTGCGTGCGGCCATCGAAAACATCTGATTCGATCCATCGATATAAAGCATCCTGGGATAGCTTCGCGGGCGGTAGTTCGTGCCCAGCCAGTCTTGCGTGCTGACAATATCCACCAGCATCGTACCCGTCGCAAAATCCACAAGCAGCGGACCAGCACCCTCCATCCCGCCCATCATCCCAGGCTCCATCCCGCCCAATCCTCCGCCCAGGACACCTGTGGTTTTAGGCTTGACTTCCATGGCCTTGCCGATCATCTGACCGGGCTGCACTTCAAAAGTTTCTGTCCACCATTGTCCCATATAATATTTATAAATTTCAACCTTGACGCCAGAATTATTCGCCAGAACGTCCATCGGGAACACGTGCTGCATCTTGGGCACCTTCACCGGCTCCGGCAATTCCGCATACGGACTCCATAACACCACTTGATTCTGGTACTGCTTGCTGTCGGGGGCAAACCAGTTCTTTCCGGCAATGGGATTAAACACCCCGTAACGGACCCGATACTGATAGGTCGCTCCGGGGCGAGTGGAATCATCATGAATCCAGACCAGCACATCTTTGAGGGTACTGATTTTGGTTCTGTCGCTAAGCAACGCCGCAGCGAACTCTTTTTCCACATCCTGCTGTGTCCGAACCGGCCTGACTGGCCGCTGCGGCTGCATACCCCCTTCCATCCCCATCATCGGATCCAGCCCCATCATGCCCGGTTCATTGGTGCGTCCGCCACGCCGTCCAGGCTGGGGCTGAGGCTGAGGCATCATCTGAGGCATCCCTCCCATACCTCCCATTCCCCCTGGAGCAGGACGGTTGACATTCCGGCTCCGCTCGCGTTCAGCCGCACGGCGATCCCGCTCTTCACGCTGCTTTTGCTGCTCCGCTTCCTCCTTGATCTTGCGGGCTTCCAGAGAATACTCCGGCGGCAGCCATTTGAATGTAGAATTGAAAAATTGATACGACTCGGGCTGAAGGAGATTCTTGACAACCGCTGTATTTTTATACTGATTCAAAAACAGGGTCACGTCCCCAAACGTCATCTGCTCGGTCGTCAGCGGCAGATCTTTGTACATCTTCTGATAGGGATCAATGCGGGTAAACGGAACGAGTTCCCACTCCCCCCAGGACCCGTCCGGGTTTTGAATCCGACGCTGCATTTCAATCCGTGCAAAAACCGGCTCAGCATACGTGGGATCCTTCCACTTGGGCATCAGACGCGGTCCATTAAAGCTCTGCTGAAAATTATTGGACAACGACTGCAGATTAATATGAGCTGAAATGGTAACGACATCCAGATCCGCCGGCTGAGCTGCGACCATCGCATAAGGCCGCTCCGGCGTCACTTCTTCGCTGGGCATCCGCACCGCCCCGCGAGTCGAGTCCACCATGATCTTCTCCATCGCCGGGATCACAGGAATAGCATACATGCGATCTTCAGGGCTTTGCTCGTCACCCATCGGGCCTGAGACAGGCCAGTTGGCCGCCACGGACACCTTCGAAATCGTACAGTTCAGCAGCTGCGAAAACTCGGCTGTTTTATTCTGAAGATAGGGATTGGCTTTGGCCGGCTCCTGCAGTTTCTCCAGAATCACCTGCGCTTGCTGCTGATTCGACCGGTCGATTTCAGCCGGACGGTATTTACGCCCCCCCACCGTCTTGCCATAGGGATTGCTCAGCACAAAGGCCCACAACAGGTATACGCCGGCAAGCCCTGCCAGGCCCAAAATCACTTTATCCAGATACTGGTCCAGAAAGGTTCCTTTTTTCTTACTCATATCCGCTTATCCTAATCGAAAATCTCAGGTCTCTTGAATCCTTGGCCTTTTCGCCCTGCCATCGGATCACTTCCGCAGCAGGGCCCCGCTACGTCTGTTTTACATCCTCACGCCATCGGGCATCATTGGGGACTCGTCATTCCATCCGGCGACGTCGTTGCCGCAGTCTCCTGCCCCAGCGCCTTTTTGACCGGGGCCGGTTTGATTGCATCATACCCGGTGCGGCTGAACACATACTCACAAACCAGGTCCAGACGAACCACCGCATTTTTTCCATACCGGTAAAATGCATGAACCGCATCGTCCTTCAAAACCGGCGACATTTCAAACTGCAGAATGGTAATCTGATTGTGAGTTGCTGCCTGCTGTTTTCCCTTCTCCAGAAATCCTTCCCGGAAGGTATGAGGCTTGACAGTACACAGTTCCTTCATAAACGGTGCCGTCGCCGAGGAATCCACAATCACGGCAACCGCAAAGTGCACCACATCAATCTGGTCATTGCAGACGCGCCCTGTCCAGGCAACCGGCATAAAGGGACTGACGGTTTTCACATAGACCGGTGCATCCAGCATCGCCACACCGCCGGCATACCCCGGCATCCCCCCCATCGGTTCCATACCCATCATGCCAAATCCCATCGACTGTGGAGTGCTCACCTGAACCGGACCATTGAACTGAATCCCAAGCAGCCGCTTGACCGGCGATGTCGACACTTTGGTAGAATTGGCATTAAGCGACTCAATGGTCGCAATGATATCCTCATAAATCCAATACGCAACCTGCGAAGACCAGCAGTTTTGCAGCGATTCATCGACGGATTTATAAACAAATTTCTCCCAATAGCCATACCAGGCCAAACTGTTCGGATTCGCATAAACCGATATTTCTTCGGCTCGCTTCAGACACACCGCATCCACCATCGCAGTCGTGGATCCCCCCGCCCCCGGCGCCGCAATACCTCCGCCCATCAGCCCGCCGCCCACCACCCCGACGCTGGCACCGGTTTGGCTGCGAATCTCGGCTTCACTGGGGGCATCTTTGGCCTTGATGCGAGTCATCAGCGATTCAATCGCGGCACGGTAATCCCGGCCATACACATGATAGACCTGGGCGGACTTATCCGTCGGCTCAGGGAAAATCACCGGATTATAGCATATCAGTTCCCGCTGGGAGGCCTGGGTCATCAGGCTGTCAACCTGGTCGGCATCCTGAACGAATTTTTCCAGATATTGCATTTCTTCCTGAGCCTGAGCCTCACTGGGAACCGTATCGACAACCGATCGAATCCGACTGGCAACGCCAACACTGTCCTGCATCTTCCTGCTCACCGCCCCCCCAACCAGCAGAGTGACAATCAGGATCACCAGCGTCGCCACAAGCAGTCCTATCGACGGAAACAACGCGGAATATTTTTTAACCGACGCCAGATTGATCATCTTTAATGATCCAACCAGCTGTTTGAGGTCGATGTTTTTTAAATCGATATTCAAGTTCTTTGCCATAGTTCGCACTCGAAAAAATTATACCCTTTGAATTCAGCTGCCCATCCCCAAGCCTGGCATACCCGTTACATTACTAGGCTGTGCCACTTTCGGTGCATCTTTCCAGATAAACTTTGCCTTGATCCGGAACCACGAATCACGCTCGATGAATTTGGGGTTGCCGAAATCATATTTGATACGCCCCAGGTCCTTATCGGTCCAATTGGGATTGGATGCGATGTCCTGTTCGGTAACAAGATCATACACCTTGCTGATTTCCTCCCCGGTCATCGGATCGATCAGCACCTTTTCCACACTGACCCGATCCATACCCGGGGTACCGGCTCCACCCACCCCCATCATTCCCATTTCCATAGGCATCATGCCGCCGCCCAACGGCCCCGGCACGGCCCCCGGAGTCGGCGTTTCCGGAATCGGGATCCGACGCACTTCCGTCAAAATCCCAATCCCTGCAGGCTGACTCCGCTGAACGCCGCCAACGGCCCCAGTCCCCGTCGCTTCCACCGTACCCCATTCCACCTTGAAATGTGTTGTGTCATTCTTATTGAACAGCTCAAAGGGAGACCCCTTGATAAATTTACCAAGATTCTCAAACCGGGTAATGATGCCCCACCGGCTCGGTTCTGCAGCCACACCGGGCGGATCCAGCAAATCCATCACTCGTCCATAAGGACTATACCCTTCAATTAACACCACAAAACCCGACTTGACAGCTTCAGCAGGAACACCCGTCGCCGCCGGATTCAAGCCGCCATCCATCCCCGGAGTCGCGGGCATCTCCGGCATCATTCCAGGCATGATTCCAGGCATCATCATCGTCGGACTGAGCGTCTGGGTCCGTCCCGGTTCCGGAAATGCTGCAGTAGATAAATCCGCAGCATATTGAATCATCACACGCGTGATAAAGACCTGCTTGCGCTGCGGACGCGGAATGGCACGAATGGCCTGAACATCCCCTCGCGCCAACGCCTCAAATAATGACGCTTGATCAGGCGTGTTCAACGCATTGGGCAGGCACGTAATTAACTGTTCATTCAGAGTCGGCAAAATATCTCGGTAATTGAACAGATCTTTTTGTTTCTGGATCCGATCGTTCAACGGCGACTTTTGATTCTGGGCATCCTGAACCTTTTCAATCGCCGCCTGGGCCCGCGACAGCACCTGCGACACTTCGTTTCGAATCGGAGCATTGGCATTATATTGTGTCAGGTCATAATATGCCCGCCACAGTCCCAGCAGAGAAATCAGGGCTAAAACCGCCGCAGCAACCGTAAACATACGGGCCTTGCGATTCCATGCTATCGCGCGGGCAATTCGGCGGGGCAGCAGATTGGCCATAATTTTCCCCTGCCCCAGCATCTGAACCCCTAATCCATAGACCACCCCAAAATCACAGATGTTTTCATGAAGTTTGGCCGAGGACACCTCAGACGATATTTTCAGCTTCTCAAACGATTCCGGCTTGACCACCGTCAATCCCAGCGACTGTTGCAAATACTTGGTCAGCCCCTGCAGCTTCATCCCGCCGCCCAAAGCGATAATCTGAGAAAACCCTTTATCACGACCCACTCCACTGCTGCCATAAAAACCCAGGCTCCGCTGCAATTCCCCGCTCAGTTCCGTATACACCGGCTTCATCGCCGTATAGATCTGACGCATATATTTGCTCATCGGAGCAGTCCGTTTGAGCTTCTCGGCCTTTTCAAAGTCCAGCTTGAACGCCTCGGCAATCGCATGGGTAAACGTATTGCCCCCAATCCGGATACTGCGCTGCCAGACACTGTCTTTGGTGCAGATCACCAGCGTCGAATTCTCTGCCCCCATATCCAGAATTACCGTCGCCTTTTGACCATTTCCCCCCACATCATCCCGGTCGTACAGCAGATAATTAAATAAGGCCATCGGTGAAATCTGAACACACGTTACATTCAGATTCTCCCGCGTAAAGTGGTCCATAATCTCGGAAATCAATTCATTCTTGATCGCAAAAATACCCACTTCTGCATCCGGGCTGTTGGCCGCATCCATTTTCTGCCAATCCCATTCCACTTCATTGATATCGAAGGGAATTTGCTGGACAGCCTCAAACTGGACAATCTCTGGTATTTTCTTGGGTTCTACAGGGGGGAGTTTGATAAAGCGAGCAAAGCTGTTTTGACCGGCAATCGAAATCGCTACCGGAGCCTTCCCAACTTCATTCTGCGACAGGAATTGCCGCAGCGTCGCCGCGATGATGTCGTGTTTTTCTTTGGGACTGATATCCGATCCAGACAGGATTTTGCTGTGCTCGACATGGTCAAAACCCACCACCTCAATCCCATCATCACTCGGCTGCACACGCAGAGCCTTCAAGGAACAGGTTCCAATATCGATCGCCCACACACCACGTACAGATGAAGCCATTATCGCTTCTCCTGGAAAAAAGTTATGATTCCATCCTCGGCCCGGAAAAACTCTTGCTCTCAGGCCGGTTATATACGTAAAATACCGCGCTCTATGAAGTTTTTTACCATCCAGACACTCGGTTGCAAAGTCAACCAATACGAAAGCCAGCAGATTCGCCAGCTTCTGCAGGATATCGGGTTTACCTGCGCCCCCCCCGGCCAACCCATCGACCTGGTCGTCGTCAACAGCTGCTGTGTTACCGGGACTGCCTCCGCCAAAAGCCGGCAATCCCTTCGCCGTCTGCATGGCCTCTATCCCAATGCCAAACTCATCCTGACCGGATGCCTGGCCGCTGCGGACTCCGATGAACTTAAAAACCTCTCCGCCGGCGACGTCCGTCTGGTACCCAACAAGGATCAAATCGCCCTGGCCGTGCGAGACCTCTTTAATCTTACATCCGAATCGGGACTGCAAGGCCTAAGTAAACCACTAAGTCCAGATAAAATCAAGGATAAAAACTCATCGCCTGATGCACAACACGACCATTTGGAACTATTGAAGAGCTATACTGGACAATGTCGGGCGTTTTTGAAAATCCAGGATGGATGTGATGCCTACTGTTCCTACTGTATTATACCCAAAATCCGCACCCAGGTTTGCAACAAGGATGAAAAAACCGTCCTGATCGAGGCTCAGAACCTTGTTCAGGCCGGCCATAAGGAAATCGTCTTATCCGGTATATTCCTTGGAGCCTACGGCCAGAATACAACCCGACGCAAGCATTGGGACCCCGAAAAACGCGATTATCTGGCCAATTTGCTCGATCAACTGGCCGCCATTCCTGGCCTGGCACGCATCCGCCTCAGTTCCCTTGAACCGGCCGATGTCACCGACCGCCTGCTGGAGGTCTTCGCCAAAAATCCCAACATTATGCCCCATCTTCACCTGCCCTTGCAGTCCGGCAGCCCGGCAATTCTCAGAAAAATGTGTCGCCAATACACCCGCGACGACTTTTTCAGTGTTATCAGCAAGGTTAACGCCGTCCTCGACCGCCCCGCCATCACCACCGACATCATTGTCGGCTTCCCCGGGGAAACCGATGACGATTTCGCCGAAACCATGCAAACCGCCCAAAAAGTCGGATTTTCCAAAATCCACATTTTCCCCTTCAGCCCGCGCAAAGGCACCCCTGCAGCTAAAATGCCCGGCCGAGTCAAACCGGCCGTCATCAAAGCACGCACGGATGAATTACACAAACTGGATACACAACTACAGGAACAATTCCGCCGCCAATTCGTCGGCCAATCCGTCAGCGTTCTGGTCGAAACCCTCCGTCCCCCTCGCGGCCGATGCGAACGCTATTTCATGGTCGACCTGTCCAAACACCCAAACGCCCACACCCTCCGCCGCGGCGACATCGTTACAGCAACGGTCTGAGTAATATCACTGGGCAGCCTTTGAAATGTAAAACTATAAGAGGAACCCTTAATTATTTGCCAGCTTCTGGCGGATAATCTGGGCACGCAGGGCGTCCCGCTGGTCGGCATCGAGCATCTTTCCGGCCCGCAGCTGCAGATGGGCCGGCTGCGTCAGCAGAAACAACTCATTAATCGTCGCCAGCGACAGATTCGGCACCCGCCCGAGGTTGCCCCCCAGCCGCACACTCGACAGCAGGTACAGGGCCTCCTGCGTACTGATCAGGCAGGCACTTTTGAGCACTCCCAGTGCCCGCTGAATTTTATCGTCCAGCGTATGCGGCTTCTGCTCCAACAGCACCTGCCGGGCCGCCTTCTCATAGTCCACAATCCGCGGCACAATGGCTTCTGACAGCTCTCGCACGACATCCTCTTCCCGCACCCCCAGCGTCACCTGGTTGGAGAGTTGATAAAAATCCCCCAGCGCATCGGTCCCTTCCCCGAACAATCCTCGGACCGCCAAATCCGCATCCTTGGCCGCAGTGATGAATTTCTCAATCTGCCCGGTCATCTTCAGCGCCGGCAGATGCAGCATCACCGACACACGAATCCCCGTCCCCACATTCGTCGGGCATGCCGTCAGGTACCCCCACCGTTCGCTGTAGGCATACCGCACCTTCTGCTCAATCATATCATCAATGGCGTTAATCCGCTTCCAGCAGTCCCACAGATTAAATCCCGCAGCATACACCTGCATCCGAAGATGGTCTTCCTCGTTAATCATCGCCGTAAACGATTCTTTTGCGGAAATCACCACCCCGCGTGGCCCCTTGCCCGCGGCATGCTGACGGCTGATCAAATGCCGCTCTGTCAGCAGCTGCCGCTCCAGGGTCGCCGCACGGTCCACATCCATAAAACACACCTCATCCCCCAGCGACAACGACAAAATCGCCCCGCTGAGCCTGTCGAGGATTTCCTGCTGGCGAGCCGGCGTCAGACACGGCAGAAATTCATAATCCGCCAGATTTCGAGCCAGCCGAACACGCGATGAAATGACAATATCCCACCCCGGACCCTCGGCCCCAAACCACGAACTGGACTGATTGGCAAGCTGTGCCGGTTTCATTGGATCTGCCTGATTTGGTCGCGCAACCGCGCGGCGGTTTCGTAATCTTCAGCCTTGACCGCCTGTTCAAGCTGCCGGCGGAGATGCAGCAATTCCACCTCTTTTTTTATCTGTTGCCCTGCATGCGCAGGCACCTTGCCGCAATGCTGGGCATGGCCTGCATGAGTCCGCTCGATCAGCGGCCCCAGCTCCTTCTGAAAACAGGTATAATCCTCAGGACATCCCAACAGACTGGTCTCACTGAATCGACGCAACGTCATTCCGCATACCGGACAAGCTTTGTCCGGATGTCCAAGGTGAACGGTTTTTTCCTGAGAATCCGTCGCGGTTTTGGCCGCCTGAAGCAAACTGCTCAGGAGTTCATTCAAGGGGACCTGCGTCTGAACACCGAGCCCCTGCTGTTGGGCACAACGCTGACACAAATGCGTCTCGGAGCGTTGCCCATGGGTAATCTCAGTCAAATGAATCGTAGCCGTATTTTCTTTACATATCTGACATAACATATATACAATTTCTTATTCAAGTATGATTGAATTTCAGACCGACAATCTCTATCCTGTTATATCGGCCTATTTCACAGCGACCTCAACGGCTATTTAGGGTTCATACCGCACCCGACATCCAGCCGCTTCTGTCACTTCAACCCAAATTAACTGGGCTGGCGGCATAATCAATCCCGACATCCGGCCAAACACATACTGGGCCACCCGCTCCGCCGAGGCATTTATGCCCCCGAACGGTTCACATCGCTCCAGAATCTGCCCTCTTAGTGGCCTCAGAATGCCCTCCAGATGCCGCGATACCACGCAGAAATCAATTGCCAGACCTGACGCATCCAGATGTTCCGCCGCCACCGCCGCCGCCACCTTCCACAGATGGCCATGCAGCGGCTCCCGCACCCCCTCCGGCATCATCAACTGATGTTCCGCCTGAAACTCTTGTTCCACAATTACCGTGTACATTCATCTCACTGATTTTGCATGACATGTCCCGCCGCTCTAACAGCCAGGGACAGCCGCTTTTTGCCATCTGCTCAGGGATATATTCATCTTTGTTGAATCTATTATACAATCGCCTAAATGAAATTACAAGGTGCAAACAAATCACCAACCTGCGTAGCACTGAGTCACGCCCCACAAACCCGACAGCCGCAAAGATTGAATACGCACAGACTGGAATACGAATGAAAATGAATACAAATACCCGGATGCAACGGGATTCACTTGACAAGGCGGGAATTAAAACTATTGTGAGGAGAAAATAAAATAATCCATAATCAGGAGTGTCGATATGAAACGACGCGATTTTATCAAGACAACGATAGCGACGGGATTGGCAGCCATTGGAACGCAAACGGGGGCAGATGCGGCCACCAAGCCCTCTGCACTCAAGCCGGTCAGGACTGGCGGCTTTAATCCCATTGCCGTATCGACGTATTCGTTCTGGCGGTTTATGCCGGACAACAAAATGCCTATCGAAGCCTGCATCCAGGCGGCGGCAGAGCTGGGGTTTGACGGCGTGGATGTACTGCAAATCCAGATGGAAGATAACTCCAATTCCTACCTGCAAACGCTCAAACGCACGGCTCTGGTCAACGGCGTGGATTTGTGCAACCTGAGCACACATCAAGGGTTTGTCTCGCCGGACAAGGACAAACGCCAAAAGAATATTGACCATACCATCGAGTGCATTGAGCTGGCATACAAGCTGGGCATCCCGTGTATGCGAGTCAATACCGGACGCTGGGGAACCGTCAGCGATTTTGATGAATTTATGGCCAAGCGGGGTATCGAGCCGGCAATGGAAGGCTATACCGACGAAGATGCGTTCCCGTGGGTAATCGAAAGCCTTGAAAAATGCCTGCCAACAGCGGAAAAGTGCGGCGTCATCCTCGGACTGGAAAACCATTGGGGACTGGGACGGACGCCGGAGGGCCTGCTGCGAATCAGCAAGGCCATCAATTCGCCGTGGCTTAAAACACTGGCCGATACGGGCAATTTCCTGGAGGATCCTTACGATAAACTGGAAATGATTGCTCCAGATACGGTCTTCATTCAGGCGAAAACCTACTATGGCGGCGGACTCTGGTACACCCTGGAGCTGGATTATCCGCGGATTGCCGAGATTTTCCGCAAGGTCAATTATCGCGGGTACATCAGCCTCGAGTTTGAAGGCAAAGAAGACTGGAAAACCGCCTTGCCCAAAAGCCTCAAGGTGTTGCGGGATGCCTTTGGCAGGCGTCAGTGATTTAAGCTGTAAAGTGAGGCATTTAATACAGTTGCAAAACTGACCCACAGCAGATAGGGCCACAGCAGCAGCGATGCGATGGGCTGGACCTTCCAGAAGGCCCGCACAGTCAGTGCGATGGCAGCCCATAGCACAATAATCTCGACCAGGGCCCAGCCAATCCGGTGCAGACCGAAAAACAGAGGAGACCAGAGCAGGTTCAGAAATAACTGGATCGAAAACAACACAATGGCGTTGCGTACGCCCTGATTCTGGACACCCTTGCTCCATATCAAGCCCGCCCCAATCCCCATCAACAGATATAAAATCGGCCAAACCACTCCGAAAGCCCAGGATGGAGGCATAAAGGAAGGCTTGCTCAGCGATTGATACCACTGGCTGGTACCGGTGCCCGAGACATAGCCGCTCAAACCACCACCGGCCATGCACAGGAGCACCCAGACCACAACGGACAAGATGGTCTTGGCCCCGCTATTCATGGTCCCCTACCAGCGGGCGGATGTGTTCAACAGTGAAATAGACCAGGGTTGCCGCAGCCTCATCACCGCCATGATGGCTGCGTCGCAAAGCGTTGACTTTGTCGGGGTCCTTTTCCTCTTTGAGCATCCGCAAATAGAGGCGTTTGCCCTGATAGCCGGGGCTGTTTTCGATAAACATATAGGCCGCAGTGGGGTTGGTGTCGAGGTTCTTCCGGCTCCGGCGAGGTCGCATAATAAACGCAATCGTATTCTCATCGACCACATGCGGGGTCGCATACAAGGCCATATCGACCACACCCTGGGCATCGGCTGTAGCCAGGACGCCAGTGCCTTCGTGGTCTCTAAAGTAAGCTGCCAAATCCATAAGTTATCTCCTTGCGTAAGAAGTCGTATTCAGTGTATCCATTTTTCTGTCATACACTACTGTTTTTCGGGAATAAAAGTTCAGGCTTCCATTTACAAAACCGACGCGCAAGCGTATGATATGCCGCATTAACCTAAACCTTTATCTTGAATGGAACAATGTCCAATAGCATGATAATCACGATTGACGGCCCGGCCGGCGTGGGCAAGAGCACTGTTGCACGGGCGATTGCCCGAAGGCTGGGGGCAGTGTTTCTGGACACCGGGGCGATGTACCGGGCGGTAACGCTGGCGGCAGTGGAACGGGGGATATCCCCGGCCGACACAGAGGCAGTCTGCAAGCTGGTTGAGGTCTGCCGGTTTGAGTTCCGACCCGAAGCAGACCGGATGCGGGTGTGGATCGACGGCCAGGACAAAACCGCCCAGATCCGCGATCCGAAGATTACCGAACAGGTCAAGTTTATTGCCTCGGCAAAACCGCTGCGGGAAAAGCTGGTGCAGATGCAGCGGGACTTTGCCGCAAGCTGCCAGCGGATTGTGACCGAAGGACGCGACCAGGGCACCGTCGCATTTCCCCATGCCGCAGTCAAATTTTTTCTGACAGCAGACCCCCGCCAGCGGGCACTGCGGCGGCATCAGGAACTGATCGCCGCAGGCCAGACAATCACGCTGGAAGAGGTATTCAGGCAGCAGCAAATCCGGGACGCCTCCGATGAGAATCGGGAGGTCGGACCGCTCAAGCCAGCGCCGGACAGCATTACCATTGACACGACAACATTAACCGTTGACCAGGTGGTCAGCCAGATGGAACAAATCGCAAGGAAAATCATCGATGGCCGATAAGATCGAATTGAAAGACAGTGTTTTTAAAAAAGTCTGGCATAAATTCTGTCATTATTTTTCTGTCTGCCTGATGGCAGCATGCTATCGACTGAAGGTCTATGGCAGCCAGAAGGTACCGCGAACAGGACCGGTGCTGATATTGAGCAATCATCAGAGCTTCTTTGACCCCATGTTCTGCCAGAACTGGATTTGGCGGCCGTTTTATTTTGTGCCCCGGGATACCCTGCTGGATATTAAATTCTGGGGGCGAATCATCAGATCGTTTTATATCATTCCCATTAAACGCGGGCAAGCCGATATTGCGGCAATGAAAGCGATTATTGAGGTGCTCAAGCAGAATAAGGCGGTGTGCCTGTTTCCGGAAGGAACACGTACCCATGATGGCAGAATCGGGACAATCAAGCCGGGCTTCGGGCTGATCAGCCGACGAACCGGAGCAACCATAGTGCCGATGGTTATTGACGGGATGTTCGAGGCCTGGCCCAGGACGCAAAAGTTTCCCAAATTCGGCAAAGTCCGCGTGCAGTTTGGCGACCCCATCAGTCCGGAGCATATCAAAGCAAAATCCGATGATGAATTCGCTGCGGAACTGACATCTATCTTCCGTCAAATCCAGGCCGAGCTTCGCACCAAAGCCGGCAAACAACCGTTTGATTATTCCCAGCCGTTTCCGGGTGAAAACCAGCTCTCGAATCCCTGACTCATAAACAAAATCCTCATCCCCAGACGTCCCCGGCCACGGTGTAATCCCTTCTCACACCCGCCGTGTTGTGTCTGAAAACCCACCCATTTCAGAGATACATAGCCCTTTATCCAACATTAATCATACGCCTGGTATAAAAAAACCTGCTTTTGTCGGGTTTGGAAAGAGCCGGCAAACAGCCATTATCGGACCCTGCTGACAGAACGGAGTCTCTTTTTCGGGAATCGGGGGCAGACAGATTTTATGCAAGTCTGGCTTTTCATCGCTGGGCCGGCTTGCACATCCAGACTGCTCATAGTCACTGCCACCTGCAAAGAATCGGTTTTCATACGGAATAGCTTGGTTGTTATAAGACCTTCGATTGGCCCCGGATAAACTCCAGGCCGGGTTGGCGGGCGAAATTTTGTTTCTTAGATTTTATAGGTACCGGAATTTCAGCGTGTCGGAACAAGACCCGCCAAGTTTGGTTATGTCAGGCGGATATCCTGACGAACAGAACAGGGACAAGGTATAAAACCAAACCGTGCGACACAAAGAGCAATCCGCTCACGTGCCGCCGGGCAGAGGTACTTAACGTAAGACAATAAAATGGATTGCTATGTTTAACTGGTTCGGAAGACATATTTGTCCGATTGGTGTGGATTTAGGCAGCAGCTTTTTACGCATGGCACAAATCGGATTCAATGGACGCGGGCCGTATTTGCATGCGGCCGCGATTGCTGCGCGGCCTCAGGATATTGAGCCGCAAAGTCCCGCCTGGCAGCGATGGGCCATTGACGCAATTCGCGACCTGCTCAAAACGGGAGGATTCAAGGGCAAAAGCATTATCACCGCCCTGCCATCGGATGACCTGTTCATCGACCAGATCAAGGTCCCGCGTGGCGTGATGGACAAGCTGGACGAGGCCGTCGCATCGCGAATGCAGAAAAAACTGCCCTTTGCCCCCACCGAAGCAATCATCGTCTCGGTGCCGGCAGAGACAGGCCAGGCCAAAGGGGGCGAAGTGGATGTGATTGTGATGGCTGCCCAGCGTGAAAAAGTCAATCGTCATCTGGCGATCTATGAAAAGGCGGGACTGGAAATCGGCGGGATGAGCGTCTGGCCAATCGCCCTGATCAACAGCTATCGGCGGTTTTTCTGTCGGCGCAAGAATGAACAGGACCGCACGGTGATTCTGATGGATATCGGGACACGGCATTGCAACGTGGTCATTGGCCGCGGCGGCGATCTGCTGTTTGCCCGGGTCATTCCAACCGGTTACATCCACCTCAGCCAGGGACAGATGGTGCAGCGGCTGATTGCTGAAATCGACGCATGCTGCCGGTATTTCGAAACCATTGCCGGCAAGGTTCCGATTGAACGACTGCTGTTGCTGGCAGGACGCAATGTGGATAAAAGCATCTGTGACAAAATGGCGGATCTGGCCCAGAAAATGCAGATTCCTGCACAGGTCGGCGATGTCCTGTCGGCCATTGATGTCAACCCGGATTCGGACTGCATGGTGGATCGGCGAAATGTCAATGTGGACTGGGCCACGGCATTCGGGCTGAGTCTGGAAGGAGCGGGCAAAAATTGAGTACCGGACAATCCGTATCACGTGGCTGTTCGTGGAGATTGGATGGTTCCTATATATAACGCAACTATGCGTACGAGGTAAAACCTATGGCAACGATTAATTTTGTACCGAACGATTATATTCAGCAGCGGCAATCCAGCCGGGCAAACCTGATGTATCTGACCCTGTTGGCGGCACTTCTGGGAGGCATCGGCGTCACGTTTTCGGTGATCAAGATGCGGCAAAGCGTCGTCGGACGGGAACTGGCGGCCGTCAATGCCAAGATGATGGAAGCCAGGGAGCAGATTGCCCAGCTGGAAGAACTCAAGACCAAGGGCAAGACCATGATGAAAAGCATGGTTATGACCGCTGAACTGCTGGAGCCGGTTCCCCGCAGCGTCATCCTGGCATGCCTGACCAACAATTTACCCTCGGGCGTCTCGCTGCTGGAAATGCAGTTAGTCGAAAAGGAAAACAAGGTCCTGGCGGCCCCCACAGCCAAACCGGCTCCCACTGCAGCAGCGACAGCGTCCAAGACTGCCGCCAAAACCACCCAGTATCAGGCCGCTGCAGCCAAGAACCAGAAAGCGGCAGCGCCCGAAACCAAAACGGTACTCCAGACCAATCTTGAAATCGAAGGCATCGCCCCCAGCGACATTGAGGTGGCCTCCTTTATCGCCAACCTCAGCGGATCGATTCTGCTGGATAATGTGGAACTGGTTCAATCCAAAGAACAGGACATCGACGGTGTCAAATTCCGCCAGTTCCGACTTCGCTCCTCGCTCAAACCCAACCTGACCTTGACCAAGGAAGACATTGCCCAGATTCGCAAGAAACGGGATGAAATGATATAAACCCCTCGACCGGACAGGTATTTAATATAAAGGATCAGACCCATGACCAGTGGAATTCGACATATCATCTTTTTTGCCCTGATTATCGCGATGGCGTATATCTCCTGGGCCTATATGATCAAGCCGGCCAATGCGGCACTGGCTCAGGAACGCACAATGGTGGAACAGAAACAGGCCAAGCTGATGGAACTGGAGCGGGCCAAGAATACCGCCAGCGACCTGCACGCCCAGCTCAAGCGGGTGGAAGAAGCAATCCAGGTCTTTGAAAGCAAACTGCCTCCCAAAAGCGAGATTCACACCGTGCTGGAAAACGTAACCCTCATTGCCCAGAAGAACGGACTGACCCCCAAAACCATCAGTACCCTCAAACCAACCAATAAAAACGGATATATCGAGCAGCCCCTCAAAATGGAGCTGCACGGCGATTTCAATTCCTATTATGCATTCATGCTGGAACTGGAGCGGCTGGACCGCATCACCAAGATTCGCGAACTGACCCTCAAGAAAAAGTCCCAGTTTGAAGGCCAGACAGAAGCCACGTTTGTGATGAGCATTTTCTTTATGGATTCCAAGAATTAACCTCGGCTGCAAGCGACTGAAATCGCAAACGGCACGTATGAAACGTTGAAAGGACCGATTATGCTTTCGTTTCTTAAAGACGGCCAGACCCTCCCGGCATCCGCAGAGATGAACCCGGCAGAAGGCACCGAAGGCTCCGTAACGCGGCAGGAAGATTACCTGACGGTTTCCGGACACAGCAAAAAACTCAAACAAAGCACCATCCTGCTGATCGCCCTGTTTGCCGTCGGCGGACTCAGCGTACTGCTGATGGTCAAAAAGGCAACACCTTCCCAGGCCGCAGCAGCCCAGCAGAAAGATGAACAGCTGGAAATCGAGTCGGCCATCGCCCAGCTTTCGGGGATGCAAAACGAAGTCAACAAGGAAATGAAAAACGTAACCGGCCGGCTCAATCACCTCTCCGAAGTCGGACAGATTGATGTCAAGGACCTCAAAAAAAATCCCTTTACACGGGAAATGACCGCCGGGGAAATCAATCTGGACAACCGCACGCAGATGCAGATCCTGATGGAACAGGCCCGCAAACAGGCCGCCGGCCTGGAGCTGTGGAGCATCACCGCTTCCCCCCGCGGGGCCTGCTGTATGATTAACGACAAGGTACTGTACGCCGGCGATGAAATCAATGGCTTCAAGGTAGCCGAGATCGGCAAACAATCCGTAACCCTGGAACGCGATGGAGCACGCGTGGAATTGAAGATGAATTAATGCGAAGGCTATTCGGAAAAAAACAGGACCGGCGGGGCGAAGACCTCGCCGCGGTGATGGACTTGCAGGCCGGGCAGACCGAACTGGCTCCGGGCCTGCGCAATCTGTATTCCCCCGCATCCACCATCAAAACCCATGTGCGGGATATTGCGGATGTTCTGGCCGAAGAACAGATTCTCAGTGCCGAGCAGCTGGAAAGCCTGCGAACCGAACAGCAGCGCGGGCACGTTGACCTCGAAAAACATCTCCAGAAGCTGGGTATCAGCAAAGAGGATGTGCTTCGGGCCAAAGCTCGTCTGTACGGCTTTGAGTTCCAGAAAATCAGCCCCAACGATGTGGACAAGGCGGCGTTTGACAAGCTGGATCTGAATTATATCCGCACCAATCTCGTGCTGCCGTTTGCCGTTCGGGACGGCGTTCTGGTGGTCGGAACCAGCGACCCCTCCAATGTATTCGGCATCGATGATGTCAAACGCCACGTCGGAATGCCGGTGGATGTCGTCGTCTGCAGCTCGGAAGACATCCTGGCTGTCTGCGATAAATTCGACGAATCCAAATTCAATTACAACGTCGACGAAATCATGGGCGACATGGGAGATATCGAAGTCGTCCAGGATATCGACGAAGGCAGTGCCGAAGACCTGGAAAAAAGTGCCGGCGAATCCCCCGTCATCAAGTTTGTCAATTACCTGCTGACCAACGCCCTGCGCGAAGGTGCCAGCGACATTCATATCGAACCCAAGGAAAAATACACCAAAATTCGCTACCGTATCGACGGGGTCCTGTTTGATTCCCAGCAGGCTCCTGCCAAAATGCATCCGGCCATTGTCTCGCGTCTGAAAATTATGGCCAATCTGGACATTTCCGAGCGGCGCATCCCTCAGGACGGCAAGATTGCCGTGATTATGGGAGGACGCAACGTCGACCTGCGTGTCTCCGTGCTGCCCTGCAGCCATGGCGAAAAAGTCGTCGTGCGTCTGCTGGACAGCAAGAGCATTATGCTGGGCCTGGACAAAAGCGGAATGGAACCCCGCGTCCTGGAGGCATTCCTCGAACAGATCAACCTGCCGCACGGGATTCTGCTGGTCACAGGCCCCACCGGCTCGGGCAAAAGCACCACCCTGTATTCGGCGCTGGCCCAGATCGACAGTCAGACCATGAACGTCTCGACCGTCGAAGACCCCGTGGAATACAATCTCGAATATACCAATCAGGTTCAGGTCAACGAAAAAACCGGCATGACCTTCTCCGCCGCCCTGCGAAGTCTGCTGCGGCAGGACCCGGATATCATCATGATCGGCGAAATCCGCGACGGCGAGACCGCACGCATCGCCGTCCAGGCAGCCCTGACGGGGCATCTGGTCCTGTCCACTCTTCACACCAACGATGCCCCCAGCAGCGTCTCGCGATTAGTCAATATCGGCATCGAACCGTACCTGATTGCCGCATCCCTCAACGGCATCCTGGCTCAGCGTCTGGTGCGGCGAATCTGCAGCCATTGCAAAGAACCCTATACGGCGCCGGAAAACCTCCGAAAGTACCTGGACAGGGCCAAAATCGAACCCTCCCAGTTGTTCCATGGCAAGGGGTGCGACCAGTGCCGAAACAGCGGCTATGCCGGACGTGCTGGTATTTTTGAGCTGCTGGTAGTCGACGAAAAATTCCGGGAAATCATCAATCAGGATGCCTCGGTCAACAGCATGCGACGGGCCTTTCTGGCGTCCGGCTGGCCGACGCTGTTTGATGACGGCCTGGAAAAGGTCCGAAAAGGCATTACGACCATCGACGAAATCCTGCGGGCCACCGAAGTGTCCGGCGAAATCGGCGATGATGTCGTCAGAAGTTAACCCATGTAAATTCCACAGCATACAGACAGGAAACGATTATGTTTGATGTCAAAGACATGTTGGCAATCGCCATTCAGCGGGGAGCCTCAGACGTCCATATCAACGTGGATATGCCGCCTATCATGCGCATCAACACCGAGCTGATTGTGATGGAGCTTCCCGAAGTCACCCAGGAGATGGCCAGACAAATGGTGCTGGATATGGTCGGTCCCGACAAACTGAAAGTCTTTGATGAAAAACGCGACCTGGACTTTTCGACCATGCTGGCCGACGGCAGCCGTTTCCGTGTCAATGCCCACTGGCAAAAGGAAACCATCGCCATTTCCTTCCGTGCCATTTCCAGCAAGATTCCCAACATTGACGACCTGCATCTGCCGCCCATTGTCAAGGAACTGACCGACCTGCCCCGCGGACTGATTCTGGTAACCGGACACACCGGCTCAGGAAAAAGTACCTCGCTGGCGGCGATGATTAATGTCATCAACTCCAGGTACCGCAAACGCATCATCACCATGGAAGACCCCATCGAATATCTGCTCGAAAACAAATCCTGCATGATTGAACAGCGCGAAGTGGGAGCCGACTGCACAACGTTTGCCTCCGGCCTCAAGCACGCCTTGCGTCAGGACCCTGACGTCATCCTCGTCGGCGAAATGCGAGACCTGGAAACCACCAGTTCGACCATCACCGCCGCAGAAACCGGCCACCTGGTCCTGTCCACCCTGCACACCATCAACGCCTCCCAAACCGTGGAACGTATTATTGATATTTATCCGGCCAGCCAGCAAAACCAGATTCGGGCCATGCTGTCCAATACCCTGCAGGCCGTAATCTCTCAGACCCTGTTTAAACGGGTGGATAAACCGGGCATGGTGCCCTGTGTGGAAATCATGCTGTGCACCTCGGCAGTACGCAACTGCATCCGTGAAAACCGTATTTATGAAATACCCAATATCATCGAAACCTCGCGACGACTGGGAATGCAAACCATGGATTACAGTATCCAGCAGATGTATCTGGCCGGATTCATCGACCGTGATGAGGCCATCCTGCGCTCCAGCAATCCCGGCAAGATGGAACGCCTTCTGCCCCCCAAACCCGGCCAGGTTCCCAATGCGGCAATCGCCGCGGCCACGGCAGAATAACCAGACCGGGACGATTCCCGTCACAGCGATTCACAACGGAGAAACACAATGACAACAGCCGTTAAAAATCCACCGAAAAACACCGCCGCAGCGGCCCCTCAGAGCCCCGGCAAACCCGACAAATCGGGCGGTTTCAGTCTGGAGTTTGGTCCCAGCAAAAAAGATATTCTGAACTTTACCAATCAGCTGGCGGTGATGGTACGAGCCGGCATCAGTCTGCAGGACGCCCTCGAATCCATCGGCACCCAGATCCAGAAACGCAAATTTCGCGTCATTGTTATGGACCTGAAAAACCGGATTGAGGCCGGCGAAAGTTTTTCACAGGCACTCAGCCAGCACCCCGAGGTCTTCAGCAACCTCTATATCAATATGGTGGCCGCCGCCGAAATCTCCGGTTCACTCAGTTCCATGCTCCAGCAGCTCGTCGAATATCTGGACCAGGAAGCCGACACGCGAAGCCAGGTCATCAGTGCCATGGTGTATCCCATTATCATTGGTGTCATGGCGATCACCTGCGTAACCTTCCTGCTGACCTTTGTGCTGCCGCGGTTTCTGGTGGTCTTTGCCGGCAAGGAACACCTCCTGCCCGCCCCCACCAAGCTCATTATGGCCGCCAGCAGCGGCATGCGAAATTACTGGTTTATCGTGTTTCCCGCGATCGGCGGATGCATTTTGGCTTTCTGGTATTTTACCTCACGAACCAATATCGGAAAAGCCTGGTGGGATCGCACCAAGCTGCGTATCCCCCTGCTCAAAACGCTCTGCCGCAGCCTCTATATCACCCGAAGCATGCACACCATGGGCGTATTGACCAATGCCGGCGTGCCAATCCTGGATACGATTTCGATTACCGCCCACATCACCGGCAATGTCCTCTATGAAACCATGTGGAAAGGGGTCCATGAAGCCGTGCGGCAGGGCAAAAAAATCGCCGCCAGCCTGGGCTCCTATAATCTGATGCCCGGCAACGTCGTACAGATGATTCAGTCGGGGGAAGAATCCGGCACCATGGGCGAAGTCCTCAAAGATATTTCCGAGTTCTACGCCCGCGAACTCAAGACCACCATCAAAACCGTCACCAGCATGATTGAACCGCTGATGATTGTCGTCATGGGTGTCCTGGTCGGATTTATTGCAATGAGTATTATTCTGCCCATCTTCAAGATGTCCAGTGTGGCCTCAGGCAAATAGGCCGGACACTGGTTCGTCATCGAAAGGGTAAACCATGAATACAAGGCAATACAAAACCGGATTTACGCTGCTGGAAGCCCTGCTGGCAGTCATGCTGATCGGACTGGCCGTGGCGGGACTGGCCGCCTCCAGCGGAGCCTTCACCCAGTATAACGCCGCAGGCGTGGATTTGAGCACAGCGGAATTTCTCATCGAGGAAATCCGCGAACTGACCGCCCCGCTGCCAGCCGTGGACCCCACCAGCGGAACGGCAACCTTTGGCACCGAAAGCGGGGAGATCGCCGTCGGCAATTATGATGACCTGGACGATTTCCATAACAAATCCTTCAGTCCGCCGATTGATGTCAGCCGCACCGCCATGCCGGAATTTTCGGCCTTTACACAGCAGGTTACCGTGCAGAATGTCAGCCCCGCCAATCTGACCCAGGCGGTTGCCAATCATAGTACGGACTTGTACCGCGTAACCGTAACCATCACCAAAAACGGGCAAACCATCAGTTCAGCAAGCTGGATTCGTGCTCGCTATTAACCCAGAGGCTGTCCCATGAATACAACGCATCCAAAAACAGGTTTCACCATCGTTGAAATGCTGATGGCACTGGTCATCCTGGCAATGCTGATGACGGCAGTGGCCGTAGCGTTTGACGCATCGGTAACAAATTTCCAGGTCAATGAAGGCATTTCCAAGACCATGAATACGGCCCGGGCCGCCCTCCTGCGGATTACCACCGAACTGAGAACCGCCCAGGGTGTGGCGGTCATCGGTGCCGGCGGAGACCCCGACAATACCCGATGCAGTCTGATTGCCTCGGACGGACGCAATATTACCTACCGCTATAGTCCCGATGAGAAAATACTGTATCTGGACGATAATACCAGCGGCAACAGCTATGCCCTGTGCCGCAATGTCACTGGCGTCACATTCAACCGGGCCCTGGTCCCCAGCAATCCCGCAGCCGTCCGCAATGTGCGCATCCTGCTGTCCGTGGAAGACGACCACGCCAGAGTCAGCCAGACCCTGGCCGCCGCTGCTGTCGTTCGCAGAAATTTGAATTAAGGGTGGCTCTAAAAATTGCTTTTGAGCGGTAAACAGAAGATTTTTGTTCGCCGGCAAGGAAGACAAATTAGCTTGATTTGGATAATAAAGCGGCTTTTGTCTGACACCGCCGGCAACAAAAAGAGTCGTTTGTCCGCCAAAATGAATTTTTAGAGGAACCCTTAACCCCTCATCGCGTCGGCCTGATCACTCCTGACCCTGGATGTCAGGATTACCCCCCCTGGCCGCAGCCATTCGCGTCTCCATTTTTCTCTGGACTTCACGGCCCCTGCCAGCTATGTTGGAAGGGTATTCTCTGAAACCAACAACAGGATTGGGTCGTATGATATAGCAGGAGCCATCACGGAAAGGATGCTGTATGAAAACGCTAAATAACGTCATTATTATAATAATAATGGCTTTTATATCCAGTTTTTCTATCTCATGCTCCGATGTCGCGATTACGGGACGAAAACAGTTCAATATTGTTCCGGATGCGACACTCAACAGCATGGCTGCCACCGAATACAGTCAATTCTTATCGGAAAATAAGAAAAGCACCAACGCCCAGCAGACCTCTCTGGTTCAAAAAGTCGGCACGCGGATCGCCAGTGCCGTCGAAACCTACTGCAATGCCAACGGGATGGCGGATCGGGTCAAAGGCTACAACTGGGAATTCAACCTCGTCGAAAGCGACGAAATCAATGCCTGGTGTATGCCCGGCGGCAAAGTCGTCGTGTACACAGGCATCCTGCCTGTGACCCAGGATGAGACAGGCCTGGCCGTGGTAATGGGCCATGAAATCGCCCATGCAATCGCCCGGCACGGCGGAGAACGAATGAGCCAGGGGCTTCTGATTGAGATGGGCGGCATCGCCCTGAGCGAAGCCCTTGCCTCCCGTCCGGCCGCAACGCAGGAATTGTTTATGAAGTCCTACGGCATCGGCGCCAATGTGGGCTATTTACTCCCTTACAGCCGCCTGCAGGAAAATGAAGCCGACCGGCTGGGATTGATTTTTATGGCTATGGCCGGTTACGACCCCCAGGCTGCCGTGAGCTTCTGGGAACGCATGGCAAACCAGGGCAACGCAGCCCAAAAACCCCCGGAACTGCTAAGCACCCACCCCGCCGACCAGACCCGCATCAACAACCTCAAAAACTACATGCCCGAAGCGATGTCGTATTACAAAGTGAACCCAAGCAAGGCAGCCCAGCCCACGCCGGCAGCAGCGGCCGCAAACTCAACTTCACCCAGGACAACAGCCCAATCCACCGCCGCTTCAGAGATCACCACCCCAAAACCCCAGACTCCCCAAGCCACAGGAAGCTGGAAAGAAATCATCTTCGGTCCTGCAAAAGGCAACTAAGCTGCTCCTGAATCAAACCAGGTCCTCATCCTCGCGCAGGTCAATCCCTTTGTCGCTAAAATCCAGGGGAATGGCCAACCCCTGAATAATTGCTCGTACTGACTCCGGAATATCCGGTTTCTGAGGGCAACAGGCAGTATATTTGGCAAGCATTTTGACCGTCGCAGCAAATTTCTTATCCAGCGAAGCAACAAACGTCTCCATCGGCTTCTCCGGTCCGCCCGGAATCATTAATTGATAGGCATGCAGGGTCAGACGGTCAATGAGCGGCGGTTCTTCCTGATATTTGGACAATTTATAGTTAGATTTGAATGATGATAGATACAGGGGAGCACTGTCTGCATAGAGCGGGTCAATGGCCAGAGGAAATCCCTTATGAGCAAGATGGATACGGATTTGATGGGTCCGCCCGGTAATCGGCATCGCTGCAATCAGGGTCAGCGAACCCATCGGAAGCAGCACCCGATAATACGTTTTGGCCTTTTTTCCTCGCCAGGAATCGATCCGAACCGTTTGAATCTTATCGCTTTTGCAAATCGGGGCAGTGATAAATCCTTGCTCTCGCGGCAGTTGTCCACGAATGATCGCAACATAGACCTTCCGGGCCTGATGCTTGGCAAAACAGCGGCTGTAAAAACTCTGCGCCGCCAGGGTCTTGGCCAGCAGCATCACGCCGGAGGTGTCTTTATCCAGACGGTGAACCAGACGCAAATTCAGGTCCCTGCCGGCCTGACGCGACAAAAGTTGCCGAATATCCGCCGCACCACTGCGGTCTGCAGTCACAGAAACCCCGGCGGGCTTATTGATCAATAGCTTATCCGCATCCTCGTGAATAATCTTTATCTCGTTTTGAGCCATAAATACTCCTGCACTCTCTCAGGGCATTATACACCGGATTGCGAAAATGTCCATCGCGTAAGTCGGGAAACCCTTTTTTGAATCCGGTTTAATGAAAAACCTGTCCTCTTCAGATCCCTTCCGGACAAATTGCTTGAAACGGACAGAGCATTTTACGTATAATAATATAAAGAGGTGGAACATGCGCACTATCTTAGTCACAAAAACGATAGGCCGGCAACACCAGAGCATAACACCGGATACGAACATCATAAGCTTAATCGCCCAGATTCAGGCTTTTCCATGGCATTATTATCCCCATCAAACCGCTGTTTCAAGCCCCTGTTTTATCCCATTGCAAACAGGTTGCAGACCCTATAACCCCTCCACCGGCCCTGAATTCGGCCACTTTTATAAAGGAGTACGATTATGAGCGTCCTGGAATATCTGAATATTCGTCGCACCCCCTATCGGGTCACGGAACACAAACCGGTTTATTCGGCACGTCAGTTGGCACGCGTCGAACACGTCAGCCCCCGGCAGGTAGCAAAGCCCGTGGTAATCGAAGCCGACCAAAAACTGTATTTGTGTGTCTTACCGGCGGATCGTATCGTGGATTTATATGCCCTCCAGCATCATCTCAAAGCCAAAGAAGTCAAGCTGGCCGACGAACAGCAGCTCAAAGCGGTGTTCCGGGATACCGAACTGGGGGCCGAGGCACCCCTGGGCCAGCCGTATGATTTGCCGGTCCTGCTGGATAAGTCACTGACCAAAGACAAAGAAGTCGTCTTTCTGGCCGGCTCGCACCGCAAGAGCGTCTGGATGGACATGGAAGAATACATCCGCCTGACTGAGCCGGAGATTCTGAGTTTCAGCCTGCCGGATGAGTGGCCGCCCGCCAGCGACTGGCCGGTCTTGAACCCGTTCTGGCCGGATGGGTTTATTTATTAACGGACCGCTCCAGCATATCGCTGTAGGACCCTTCCAGCAGATCTTCGGTACGGATGCCAAACAACGCCATGAACCGCTGACATTGCGCCCGGAGTCTTTCAGTCCCGATGGACAGGTCAGAATCAATCGCCTCAATCTCGACGAAACTTCCAAGCCCTTCGACCTGATCGATATGAAACTTGACGTTCTCGACAAAATAGATCTCCCGCCGCTTGACAACTTCCACCCTCACCCCCAGTGCCGCCGTCAGCAGCTCCTTGACGGCCTGACCCTCAGGACACGGATAAAGCCAGACATCCGACGGTTTGGGACCGGTCTGGTCGGGGCGGCGATAATAAATCAGGGCATTTTCGATAGTCCCTTGCCGCAGTTTTAGCCGACCCTCAGGGACATTAAAATACGTATCGATTTGCGTATCGATACCTGCCAGACGCGCCTGATGCTGCCGGAGAACCCGCCGGACAGACTCAGGCTCACTGCAGCGGGCCTTGATTTCGACATTCAGATGTGCCATTTACGCCCCCGCATAAATCGCCTTGATTTCATCGGCAAGGATTTCGATACCCCGCTGCACGACCGACTCGTTCTGCGAATAGGTCATCCGGATGCACTGCTGCTTATGGGACCAGTCATCATGCTCCAGACCGGGAAAGAAATAATGGCCGGACAGGACCAGTACCCCGCGACGCTTGAGCCGCCGATACAGTTCACCACTGGAGACCGGCAAATCCTTAAACCACAGCCACAGGAATATTGCCCCCTCGGGTTTATGGATGCAGTAATCCATCCCGTCCAGGCTCTCCCGCAGCAGCCCCACAGCAGTCTGCATTCGCCGATAATAAAACGGACGGATAACGTTTTGGCTCAATTCGATAATCCGTCGGCTCTGAATAAGAGTCAATGCCAGGGCCGGCCCGATACTGCCGGGGGCCAGACTCATCACCGCCGTGGTTTCACGGATGGCCCGAATTACGTCCGGCCTGGCAACCACGATACCCGTGCGTACCGCAGGCAGTCCCAGCTTGGACAGGCTCATACAGAGAATGACATCCTCATCCCAGCTCAGGGTTGCCGGCTCGAACAATATCCCCGGAAACGGCAGTCCATAGGCATTATCGATAATCAGCGGCACACCCGCCGCACGCGTCATCGTTCGCAGCCGGGCAATTTCATCATCGGTTAAGACATTGCCCGTGGGATTCGTCGGACGCGACACACACACGGCCCCAATGTCCGGCCCAATCTTCAGCGCATCGAAGTCGATATGATACTTGAACTGTCGATGATCCAGCAATTCCATCCGGGGACGAACCGACGTAAACAGGCTTTGTCCCGGGGCAAAGCCGATATCGGCATAACCAATATATTCCGGAGCCAGCGGCAGCAGGATTTTACGGAACGAACCATCGGAAAATCGACCGGCAAACAGCGAGAACAGGATATAGAAGGCCGACTGACTCCCATGCGTCAGGGCGATATGGTCCGGCCCAACGGGCCAGCCATACTGGGTTTTCAGCAGCTCAGCCACCGCGGCCAGAAACGCCGGATTGCCGCCCGGACCGTCATAATCCCCAACGCATCGCTCATACACCCCCGGCGTTCGCAGGATATCTTCCATGGCGTCACGAAACACCTTTTCCATTTCCGGAATATGGGCCGGGTTGCCGCCGCCGAGCATCAGCAAATCCGGACGCACACTCATCGCCTGCCCCAAATCCTCCATCAATTCCCCAATCCCCGACAGGGTCCGTGCTTTTTGACCAAAGCTGGAATACTCAAATGGCCTCATCTGCTCACTGCGCCTCGGATTAAACTCAAATGCATCTGATGTGCCCAACCCCTCCGCCGGTCAAAAGGAATGGCTTTCCACCGACTGTTTCAATTCTCTGCAGGACTGATAAAATTCCTCCGTCTGCATTTGACGCAGAAAAACAAATCCCCGTGTCGCTCGGATCAGAGCGCTGGGGTGGTCATAAAACCACTCACGGCCCAGACAGGTCTTGATGGTTTGATACTGGCTGACCTGAATTTTCTGGGCCAGTTCCGAGAAGGGCCCATCGTGTTCATAGCTGGGGAACGAGGCATCCTTCTGACTCAAAAAGGCATTCTGAAACGCCTCATGCATCACATTCAGCATGCACAGACTGACCGGCACATAACAATTCGCCTCCGACGGTTCAAACCGGTACCAGACGTTGCGATACCCCCACACGGTGATGTCCTTGCGGCCGGTTTGACGTTCATAAATCCGCAGAGCCTCGGAAATCGCCTGGAGTACTTTATAATGCGTATCGGGGCCGCTTCCTTCCGGATCAAATGCCACCGTCACCACATCGGGCTGGATGTCTTCAAAGGCCTTGACAATCGGCAGCACATCCTGATCCATCTGCGGCTCACGGGTAAAAATATCCCCCGTATAAAACCCCAGACGCAGATGGCGGACATTGTCGCATTTCCAGCCGTAATAGCCCCACAGGCATTCGGCTTCCCATTCACGGCACATCCCCTTGAGCCGCTGGATCTCCGGCGTATCTTTCTTGCCCGGATAGGCCGCATCGAAATAAGCCTCCAGTTTGCCAAGCCGGCTGTCCAGAGAAACCAGCACCTCCGGACCGTAAATCTCGACAAGGTTGCGCAGTAGACGCCGGGCACAGCCTTCCATCTTATAGGGTTCACTCCGGGCGGCCACACCGTCCAGATACTGCCAGACGTCGCGGTTGCGATCCACACCATCATTGGGCAGAAAATAACCCGTCGTCATCAGCCGGCGAAAAGACGGCCATTCCACACAGCGGCGCAGATTGGCCAGCTGTTTTTTCATGAAATCATTCGTCACCGAAGTAAAACCGCTGGTCAGAGTCATAAAGTAATGCGTGTTCCCGGCCTTGCGAAAATGCCGAACCACCGACGCAAAATAGCCCAGCATCACGTCATCGTGATGCGGTTCCGTATGCAGAAACCGTCTGTTGTCCTGGACGTCCATACCCGCTGCAATATTGGCAATCAGGGTCTCACGGATCCGGCCTGTCAGGGTCTTCAGCGGTTCCGTCAGACGGCTCAGCAGCAGTCGTCCGCTCGGGTGACCCTGACAATCCGCTTCCGTCAGCTCCGTCAGGGTCTTGTGCTTTTCGACGGCCAGATCAATTAAAATCTTGGCACTATCCACCGGCTCAATCACAGGGGCTGCCTTCAGACGGACCAGCTGACGCTCAATCAGGTGTTTGGCCGCACCCTGGGTGATATAAAACCGGGCATAGGGCAAGACGTGCAGGGCCGTCGCCGGAATATGCACATCGGGCGACGACTGGATCGCCGCCGCGGTCACGCCGGCCTTCGCCTCCCCAGCCGCCAGAATCAGGGCAACACAGTCCGGATTCTGCGTGATGGTACGCAGCCCGATGGTGATCACCAGGCTCTTGCGAGCAATTTCAATACCGCCCAGATCGGTGGACGCGGCGGCCTGCGTTTCATAGTTGATCGGACACAGACGCGTCGTGGAGTAATGATCCGAGCCGCTGATATTAAAACCAATATGGCCATCCGGACCGATCCCCCCCAGGAAAAATCCGATCCCCCCCAGCGCCTGAATCCGGCGTTCGTATTCCATGCACCAGCCATCAATCCGCTCCAGCACCGCTTTCTGTTTCTGCTCCAGATCGTTGCGGGGATGACGATACCGCAGCGTCAAATCAACCTGACCATCGGGCCAGACCTCCGACAGGGTTTCATCCTCAGCCAGTCCCAGCCGCGACGCATCCATCAGCAGCGCCTTGGCCGGATCCAGACCGAACCCCTGAATATAAAAGGTATTGACATAATAATAAAAGCTGTTATGCCGCGACGATTCCATCGGGTAAAATTCGTCGATCTGGACAAAATGCAGACTCCGCATATCAGGACGACGGGCCGGATCCACCCCCACCCGCTCCAGCTCAGCCTGAACCGCAGCAAGGTCCCAGTGCTTCAGAAAATACTGAACCCATTTGATGAAATGCTCCGGCGTTTTCCCCGTCGGCAGCGAAATCACACCCCCCGGATGATCCTGGACCCATTCCAGAAAACGAACTGCCGCCAGCTTGCCCAGCGCCGGAAAACAGTCCACAACAATCGTCGGAATCTTCTCGGTGGGCGGATAAATAGCCGCATATTTTGAACTCTTCAGAGCGATTTGTTCCGTTTTAGACAGACCATAATCACCCCCGCTTTGATCAACCACATCCTGAACCATGTCATTGTGTCCTGTATTCAATACACCTTGTGTTCTCAGAAACGACCCTCCAAACAGCAATCCCGCACCAGCGGATTACTGTCCGAGCACAGCAGCCATCTGTTTCTCGTTCCTGCATATCGACTCAAATAACGCCAGTTGCGTTCGGCAGCGATCCAGATTATGCCCCGACCGATGCGTCGAGAAATACCAGTCTCCCTCCAGAAAATCCGTCAGAAAACGGGTGGCCATCAGCAGCGGGAACATCTTGGCTCCCGTCATCAGGCTTTGTATTTCAATCTCCGTCAACAGGCCCGCCGTACCGTCCAGATACCCTCGGGCTATCGCTTCAAAACGATCCATCTGCACGGCAATCCCCGACAAATCGGTCTGGTCTTCTTCCGACTCGCTGACGGTGGTTCGAACCTGATCGCCGAAATCATACGCCGCCACACCCGGCATCACCGTATCCAGATCAATCACACAAATCGCCTCATCGGTGGCCTTGTCAAACAAAACATTGTTGACCTTGGTATCATTGTGGGTGGTTCGCAGCGGCAAGACCCCGCTGCGAATCCATGCAGCCATGGTCTCAAAAATAGCCGCATGCTTGACGATCAGCTCCGCTTCCGGCCGGGCCTCTTTGACCCGTCCGACCGGGTCTTTTTGAATCGCTTCTGTCAGACGCTGATAGCGTTTGACGCCATGGTGAAAATCCGGAATGGTGTCCTTCAGCGGCGGCCCGTCCAGATCGGCCAGATGATTCAGAAAACTGCCGAACGCACGGGCCGATTGATAAATCTGCTGCGTGTTCCTGGGCACTTCAACGGTATAACTGCCCTGCACAAACCAGCACAGCCGCCAGCATCGGCCCTGCTCCGCTTTCAGGTACAGCTCCCCGTCCCGGGTGCGGATAAACGCCATCGTTCGCCGACGGACCTCCGCCGGCGGCAATTTCCCCGCCAGATGACGCGTCACCCGATGAATATTGTCCATCAGAGCATCGACATCCTTAAATACCCGCGTGTTGATCTCCTGAAGCACATAATGCACATCCGCGGTGCCCGCCTGCGCCGTCACCAGATAGGTTTTATGCAGATGACCGTTGCCCAGCGGCTCAGCCGCGACCGCCTGACCCTCTATCTGAAAACGCTGCGCAATATCCAATAATTCTCGCATAGGCTGTTCTCCTTATCATAGGACGTCACAACCGCCCCCGCGGATACACAGTTATCCCCAGAGTTGCTCGGGATACACACCTTCACGGATTTTGGCCCGAATCCCGTTTTGCGAGGTTGGCAGGTCCTCTTTGTAGGTAATCCCAAACCAGCTTTCACGCGCTGCCAGCACGCGGCATTTTTTCACTCCGCTGGTAATCAGCCCTCCCACCGCAAACGGCAGATAATATTCGGCCTTCACGTCCGTCGCTTTTTGGGACAGAAAATCACGAAATTCGCTATCCAGATACCCAAAAATATCCGGACTAAATCCCCAGAAATTCATCGACACCACCGTATCATTCGTCAGAAAATGGCGGGTCCCGTTTTCGTCCACAAATTCAGCTCCCCCGGGCCGTTTTTCCAGCTTCGTACGCTCCACGATCCGTTTCAGATAACCCGCCGAGTCGATCTCACAAACGCCGCGGCTGACCGTTCCGAAATCCGACAAGGTATTGCCCAGCGCATAACCCACCATCGCATAGTCCTGCACACGACCCTGAGCCAGTCCCGTCAGATGCTTATTCATCATCTCAAAGGCCGATGGGCCGTAATAGTCGTCAGCATTGATCGCGGCAAACGGCTCGGCAATCTTGCTGCGAGCCACCAGCACCGCATGCCCTGTCCCCCAGGGCTTTTGCCGGCCTTCCGGAACAGAATACCCACCCAAACAACTGTCAAGTTCCTGATAGGCAAACTCGATTTGAATCCGTTCTGCCGCCTTCGGGTTGATTTTCTGCCGAAAACTGTCCTCAATCGACTTGCGAATCACAAAGACGATCTTGCTAAAGCCTGCCCGGATGGCATCATAGAGCGAATAATCCAGAATAATCTCGCCATTGGGGCCAACGGGTTCAATCTGTTTAATCCCGCCAAAACGGCTGCCCATGCCTGCGGCCAGGATCAAAAGAGTCGTGTTGTCTTTTTTATGCATTGTATTAGTTATCCTCTGAAAAAGTAATCATACGGCCGTTATTGTACTCGCTCAATCCGCACAGGCAACAGAAAACCGCTCTCTCCTATAATACCCCGCAACACCCTATTTTGACCCCAAAAATGATTTTTCACAGGAATACTTTACTTTCACTGCTTTTGCCCATAAAATCCCGCAAAAAGGATACTCCTCAAACAAGGATTGACACGGATGTCTCGACACATTGTATTATGCATGGCCGCAATAGTGGTATTGCTCAGTTCCTGCGTACCTCCCACGCACCCCCCCACAGTCCAGCAGCCCGGCCAAACCGGCACACCAACGGTACCGCCAGTCGTGCAAGAGCCGCCCGTGTCGGCCAACCCGCCGGCGATGTCATTCATTCATGGCTGTTATGTCCATGGCCGGCGGATCGGAGATATCAACCAGCTTCGACAGTCTCGACTTGACCGCTTCAATATCCTGTATCTTATCGCTGGGCCCGACTGGAAACCTACGGATTTCGACTTATCCTCGTCGGAGGCCATCCAGAAACTGGTCACAACTCACACCTATCCGGCTGGACAGACCGGCTTGGCAATGGCCCCCCAGCTGCTTGGTCGTGCCCAGAAAAGCGGCGTCAAGACGCTGCTGTCCATACAGGATGGTGAGTTTCTGCCCTTAGCCCGGAATCCCCACCGGCGGGCCTGTTTTGCCAGGGTGATGACGGCTTTTGTCAAGAAATACGGCTTTGACGGCATTGAAATCGACTGGGAATCTGAGTTTGACATCCCCCTTCACGCCGCCCTGATGGCCGATATCCGCCAGACGCTGAACGAGCTGAGCCGCTCGACATCACGATATTACTACCTGGCGACGGCATTGATGGCCGGAAAAAAATACTCTGCGGATATGGCCGCACGCCTGAGCCGCACTGTGGATTGGATCAATATTATGACCTACGACATCGGCGGCGGCACCTGGGGCACCACCCCGGGCCATAACACCCCGCTCAACCGGATTAAGGAATTGATGAATAACTGGGCAGTGTTTCCGCCCGGCAAAGTCTGCATCGGACTGGCCAATTACGGCTATTATTATCAGGGTATCCAGCCCGGCCAGAACAGTTCAGTCCCCCTGCGAAACATCGGCCGCTCCATCTACCATAATCAGTTGGCGGCACTGTTGGCCGCAGGCTGGACGGAAATATTCGACAACCAGGCCCTCGCCCCCTATTACTTCAGCCCCGACAAACGCAGCTTTGTCAGCATCGATAATACGGTCAGCCTTGACCATAAAATGAGGTGGATTTCGCAGCGCGGCTATCGCGGCGTGTTCTGGTGGGAATTCCACTGCGACCTCGTCCCCCCCGCACCCGGACAGCGCTACGCCCAACACCCGTTGATCGACCACGTCGAGGCCATAATCCGCGGCTATTCGCGATAACGGCCTGCATCAGAGTCTATCGTATCCGACCGTTTACAGCGTTTTGATTCGGATATTTTTGAACGACACCTGCGAGCCGTGGCCAAGGAAACCGATATGACCGCGTTCGTTGGCAAGGCCCGGATGGGCGTTGCCGTCGATGGTGCCTTTTTCAATCGCCTCCGTAATATCGGCATCCACAATGGTAACCCCATTGAGAATCACGGTAATATGACGGCCTTTGGCAATCACCTCTTCGCTGTTCCACTGGCCCACGGGCTTAAGATGCCCCCGTTTGGCCGGCACCACGCCATAAATCGAGCCATGATACTGATAGGGCTTCAGCGAGGCGTACTGTTCGGAGCTGTCGTCCAGAATCTGAATCTCCATCCCGCCATAGGCCGCATCGCCGTCTTTGGGGGCACGAATGCCCAATCCATTATTGGCCCCCGGCGTCAGGCAGAAATCAAATTTCAGATGAAAATCGGCATATTCCTCTGCAGTGAAAATGTTTTTTCCACCCCGACACACCATCGCACCGCCTTCGACGACATACCCCTGGACATCCCCAATCCAGCCGCTCAGGTCCGTACCGTTAAACAGCGTAACCCAGCCCTCGTCCTGTACCGCCGGCAGACGACGGACGAAAATATTATCGAAGCAGATGCGATGGCCATGGCACTGCAGTTCAATCGGCCCGCTCGGGAATATCGGCCGGCTGCGATCCCAGTAATTTTCCATGACAACATTATCAACCACCAGCTTGCCGTTGAGATATACCGTCACACGTTCACCAACCATGCGAATGAAAAACGTATTCCACTCCCCGATCGGATTGTCAGCCTTGACCAGCGGCTTGGACGGATTTTTCTGATTGTTGTACAGCCCCCCGGAGCCTTCGGGCCAGTCAGCCGGGTCCCAGATTTGCACCTGCGGCGAACCACGCAGATAAATCCCGCTGTCGCCGTGCGAATCGATCTTCCAATCCACGTACATCTCGAAATTCTCATACTCTTCGGCGGTCGAAAGACTAAACCCTTGACCGTCAAAGACCAGAACACCCTCCTCCACCGACCAGTGGGCCTTCATACTCTCATCGGCTTTGGCCTGGCATTCAGCACGCTGCTCGGGCGTCAATGCCGCCCGCTTGACAGGATTATCATTCGGCGGCAGTAAAACCCCTTTCCATCCGGTCAAATCTTTGCCGTTAAACAGAGCGGTGAATCCCTCCGGCACAGGCCGTTTGACACTGGCCGTTTTGGGCAGCGTGTCCAGATAGGCCTGAGCCTGCTGCTTTAATTCCTCATTTTTAATCAGGTCAACGGCCTTTTTCAGCACCTTGGCCGTCTCATAGCCTTCCAGCCCGCGTTCCTGACCTTCAGCAGGCAGGGCAATCCTCGCCACACTGACCGCCGCATCCGACTGTAGCGATGCGTCATCCAGATACGACGCCGCCAACTGCAACGCTGCCGACGATTTGATCTGTCCGACCGCCCCCAGCACCAGCCGCTTTTCTTCCGGACGGCTCACCGCAGCCAGAGCCTCTTTAACCCGTTTGAGCTTATCCGCATCTGAAAGACCACTGGTCTGCAGCAGTTTTAATCCGCTGCGTAAAGCAATCACCTGATGCTTCAATTCTCCCGTTTTGACAATGCCCATCAGGCCATCCAGGGCCGACGCATCCGGCCAGTCGGCCAGCGCCCGTATCCCGGCATCCTTGATTTCGGCATCATCGCTTTTAACCGCATCCAGTACTGCAGTCAACGCCTTCGCCCCGCCAATCCGACCCATGCAACGCAGGACAATAACCTGATTGGCACCCGACACGGTAGGCAGCACCTCCAGCAGCGGCTGGGCCTGTTTTTCCTTATCCGCTTCGCGCAAAGCCGCCTGCACCACAGCCCGCGACAAAGCCGTTCGTTCCTGTTCATTGGTACTGTCCAGCATCAGCTTAATCACCGCAGGCATATCCCCCGCCCCGGCCACATCGCTCAATGCCTTCATCGCCGCCAGCCGGATGGAGCCGTCCGCATCCTGAGCCTGGGCCAGCAGGGCCGCACTGCAGCACATTGCCGCCCGTCCGGCCAGCCCCTCCATCAGGGCGATCCGTGCCCCCTGCGGCATCGTCTTCAACGCATCTGCCGCCGCCAGCAGTGGTGGATCACCTGGCAGCCGCATCAGGATATCTCGTCCGGCCATGATAATCTCCGGCTGGGCATTCTGCCTCAGGACTGCCAGGATCGGCTCAACAGCCTCCCCCGGCCTGAGTTTCGCCGCGGCCTCCATCGCCGCAATCACCACCTGCCCATCCGCATGGCCAAAGGCCTTCACCACAGCCTCCCAGGCGGATTGATCGCCGCGTTCTCCCAGCATCCCCAGAATCCGTGCAGCAAGCACCGGCTTGGCCTTCTGGAGCTTATCGACCCATTGGGTCGTTACCTTCGCCCCCGGTATCGCCCCGCCCATCCGAACCGCTGCGGCCTGAAGCGCAACATTGTCGCTGTCGGCAGCGGCCAGCAAGTCGTTCATCGCCTGCTCACCCTGCACGGAAGCCAAAATAGCCAGAACCTTTATCTGTTGATGAATCGGAGCCTCCGCCCCGAACTGTTTGCAAATCGCAAGTGCCTTATCCTTCTGCCCCTTTTCTGCCAGTCGTTCAGCCAGCAGCAGATAATCGTCGCCGGCCACGGATTTGGCATAGCCAGTGGCTTTTTTCCAGTCCGACGCAATCGGCCCGGCCGCGGCTTCATCTCCGATATTGGCCAGCGCCCAGCGGGCACTGCCCCGCAGGGCCTGATGATCCAGCAAGGCCGTAATCGCCCCGGACGCTTTCTGGACCCGCAATGATCCCAGGCCAAGGATGACATCCGTTTTGGCCACCGTATCCTGTCTGCCCAGAGACTCCAGCAGCGCATTGCAGGCCGCCTCCGTCCCAATCTGGGTCAACGCAGTCGCCGCAGGACTGCTCAGCCGAGCATCATTCAGATACCCCGCCAACGTCCCCACGGCCTCATCACCGCCGGCATACTGGAGCAGTTGAATATACAATGCCTTGATTTCTTTGTCCGCATCCGACTTCAGAGCTTCACAGAGTGTCTGGCTGAACATCTGGCGCTGCTGGGGGGCACCCTTGCCCACAGTCACCGCCAGGTCCATCAGAACCGTCCGCACGCGTCCATCATCGCCCGAAGGCTGCACCAAATCGCATAAGGCCCTGATCGCCTCTGGCCCCTGCTTCAAAAGGGTCTCACATAACGCCTTATCCTGCTCAAACGTCTGGCCCGGACTGGACGTCAAAAGCTCGGCCACTGACGACTGTGCCGCCCCAGCCGCTCCGCCAAGAGCCAGCACTACAGATAACACATACACACGATATAAACTCATCGGAGTCTCCTGATAGAGAGGTCAATAATTGGATGCCGCATTACATACGCCACGGGCCGCGCATCGGCTGATCAATCAGACGATTGGCCTGCGGATCGTCAATAAATTCCTGCTTGACCGGATCAAATCGCAGCGGTCGCTGGACCTGCAAAGCAATCTTGCCTAAATTCACCAGCGTACAGCTCCGATGGCCGTTCCGTTCATTGAGGGCAAAGGGTTTGCGATGGCGAACCGCATCGGCAAAATCCGTCACCTGCGGCTCCGGCTCCGGAAACTGCGCCAGCTTCTGGCGGAGATTGGGAATATCCGACTCAAAGCCCCGATACAGCTTGCCCTCAGGACCTTCGATATAAGGACTATTCTTGTCGCGGTCCTCACCATCCAGAATGATTTCGCATCCATCCGCGTATTTCAGTCGAATCCGCCGCCATGGCCCTACTGCATCCGGATGCTGCGGCGGCGCGTCAGCCTCAATCTCCACAGGACTGGTGTCGTCTTTGCCCAGCAGGTACTGTACCGGGTCCAGATAATGCTGCCCCATATCCCCCAGTCCACCGCCGTCATAATCCCAGTACCCGCGAAAACTCCCGTGCACGCGATGCGGGTGATAGGGCTTAAACGGCGCAGGCCCCAGCCAGAAATCATAATCCAGCTCTGCCGGTACCGGCTGCGGCACAAGGTCGGTCTTGCCCGACCAATACCCCTTCCAGTTAAAGCCCGTGGACCCGTTGACCGTCACTTTCAGCGGCCAGCCGAGCATGCCGCTCTGAACGAGCTTTTTAATCGGCTTGACCGTGGACCCGAAACCATAAAATTCACTATCGAACCGAAACCAGGTATTGAGCCGGAAGATGCGCCCGTATTTCTGAACCGCCTCGACAACCTTTTTACCCTCGCCAATGGTGCGGGTCATGGGTTTTTCGCACCAGATGTCCTTGCCCGCCTGGGCAGCTGCGACCGAAATCAGGCCGTGCCAGTGCGGCGGGGTTACGACGTGAATGATATCTATATCCTCCCGCTCCAGAACCTCGCGAAAGTCGTGATAGCCCTTGACATCCGGCCCGACCTTAGCCAGCGTACTTTGGAGATGTCCGCGGTCCACATCACAGATCGCCAGCAGCCTGGCACCCGGATAATTCAGATGGCCCTGCCCCATGCCGCCGACACCAATAACCGCCTTGGTCAACTGGTCATTGGGTGCCACCACCCCCGGCCCACCCAGCACATGCCGCGGCACAATCGTAAATCCCGCAATGACGCCTGCTCCCGCCCGTAAAAAATCCCGTCGTGTCAGTTTCGGTTTTTGCATATATCAGTCCTTAAATTGAGTGCATCTTTGTTTTAATGATGACACAAGGCTCGCCTGGGTTTCAATATGGGTTTCGACCAGCAACCCGACAGGGTCTTGAGGGTGAACGTTCCAACCTCACGACCGCTCTGTATCCCTGACAACGGCATCGTCTCAGTCCTCCATCAAAGACGGCTGCCCGGCTTGACGCCCAGTTCCTGCAGGAGATTGTCCGCATGGTCCACATCCTGCATAATCCACAGGATATAGCGAATGTCCACATGAATGGCGCGGGTAATGTCGGGCATAAAGATCCAGTTGCTGGCCAGCGCCTCGGAGTTGCCGTCAAAGACCAGCCCCACCAGTTCGCCTTTGCGGTTGAGCGTTGCTGAGCCGGAGTTGCCGCCGGTAATATCCAGATCGCTCAGGAAATTCACCGGAATATCCCTGAGCGACCACGACTCAAACCGGCTGCCCTGCCGCTGTTTGGCCGCCTCGATCAGAGCGTCCGGCACATCAAACGGCGGCTGGCCGGTATGCTTTTTGAGCATTTCCCCAACCGTTGTAAACGGTCGATAGGCTGGTGCATACCACGCCGGCCGATAGCCCTTGACCGTCCCATAGGTAATCCGCAGCGTGCCGTTGGCATCCGGGGCAACCGGACTGCCCGCAAAGGCATTCATCGCCTCGACATACCCCTTGCGAGCCAGCAGCATCTGACCTTCGTAAATCTTGCCGTCATCGTCCATCTGTTTGGTCAGCGGCCGCAATCGCAGGGCAAGCTGCATAATCGGGTCCGGCATTGCCTGCAATTCCTCCAGTGTCGCGGTGTTCAGCAGCTTGACGCGATACTCCGCATCCGCCAGCTTCACATCCCGATACAGTGACTCAATCATAAACTGCATCCCTGCGGTATCCCAGTTGACCTCCTCGCCAAACGCCGCCAGCACGGGGGCCTGGTCCTCGGCGGACAGGCCGCGGACTTTGGACAGGTAAAAGCTCAGAACCGCCTTATCGATCACCGGATCATAGCTGACCTGAATCTGCCGCAGGCCATCGGCAAGGCGGTCCCAGTTGCGCTGCTGGAATTCCGGGTCACGCTCGTCGTCGGCCTTGGGCCGTTCCTCGGCCATCCGGACAATCGTATGCGCCGCTCGAATCATCTGGACGGATCCGGCAATATTGCCGATCAGATAATCGCGGTACCAGGTCCGCTGACGTGGTGCGTTAATCTGGTTGATCTGTTCAAACACATTGCCCCACCGCTGCTGCCGCTGCGGGTCACTGTGGATCCACTGCACCAGTCTGGCCTGTGACTGCTGTTTGACCCGGACCAGTCCGTATTCCATAAAATTATCCTGCGTCATCTCCAGCAGCTGCAGGTGATTCATCACACCACGCAGCGACGGGGTAATCTTGATTTCGATCTCTTTGCTCTGCTGACCCAGCTGCCGATACAGGTCAGCTACGTCCTTCATCGTCGCAATCTGCTGCGGCTGCTGCACGCTGCAGGCAAACGCCAGCTCCTCGGCTGTCTTCCACCGCTGGGTTCTGCCGGGAAAGCCCGCCACCATCACAAAATCCCCTTCGCACAGCGGTTCGGAGGCAATCTTTAAATAGTGTTTGGGCCGATAAGGCACATTGTCTTTGGAATAAGGGGCCGGGTTGCCATCCGGGCCAACATACGCCCGCAGAAATGTATAATCGCCGGTATGCCGGGGCCAGTGCCAGTTGTCAATGTCGCCACCGTACCAGCCAATGCCGCTGTGGGGGGCATAGACCAGACGCACATCGCGTATTTCAAACTGAGTAATCAAATAATACTGCTGCTGTTCATAAAACGACCGCACCGAGCAGCGAATCCCCTCATCGGATTTCTCATGTTCGGCAATGATGGCCTTGATGCGATCCTCAATGGTGTTGGTTCGCGTCATCGGGTCGGCTATGTCGTCCAGTCCCTCCAGCACACGTCCGGTAACATCCTGAATATCATGGATAAGCCAGACCTTCTTGCCAATTTCACCAGGAAGTTCTTCTTCTTTGGTACGGGCCAGAAATCCCTGTTCAAGACGATTGCACTCGGAGGTTGAATTGCATTGCAGTGTGGACGTCGCACAATGGTGATTGGTAATAATCAAACCATCGGGCGAGACGAACGATGCTGAGCAGCCGCCCAGCCAGACAATGGCACCCAGTGGATGGCCGGTCAGGTCGGTAAACTGTTCGGGCTGCTCCACACCCAATGCCCGCAGGGTATCGAAATGCCCGCTGATCTGGTGGGGCATCCACATGCCGCCGGGGTTGCAGTAGGCGGATTGCCGGCCGGATCGCATCTGGCAGCCGGCGGCAAACAGGACCGATAACATCATACACCCGATGAACTTTTGCATAAAACCTCCTGGCAGTAAAATTCCGAATTTCCAAGGTTCACTCAACCGCATTTGAACAGAGTACCGAAAATTGAATTTTTTACAAAAAAAATTAAATTTCTTTAGTTATTTTCTTTCTTATCTTTACGGAATTTCCGTCCGATAAGAACCCCCTGCCCTGTTTTCAGTATTATTAGAGGCCTTGATTTTGAAATGACGTATTTGTTATAATCAGGCGAGAAATATTGGTCATTGCTAAGTACTGGAGAACTATGGAGTCGCCTAATACCAATGTAGCTGTCAGTGAGCTGACGTTTTCGCTGTTTCAGCGGCCGTTGCATCCTGAACTGTTCACGATTTTCGGTCGCAGACATCTCAAAACCGAACATTACGAAATGATGTTGTGGGCCACGGGATGCTCGCACGTGGTCAGCGTGTTTGCCGGCGATATGTGCCTGACGGAACTGATCAGCCCCAACAGCATGCTGCTGCCCAAACGTGGTCTGATCGAGCGATTCCAATTCCGGGGACAACGGACCCACAAATGCTCCTTGAGCCGGGGTCTGAACTACATGACCGATTTTCAGATTGAAAAGATGAGCGCCAACCTGTACCGCCAGAGCCATACGGATTTGCAGCGGTTCTCGCGGAATCGGGGGATGTTTATCGCATTTCCGGAGTACGCAACTGGCGGGCTGGAGCCGTTTAGCTATATTGACTTTGAAGCACGTCGTCACGAACTGCACATCCATGCGTTTCATGCGTTTCCGGATCAGGTGACGATTATCAAGACACAATCGCTGTTTGACCTGCATACATAAGGTTGATTCAAGCCGGATACCTTCGACGGACCCGGAGACTTCGGGGTGGTCTTGTGTGTGGCCGTCCTGTGGTGAGGTATTTGGTTTTATCATTTCCTATCTGTTCTCCTTTTCTATATGTTTCACGGGCAGGATGCCCGTGCGCCCTGACTTGCCCGTGTCAGTTCCTTTGTCTCTGGCGTTTTCTCTCGCCCTCTACCCTAAGGGGCGGATTTGCAGTTTTTGTTCGAAAAATCGAAATCGCCCAGGGCGTGAGTTTTTATAAACCCCGGCCGGATAAAGAGAAAAAATTTTTTATTTTTTAGACCAATAGCAAGATTGTGTTAGCGTAATTTGTGCGATGTGGAGAAAAAGGACCTAAGAATATAAGAACACAAGAACTCAAGAACACAAGAATACAAGAATACAGGAATGGAAACTGGGGGATTTTGTTATCGCGTATTGAGTGGGGAATTCATATTATTTTTGGTCGAAGGCAGCATTATCAGAAGGATTATTCTGACCAGCAGGCATATTAGCAATGGAAGAGCGAAACCCCAATGAGGTAACGACGGTTTCCCTGTGCCAAAAAAGAGCGGGAGATGATGCTGCGGACTGATTTGCTTGTTTTCATGATACGCAACCAATCGGGATTGTTTTGTATTCATTAAGACCCGAACGCGTTTGCGGCATTTTTCAATTAGCCATTGTCGAAATGAGTAACGAAGGGCAGTCACGGAGGGCTGCCCCTATGGTGATGTCGTTGGGGGATGTGGTTCTTCGATTTAAAACCCTGACGACCAAACATTATATCGACGGTGTCAAGCAAAACAGGTGGCCGGGGTTTGATGGCAAATGATGGCAACGCAATTATTATACTTAAGGGTTCCTCTAAAAATTCATTTTGGCGGACAACTTCATTCAGGGGCAGTATATGAACATATTCTTCACGGGGACAGGCCGCTGCGAAAAATCCGAAAATACATAGCAGATCATCCGATGGTCTGGCAGACGAATCCATTGCATCCGCCATTTTGCTGCGTAAGGTTGGACGAGACGGCCGTGTAATTGAAAATGCCGATACAGATGGGTGACAGACAGGGCAGTTACGTGGGCCGAAGAGGACATTTCAAAAATCAGTAGGTTCCCTGGAGCCAGGCGGCGGAGAAGATGGCGAGGTCTATGGTGTCGATGACGCCATCGGCGTTGGTGTCGGCTGCGGATTGGCTGTTGCTGGTCCATGCGGCGGACAGGATGGCCAGATCGGTCAGGTTGACTTTTCCATCCGCGTCAAGGTCGGGCTGGGGGATGACCTTAAACGGCGCATAACGAAGGACGTCGCCGCCATCGCTGCCATAGTCTTCGGTGATGTACAATTCGCTGCCTTTGAGGGCGACGCCTTCCTGGTCTTTGCCAGGCAAAGTCCATTCGCCGATAAGGGTGCCATCGGTTTCCATCGCCCGCAGGATGTCATCTTTATCATAGATGGCATAGATGGCATTCTGGCTGGGAACATAGGTCAGATCGGAGATGTTGGCAACACCGTTGAGGGGCGGAATGGTGCGGACCCAGGTTACGGCGGTGCTGGTGGTGCTGGACTGAATCGGCAGGCGGAAGACGAATATGCTGGCGTCTTCCTGAAGGCCGGCGTAGAACAGGCCGCCTTCGGGGTCGGCGGGGTCGGGGACGAAAGTCAGGGCCTCAAGGCCGGAGTTGGCAGGGCTGGTCATCCATGAGGTCAGGTCGAATATCCGCGTAACCAGGCCGGTGGTGATGTTGAATTCCCAGATGCTGTCCGGGTCTTCAATGCCCAAATAGATGAAGTCGCTGTTGGGATGCGTTACGGTCACGGCTTCAAGGTCGGCATCGATGGACCAGTGGGTCAGCTTGGTACCTTTGGCGGTCATGGAGGTCACGGTGCCGGCGTCGCTGACCAAAAAGAACTTCTGCAGGCCGGCGTGCCAGACGATGCCGCTGGTTTCATGGCTGCCAGGCAGTTTTCCGCCGATGGATACGGCCGGCTGAGCTTCCGAGGGAAACGGCAGGGCCGACCAGCCTGAAGCGGTAAGGGCTATCATTGCACAGAGTACTGGAATTCTTGGGTCTAAAAACACCACAATATCCCCCCATGTTAGAATTTCATTAAATCCAGGAAAATTATATCAAAGCCTATTAAATATGTCAACCCAGAAAGTCTGCTTTCGCGGGATAGACGGGGAACATCGTATTTGCCCGCTTGCTTGTTAGGTTTTTGTATGGTATTATGTATGTATGAAAATCAAGACCATAAGCATTTATCGGCCGGATTTATCGACTTCACTCAGTCAGCCTTATTATGAGGCCCGGGTGTCTGCGGGGTTTCCTTCGCCTGCCGCTGATTACGAGGAAGGCCGTCTGGATTTAAATAAATACCTGATAAAAAATCCGCCTGCCACGTTTTTTGTTCGGGTCAGCGGCGAATCGATGGTCGGGGCAGGTATTCACAGCGGCGATCTGCTGATTGTGGACCGTTCGCTGGAGCCCAGGGATAAAAATATCGTTATCGCCGTCGTTAACGGCTCGCTGACCGTCAAACGCATCCGGATGCACCGCAAGAAAATCTGTCTGGAACCCGAAAACACCGACTACGCCGTCCAGGAAATCAGTACCGATGTGGAATTCCAGGTCTGGGGCGTGGTTACCAATGTGATTCATCCCTTATGACGACGCTGTTTGCCTTAGTCGATTGCAACAATTTTTATGTTTCCTGCGAACGGGTCTTTAATCCGGGCCTGGAACACAGGCCGGTGGTGGTCTTGTCTAACAACGATGGATGCATCATCTCGCGTTCCAACGAGGTCAAGGCCCTCGGTATTGGCATGGGGAAGGCGGCCTTTGAGGTGCGGGATATCCTGAACCGCCATCAGGTCGAGGTGTTTTCCTCCAATTACACCCTCTACGCCGACATGTCCGGCCGGGTTATGCAGACGCTGGCGAATTTTACTCCTGCAATGGAGGTGTATTCGATCGACGAGGCCTTTCTGGACCTGTCCGGGATAGACCAGCCGCCGGACGACTACGGCAGACAAATCCAGCACACCGTCCGGCAGTGGACGGGAATCCCCGTATCGATCGGCATCGCCCCCACCAAGACGCTGGCCAAATTAGCCAATAAAATCGCCAAAAAATCTCCCAAGGCCGCCGGCGTGCTGAATCTGGCGGATTCCCCCTTTCTGAGTCAGGCTCTGCAGCGGGTGGCCGTGCAGGATGTCTGGGGGGTGGGCCTGCGCATCGGCCGCAAATTGAATGCCGCCGGAATCATAAATGCGCTGGATTTATCCCGAGCCGACATTGGCTGGATACGGGGACAATTCGGGGTTCAGGTGGTTCGGACCGTCTATGAACTGCGGGCGATAAGCTGTTACCCGCTGGAAGAAAATCCGCAGGACAAAAAAACCATCACCGTCTCCCGCATGTTCGGCAGGTCGGTCACAGCCATCGACGATCTTATGGAGGCAGCGGCCACCTATGCCGCTCGAGCCGGGGAAAAACTCCGCCAGGAAGGTCTCGCCGCCGGGATGATGTCGGTCTCGGTCGCCACCAGTCGGTTCATCGAACACCGCTATTATAATGTCCACACGACCGTCTTTCCCACCGCCACCTTTGACAGTGCCGAATTAGTCCAGGCGGCAACGGTGTCGATCGAGCGGATATATCGGGAGGGATTCGATTATAAGCGGGCCGGCGTCCTGCTGCACGAGCTGACCCCGCAGGAACACGTCCAGCAGACCCTGTTCGATACGGCCGACCGGGCCAGGGCCGGCCGCCTGATGCGGACCCTCGATGCCATCAACCGCCGGGGCGACTGCACCGTCCGCTGGGCCGCCGAAGGTATCGACAAACCCTGGCACACCCAGTTCAAACACCTGTCCCCCAAATTCACCACCCGCTGGGATCAGCTGCCGGTGGTGTCGTAAGCCTTGCGTTTTTGGTGTTATTTGTCAAAATATTTATCTAAGTTCACAGATATTCTCGTCAATTCCAATTGACAATATTCATTTTCAAAATAAAATGCTTTAAATTGACCCGTTGGGTATAAAATACATACCCAATATGCCGAAAGTAATGGACGGTGAGTCAGACTGGAAATGTCGTGTTTATATATACTTATAGTCGATTATGGTAAAAGCGTTTGACACTCTGCGATGGGTCGGAGCCACAGACGGCGTCCTCGAACTGCTCGACCAGCGGAAGCTGCCCGGCCGGATGGAATACCTCGCCTGCCGGACCCCCGAACAGCTTTTCGAGGCGATTATCACGCTGGCCGTCCGGGGTGCCCCCGCTATTGGAGTGGCCGCCGGGTATGGAATTTGTCTGGCCTGCCGCGAACTCCCCGATACGACTCCTGCTGCAGAAACCCTTAAAACAATCCTGAAAACCGCCGATTACCTCGCCCAGAGCCGCCCGACCGCAGTGAACCTGTTCTGGGCACTGAACCGTATGACCCGCACTGTCAGACAGGTCCAGGCCGACAATCCAGGATGCACTACCGGCCAGCTCAAAGAAGCCCTGCTGGCCGAGGCTAAAACTATCGAGACCGAAGACCGCCGGATGTGTGAGGCCATCGGCAAGCACGGTCAGCAATTCATCTCCGACCGTGCGACCATCCTGACCCATTGCAACGCGGGAGCTTTGGCCACTGCGGGTATCGGCACCGCCCTGGCCCCCATCTACGCCGCCCATGCTCAGGGGAAAAAAATCCGCGTATATATAGACGAAACCCGTCCGCTTTTACAGGGAGCAAGGCTGACCGCCTGGGAACTGGCCCAATCCGGCATCGACGCCGTGCTGCAATGCGACAACATGGCCGCATCGCTGATGAAATCCCGAACAATCGACGCCATTTTCGTTGGTGCCGACCGTATTGCCGCCAATGGCGATACCGCCAACAAAATCGGCACACTGGCCCTGAGCATCCTGGCCAGACACTTCAGCGTGCCCTTCTATGTCGCTGCGCCATCGAGTACCTTTGACTTGTCCATCCCCGACGGCACCGGTATCCCGATAGAACATCGCCGCGACGATGAAGTGACACACGTGGCGGGCAACCGTATGGCCCCAGAGCAAATCGGCGTGTACAATCCCGCTTTCGATGTGACCGACCATGCCGACATTACTGCCATCATTACCGAACAAGGCGTCATTGAGCACCCCGGCACAGACACCATCCGCCAATGCCTCAGACAGGAGCATCCGTAATATGCCAATGAATACCACCTCACCTACCAGTGCTGAATCCTCCTGCGACATCTGGAGACGCAAAAACGCCTACTATTATAAATGGCTCGAAAAGCTGTACCAATACAATGTCCGTCCCAACAGCCGCGTCCTGCATGTCGGCTGTGAAAGCGGCGATCTGCTGGCCGCAGTCAAGCCCTCTTATGGCGTCGGTATCGACACCGACCCGGAGGCCATCGCACGGGCTCGCCAGCGTTTTGCGCATCTGCAGTTTCATCTCCAGGACCCGCAGGACATCCAGCTCAGTGAAACCTTTGATTATATCCTCATCTGCAATTCCATCGGCGTCTGGCAGGACATCCAGCAGGTCTTTGAGCGACTTCGACCGCTGACACATCCGGGGACGCGCATCATCATCACCTATTACAGCTACCTGTGGGAAAGCCTGCTGCGGTTAGGCTCGGCTATTGGAATGCGCCGCCCCAACAGCTACCAGAACTGGCTGCCGCCGGAGGATATTGCCAACCTGCTGTACCTGAGCGATTTTGACTTGATCCGCGGCGATAGTTTCATGCTTATGCCCAAATATATCCCGCTGATTTCGTCATTGTTCAACCGCATCCTTTCGCTGGTTCCCGGGTTTCGGGCACTGAACCTGATGAATCTGATCATAGCCCGGCCCCGGCCGCAGGCTCAGGATCCCCGTCAGCTGAGCGTGTCCGTCATCGTTCCCTGCCGCAACGAACGCGGCAATATTGCCGACGCCGTTGCCCGCATTCCGTCCATGGGCCGTTTTACCGAAATCATTTTTGTCGACGGCAACAGCACCGACGGTACCGCGGCGGAAATTGAAAATCAAATTCGCCTCCACCCGGACAAACTCATCAAGCTGATTCATCAGGGACAGGGCCGCGGCAAAGGCGACGCGGTGCGCAAGGGCTTTGCCGCCGCCAGCGGCGATGTGCTGGTGATTCAGGATGCCGACCTGACTGCCCCGCCGGAGGATTTACCTAAATTCTTCCACGCCCTGGCTGAGGGCAAAGGCGAATTCATCAATGGTTCGCGTCTGGTGTATCCGATGGAAAAACAGGCGATGCGTTTTTTGAACCTGCTGGCCAACAAATTTTTTGGGCTGCTGTTTTCCTGGCTGCTTAATCAGCGATTCCGTGACACGCTGTGCGGCACCAAGATGATCAGCCGTGCCAACTACGACATCCTGGCAGCCAACCGGGCATTTTTCGGCGACTTTGACCCGTTTGGGGATTTCGATCTGATTTTCGGCTCGGTTAAACAGAACCTTAAAGTCGTCGAGGTGCCCGTTACCTACCGGGCCAGAACCTACGGCACCACCAACATCGACCGCTTCCGTCATGGCTGGCTGCTGCTGAAGATGAGCTGGTTTGCCTTTACCAAATTCAAATGGCTTCAATAACATGGGATTGCTGGATCGACTCAAACTGCCGGAGCTGCAAGGCACCGAAACCTGGAATGATGCACAGAAGACCCTGCTGCACCGGGAGATTATTCTGAAAAAAGGGTTCCTGCGGCGTATTTATGAGGATTTCTATGGCCAGCTGTCGGCTGCGATCGAATACACCCCAGATAAAATCGTAGTCGAGCTGGGCAGCGGCGGCGGCTTCCTCAAGACCATTATGCCGACTGTCATTACCTCGGATGTGCTGGAGCTGCCGACGGTGGACCGGGTATTCTCGGCCTGCCAGATGCCATTTGAAGATGCCTCCGTGGACGCCATCGTGATGGTGGATGTCCTTCACCATATTCCTGACGTGCGGGCATTTTTCCGTGAAGCCCGGCGGATTCTCCGGCCCGGCGGTCGTATCGCCATGATTGAGCCGGGCAATACCCTGTGGGGCCGCTTCATTTATCAGCATTTTCACCATGAGGCCTTTGACCCGACAAGCGGCTGGGAATTTCAATCCGACGGCCCGCTGTCCACGGCCAATGGGGCTTTGCCCTGGATCGTGTTCCACCGCGACCGGCAGATCTTCCAGGCTGAGTTTCCAACCTTGCAGATTCTGCAGACGCGGTTTCACACCCCGCTTCGCTATCTGGCCAGCGGCGGATTGACCCTGCGACAGCTGACGTTCGACTGGACCTATCCATGCTTGCAAGGGCTGGAATACTGCCTAAGTCCCCTGAATAGCCTGATTGGGATGTTTGAAACCATAGTCCTTCAAAAGCGCCCCGACTGAACCACAACAGAATTTGCTTGACCTGGCAGCCGAGCTTTTTGTACTATCGCTGCTGCCGTATAAAGAAGAGTATCCAATTCCAGAAAAAGGGTTTTATCAATTAATGAATACCGCAAAGCCCAAATTGAAAGACCGTCGGCGAACCGGTACGCAGTCGGCAGCCAGCTCAGAGCTTCTCGCTGATGATGCAAACCGAGACAAAACCATCACCCTGTGGATCTGCCTGATTCTGTTTGTATTCGGTGTCTATCAATCCATTCTCTTCTATGGCCATCAAATCGTCCCCAATTCCGACTTCTCCTGTTTTTATGAAGTGGGCAAAACCATTCTGTCGTTGAAGCTGCCAGACACCTTCAAGCGGGGACCGGTTACCGGCATCCTGCAAAATATCCTGACCCCCCTGATGTCAGGCAATTATGCCGACCTTAAGGCCAGCTGGCTGCTCAATGGCATTCTGCATCCGTTCAACGGCATCCTGATCTTTCTTATCGCCCGCCAGCTGGCTGGGCGGGCAGGCAAGTGGCTGGCCCTGCTGTGTCTGATCAATCCCTGGGTGCTGTATCTGATGATTGAGCCGCTGGCCGAGACCCCCCTGCTGTTTTTTATTCTGCTGACGGTGTATCTGATCTTTCGGAGAAGCCGGTGGAGCTATTTGTTTGCGTCTATTGGAACCATGGTCCGCTATGAATGCGCCGCCCTGATTCTGGCGGCCTTTGTCGTCGATATGATTTTTGCGACCTCCTGGAGGGACCGCCTCAGGGCGGCGGGACTGTCCTTTCTGGCCAGTGTCCCCCTGATCCTCTGGGTGGCGGCTACGGTCAAATATGAAGTCTCAGACACGCATTATTTTAATGTCTTCAAAACCGGCGCGGCCAACGCTTTCAGCAAATTAGGCAATGACAAAATCGGAATCTCACTGCATTTGAATCTCATCTGGAGTGTCGGGTTTAATCCGCTGGCGGCCTTGCCGGTCGGGTCCTCTGAAAACGCCGGCACTATACTGATGTGGGCCAGCAAGTTGCTCGCCGGCATCACATTTTTGCTGGGGGCGGGCTGGGCATGCTATCAGCGGAACTGGAAAGTCCTGGTGCTGGGCATCTTTCTGATTCCCTATTTTTTGGTTCACGCCTATTATCCCTATCCCATTCCCCGATTTCACATGCCTATTTTCTGGATCGCCCTGCTGATTTGCCTGTACGGCATCCGTCAGACCCTGGCCGTCGCCGCCAGACGGTATTCCATCGCCACAGCAGTCGTCCAGGTCGTGGTGAGCATCCTTGCTGTGCTGTGGTTTTTCAGTGTGGTTCCCGTTCTGGAACGCTGCCAGCAGATCTGCCCCAAAGCAGCTTCCATGCCGTTTGTGGCCATGCTGACCATGGCCCTGCTGGCCCTGGTGTCGCTGTATTTCCATCGTTTCCGGGGGATTCTCCTGGAAATCACACTCAGCACGATGTTGATGGTGGCCATCGTCGCCAGCCAAATGAACACCGCCTGGCTGCTCAATGACGGCTCACGCGATGCGGAGTTTAAGTACCTGGCGGACTGGTACATGGACAACTGCCAGAAAGGCGAAGGGCTGGCGACCAGCCTGTCAGGGGTCGTCAATTTGTATGTTGCACCGGAAAAAAGACACAAGATCGTCAATTATCGAAGTGTCAAGGGCAGCGATCTGGTTGATTTCGCCCGGCAGCTGCACAAGCTGGGAGTCGTTTATATTGCCTGGGATTCACGCCTGGGGCTGGCCCCGAATGATCCGTATTACGAATTGTACAATCTCAAGGTCATTGCACCGCTGGTTCAGACCAAAGATATAGGGCCTTACAAATTCATCACCCAATTGCGCAGCAGGAATCGCTTTATCAACATCTTCAAAATTGAAAATCTGGATCCGTATCCCCCAGCCGTGCCGCCGGCTAAACCGGCTCAATAGACCCAGGATTGCACAGTACGGTTTACAGTTCACCGTCGTCGGCAAAGGTAACCCGCAGGACTTCTTCGGCTGTGGTCAGCCCGGCCAGCATGCGTGAGACACCGCTGCTCATCAGGTCGCCCATGCCTTTCTTCCGGGCCAGGGCACGGATTTCATCCTCACGACGGCCTTCCGCGATCGCATGACGAATCTCGCTGTCAATCAGCAGGAATTCGAAGATCGGGACACGGCCCCGATAGCCGGTATTGTTGCAGTGCGGGCAGCCTGTCCCCTCGACATACTGGGCGTTCTGCATCATTTCCGGGCTAATACGCAGCCGCTTGAGAAGCTCCGGCGTCAGCGTACCCGGTCTGCGGCATTTCTCGCAGACCCGACGCACCAGCCGCTGAGCGACTATCAGATTCAGCGACGAAGCCAGCAGATAAGACTCCAGCCCCATATACACAAACCGACTGATGGCCCCGCAGGCATCGTTGGTATGGAAGGTGCTGAGCACCAGATGCCCCGTCATGGACGCCTTGATGGCGATTTCCATCGTTTCTTTGTCACGGATTTCACCGATGAGAATGATATCCGGGTCCTGCCGCAGAATCGCACGCAGACACCCGGCAAAGTCCAGATTGATTTCGGGCTTGACCTGAGTCTGATTGATGCCGGCCAGACGATATTCCACGGGGTCTTCCACGGTTGTGATATTTTTGCGGGGATCCTTCAGTTCGCTCAGAGCCGAATACAAGGTGGTGCTTTTGCCGCTTCCGGTTGGTCCGGTGACGACGATAATGCCGTGCGGAAGCCCCAGTACCCGGCGAAAGCGGGCCAGCATCTCCGGTTCCAGCCCCAGCGCATCGAGACTATGATTCAGCGAGGCTTTGTCGAGAATACGCAGAACCACTTTTTCGCCATAAATCGTGGGCAGCACGGACACACGCACATCAATATCAGAACGGTCCTTGCCCATGCGGATACGGAACCGTCCATCCTGCGGAAGCCGTCGTTCGGCGATATCCATCTCGGCCAGGACTTTGATGCGGGCGATGACCGCCTGCTGCATCTTGCGGCTGGGCGGAACCATATCACACAAAATGCCATCCACCCGCATCCGAATATTCATGGATTTTTCCTGGGGTTCGATATGAATATCGCTGGCACGGCTCTTGATGGCATGACTGAGCATCAAATCGACAAACCGGATGACCGGGGCATCCTGGGCGTCGGCCTCAGTGATCCCGTCGGCGGAAAATTCGGCGTCCTCCTGGGACTGTTTGGACGGGTCGTCGGTCTGCACCTGCAGATCCACAATATCTTTCATCTGCTGCTGATCGACATCTACGCCGTGATACACAAATTCGATGGCCTGACGGATTTTGCGGGGCATCGCAATCAGCGGCTTGACCTGCCGCTTGAGCTTGACGGTCACCGTATCGATGGCCACAATATTGAGCGGGTCGGCCATGGCGACACGAACCGTATCGTCCTCCTGACTGATGGCAATCAGTTCCAGCCGCTTGGCGATATTTTCCGGAATTCTGCGGGAGACATCCGAATCAATGATCGTGTAATCGTCCAGGTCGATATATTCAATGGACAGGAACTCCCCGACAGCCCGAATCACATCCGTCTCGGACATCAGATTCATCCGCGTCAGGACTTCGCCCAGCCGGCCTGGTTCTGCACGCTGGCTGTCCAGGGCTTTCTGTAAATCCGCTTCACTGAGCCGGCCCTGTTGAACCAGCCAGGTCCCGAATTGAAGATGTTCACGAGACCCCGTCAGTGAAGCCGTCATTTGAGTGTCAAGAGACATCGTTGCGTAATCTGTATTTGAGTATCCGTATTAATGATATTCAATCACGAAATCATCCTGGTCCGCAGCCGCCGGCTGGCCGGAAGATTTGGGGGCGCCCAGATGCGGCAGATATCGCTGCAGCGTCTGCTGGAGCTTTTTGCTGTCGACGGGTTTGTTCAGAAATCCGTCGAAATCCTTGGCAAGACGCTGGGCATCACCGTCATTCATAACCCCGGCTGACAAGGCGATAATCGGACAGCTAATGTTCTGCTGCCGCATCCTGTCCGCTGCCTGATATCCGTCCATCCGCGGCAGCATCAAATCCATCAAAATCACATCAAACGACTGCGACGTCGCAGCCGCCACCGCCTCAACACCATCTTCGGCCGTTACCACCGACAGCCCCAGCGTCTCCAGCAGCAGCGTCATCACCGTACGGTTGGATTCCTGGTCTTCCACCAGAAGCACGGTTCCACAGGACGCCGATTTGGCAGCCGTTCTGGCCGGGATCGCCTGGGTGGGCGAGGCGTCCGATGAGGTCGCATCCCAGACGACCCTGGATAAATCCAGCCGTTGCTCGGCATCCGGATTGAGTCCTGCCGGCAGCAGCAATGAAAGGGTCGATCCGACAGCCGGTGTACTGGTGACCTCAATACGTCCCCCCAGCGCCTCCACCAGCCGCCGGGTCGCCAGCAGCGACGCGGTCACGGATATCCCCATATCCATGCTCGTTAACACATCATGATTGGCTTTCTCTGCCTGAACCACTTCATCAAACAGACTTGCAAGCCGCTCGGGAGCAATTCCGATTCCGGAATCTTCCACATCAAAACGCAGCCACGCCTGGTCCTCACACCGCTGGCGGCTGAGATGAACACGCACATACCCTTTGGGTGTATATTTGACCGCATTGGCACAGAGATTCAACAGACACTTGACCAGCCGCTCTCCGTCCGTGAACATCCTGGCCGGCACATCCGGGTCCGCTGTAATCGAAAATTGCAGCCCCTTTTGCCGGGCCGCACCCTGGATAAGCTGATAGAGTTCCTGAAGCCGGCCGGCAAGCAGACAAAACGACTTGGAAACCACCAGTTTACCCGCCTCCAGCCTGGCCAGGTCCAGAACATCATTGACCAGCACCGACAGCGCCTTGCCCGCCTGATAAATCTCAGCCACATACTCCTTCAGATGGGGTTCGAGATCCTCTGAATAGAGCAGATCGCTGAATCCGATGACCGCATTGGACAAGGTGCGAATCTGATAGGCCATATTGTCAATCAGACGGCTTTTGGCCTCCAGGGCCGCCTGGGTGATCCGATGCTCTCGCAGAAGCTGGTCACTGCTGGTGTCGGCTTTGGATTGGGTTTGATTTTGTTTTTTCGATTCCATACCACATTCCTTATCTTAACGACAGGTTCCATCCACAATCGACCCCGATTCCGGACAGAGTTCCTTACAGCATGTTCTCGTCAGGATAACACAGGCGAATAACTAAAAGGTCGGTCAGGGTCGTATTTTCGCCGCGGATTTAAAGATTTTCAGACTTGCCGAGGGAGGATTTGCATCGAAATCTCGATTATCGGACGTTGGGGGCATAAAAACCGCCCCCCTCCTGGAACACCTCTTGACAGATGCGCCAAATCCGGCACAATATCTCGGGCTGATGAAACAAAAACAGCAATGAATCATTGAGAATTTAAGCCCAACTATAAACAGGACCAGCCATGGCAAAATCCGTTTCAGTCATTCTATGTGCGGCCGGGGCCAGTGCCCGGTTTGGCGGTGATAAGAAAAAACCCTTTGTCGAACTGGGGGGGCGAGCGGCTTTCCTGCGCAGTATCGAGGCGTTTGCCAGCCGGGAAGATGTCAAGCAGGTCCTGCTGTGCATCGCGCCGGAGGATGATGAACTGGTCCGTCTGAAATGGGGACCAACGATGGGGTTTTATGGTGTTAAAATCGTCCACGGAGGCAAAGAGCGTTTTGAAACCGTCGCCAATGCCCTGGCCAGGGTCAACCCCGATGCGGAGCTGATCGCCGTGCATGATTCCGTCCGCTGCTGTGTTACCGAAGAATGGATCAATCAGGTCTTCCAGAAGGCCGCCGAAACCGGTGCCGCCATCCTGGCCTGTCCGGTCAACGGAACCCTCAAGCGGGTCCAGAACGGCCTGGTCCAGCAGACCGTGGACCGCACCAACCTCTGGGAAGCCCAGACCCCGCAGGTTTTTGCCGCAGACCTGCTCAAAAAAGCCTATGCCAATCTGCCCCATCTGGACACATCCAAAATCACCGACGACGCCATGCTGGTCGAAAGCCTCGGCCATCCGGTGGCGATAGTGGAAACCGACTATACCAACCTGAAAATCACTCGCAAGGCCGACGTGCCGATTGCCGAGGCCATCCTCGAATCGCGTCCCAAACCCAAACCACAGGGTCCCACCGGCCCTTATGTTGAAGCCCAGTGGTAAAACGGGATTATCCCTGAAGTAGGCACCATCCGCCGGTACAGGTCTGCAGAGTCCGTATAGTCTGGTATTTAATAGGAGAATAAAAAAGGCCCTGCCGGGTGGCAGAGCCTTGAGGTCGTCACGGTTGCAACTGAATTACAGCGGCTTGACGTTGTTGGCACAAGGGCCTTTTTTGCCCTGACCCACTTCGAAATTCACCTTCTGGTTTTCATCCAGCGTAGCGTAACCGCCTGTCTTGATTTCTGTGTGGTGGACGAACAAATCCTTGCCGCCATCATCCGGGGTAATAAATCCAAAACCTTTGCTCGCGTTAAACCACTTGACTGTACCTGTACTCACTTAAATACTCCCTGGCCTGCTTTTTTTCAGACCATTCAACTATGATCTCTCGACTTTTATTGTTATGGGAAGCAGACTCTTGAGAGATGAAAGAATGCACTTCGTGATAGCACAGTATACCCGAAATAAATCGGAATGGTTCATAAAAATAAAATTAATTATCAAATTTATTTTTTAACCCATACTACTTGATATACTGGCTCTTGTATATATAGTGCTTCAGGGCTTCAGTTAAAGAGCCCCTATTGCCCCGGCCTCTGCTCTTGACGCCGTCATTCTGCCATCTTCGTGGTATTTCTCCTCCTGATCACTTGAATTCCAGCGCATTTTATTCTAAATACAGCAACCGAACTGGCTCATTTGCTGGAAGCTGGCCGCGGTCAGTCCTTTGGCCATTGACACCACGATGGAAGATGGTATTGTGATATGTCGTCGCCAACCTGGGAAATTTTTGGGCAAACTTTGCCTGTTTTGCCGATATATCAGGATTGCTTTAGGTGCAGGTGTTGTTCTGCCTTCACCGTCGGACAAAAAAACTAAACGAAGCCAAAGTCTTGAGCTTCGAAAACGGACGAAATAAACGTAATTTTATACAGTGAAAGGAGTTACGCAATATGATAAGACTGTTCACCAAGGCCGCACTGGCCCTGCTGGCAATCACCGCCCTGGTTGGATGCTCCAACCCTAAAGTCGATGACGCACATCTGATATTAAGTCCTCAGGAACAAATTATCGCCGAAAAGGGTGTCCTGAACCCGGATGCCGGCGAAGTCGATGTCGTCGAACAGGTCGCCGCCGCACGCACTAGCTACCAAATGGCGCTGCAGGAAATGATCAGCTATTACCAGTCCACCGGCAACGAAATGAAACGCCGCTGGGCACAGAATGAACTGACCACCCTGCGTCAGATGGCCCAGTACCGGTACCTGGTGCCTGGTGAATACGTCACCCAGGATATGAGCGCCACCGAGACCATCGAAGGTGCCGAAGCTCTGTACAAGCAGGCCCAGAAACTGTACCTCGAGGCTGGCGGATACTTCATCATCACCGACTCGGCCAAGCTTCGCCAGGCCCTCCAGCTTTACAATCAGTTGATGAAGGAGTACCCCAACAGTACTCGGATTGACGAAGCTGCCTTCCGGGCCGGGCGCATCTATGAACACTTCAAGGATTACGAATTAGCCGCGGTGATGTACCAGCGATGCTTCCAGTGGAACGAAAACACCAGCTTCCCCGCCCGCTACCGCGCCGCCTATATCCTGGACCAGAAACTCAAGATGCGTAAAGAAGCCCTGGCACTGTACAAGCTGGCCGTCCAGAAAGAGGCCCGCTATGAAGATAACACCGAATTTGCCCAACGTCGGATACTCGAGCTGTCCAAGGCCGACCCGTCATTGAAAGAAGCAGCCACGGATGTATTGAAGAAATAACACCGTGACATAACCGCAACATCAGGGCCTGGGCGTTTGCCTCAGGCCTTTTTTGTTGGCAAACCATGATGATTGAATTATTACCGGACACACTTAGTCTTATATCAGCCAAAAACAGTCTTCTTGTCGCCGTCTCCGGCGGGGCTGACTCGGTCGCTCTGCTGCACCTGCTGCAGGCCAGACAACAGCAGCTTGCGGCCCCGTACCAGCTGGTCTGCGGCCATGTCAATCATCAGCTTCGCGGAGCCGATGCAGACGCCGACGAGCACTTCGTCAAAGACCTCGCGGCCCGCTATGGGCTGCCCATCCTGACACGTCGGGTGGATGTCGGGGGCTATGCCAAAACCAACCGGCTATCGATCGAGACCGCAGGGCGGCACCTGCGTCTGGCGGCTCTGGAAGAAATGGCTCGACAGGCCGGCTGCCAGACCATCGCCACAGGCCATCACCAAGACGACCTGGCAGAAACACTGCTCATGCGGCTGCTGCGCGGCACTGCATTCAGCGGGCTGGTCGGGATTCGTCCCGTCGCCCAGCGCAACGGCCTGCACTGGATACGGCCTCTGTTGGCGGCACGTCGCAGAGATATCACGGCCTATTGTATGGAACATAACCTGGCCTGGCGCGAAGACCAAAGCAACGCCGATGTGGGCTTTCGCCGCAACTGGGTCCGGCATCGCCTCTTGCCCTGCCTGCAGAAACAGGCCTGCGGCGATCTGGTCTCGAAGCTGGAACAACTGCACCGCTCGGCAACCGCAATGCAATCCCGCCTTGAGCAGAAGACTGACCACATCTGGCATCATGCTGTCATCGTGTCACCCCATGAGGTCATTTCCCTTCAGGCCAGTGCCATCACCGACAGCGGCCCCTTTGTCGGCGGAGAACTGCTGGGCAGAATCTATGACCGACTCGGATGCGGACGGCGGGATTTAACCGAGGCCCATTATCAGCAGGTCTTTGCCATGGCCGCTCAGACCACCTCCCAGCAGATTGACCTGCCGGGAGGATGCCGCCTTCGACGCCAGGGCAAGTTGCTGCTGTTTACCCATCGCCGCACGGAAACCTTATTACCAACCCAAGAAATTGAGATACCCCAAGAGGGTCAGGTTCGGTTTGGGACATGGCTTATCGAATCGCAATGCTTGAATCTCCTGCCGGGACAGCTGGAAGCCTTGAAGGCGTCCCGCAATCCAACCGTACAATGGTTTGATATGGACCAACTGACGTTGCCGCTGATTGCCCGACGGCGTACCGACGGAGACCGGTTTGTGCCCATGGGACAGACCAGTCCCAAGCGGGTCAGCCGGTTTTTGACCCATTCACAAACCGATGCCGCCCTTCGCAGGCAGGCCTTTATCATTGCCGACCAGCGAGGAATACTATGGGTTGCTCCAGTCCGCCGGGCGGGGGACTGTGCGGTGACTGCCGAGACCCGAAGGGTTATCGCCATTCGGGTCAGTAAACGGAACCAATAAAAGATGGTTATCCTCGACTTTCCGGTTTGCAGTTGCGAAACAACCCCTGGCCGGATACAATAACCCTGTTTGGTCAGACCTCCCCCTTCCCAAATTCCAACGTTGTGGAACAAAAGCCCTTTGGGGGCAGTCTTGATGAAATGGTTGGTGAGGTCAGAAACGGTCAACTTAATCCAGCAACCAAGGATATAGAATGCTTGTCATTATTGATTACGGCGTGGGTAACGTCCGCAGTGTAACCAATGCGTTTCGACACATTGGGGCCGATATTGTGGTCAGTTGCCGCACCGAAGACATTGAACAGGCCAGCGGGCTGATCCTGCCCGGGGTCGGCGCCAGCGGCTACGCGATGGAGCGGGTCGCCCCGATTGCCGAGCTGATTTGTCGGCAGGCCCGCATCGGCAAACCTTTACTGGGCATCTGTTTAGGGTATCAGATACTGTTTGAAATGAGCTATGAACTGGGTGAATACCGATGCCTGGGTCTGATTGGCGGCAGTGTCATCCCGATTCCGGCCGGCAGGACCATCCCGCACATGGGCTGGAACAAGGTGATTCCCGCTGCGGGGATGCGGCTGTTTGCCGGGATGGAACAGGGTAAGCATTTTGCCTTTGCCCATTCGTTCTATGCCAAGGTGGAAGACGCCGCCGCCAGTGTCGCCACGACCGAGTACGAAGGTCTGTCGCTGACAGCAGCCGTCGAAAAAGGCAACATCTTCGGCGTTCAGTTCCATCCCGAAAAAAGCGGCAATGACGGGCTGGCGGTGCTGCGGAATTTTGTTCGTATCTGTCAGGAGGTCAAACAGCCATGCTGACCAAACGCATCATCCCCTGTCTGGATGTTAAAGATAATCGCGTCGTCAAAGGTGTCAATTTCGTAAACCTGCGGGATGCGGGCGACCCGGTGGAACTGGGCAGCCGCTACAGCGCCGAGGGTGCCGACGAGCTGGTGTTTCTGGATATTACCGCCACGATTCGCTCACGCAAGACGATTGTCGAGCTGGTTGAGAAAGTGGCGGCCAATGTGTTCATCCCGTTTACCGTCGGCGGCGGCATCAGCAGTGCCGACCAGATTGGCCTGCTGCTGCGAAGCGGCGCGGATAAATGCTCCATCAATACCGCGGCGGTCAATAATCCCGATGTGCTGCGGGAGTCGGCTGAGCGGTTCGGGGCCCAATGCGTCGTGCTGGCCATTGATGCCCGCAAAGACCTTACCCGCAACGGCAAGTGGGTCGTCTGCGTCAAGGCGGGCACGGAACGGACCGACATCGATGCGGTGGAATGGGCCGTGCGGGCGGAGAAACTCGGGGCCGGTGAAATCCTGCTGACCAGCATGGATGCCGACGGCACACAGGCGGGCTATGATATCGAGCTGACCCGTGCAGTCGCCGAGGCAGTGCATATCCCGGTCATCGCCTCCGGCGGGGCAGGGACCCTGGACAGCCTGTATGAGGTCCTGGACAAAGGCAAGGCCTCAGCGGTGCTGGCAGCCTCAATATTCCACTACGGCACGTACACCATCAACCAGACCAAGCAGTTTCTGGCCGGTAAAGGCGTGCCGGTGCGGCTCTGATTGACAGAGGGGTAAGCCATGGAACGATAAACGCTGCAGCGGTCTGCATGGCAGCCCCATGCAGAGTGTTCTCAGGCAATGCTAAAGGAACTGTTGTATGAACCAGATGACAACTCAACCCATCAGTGTTATCGACCCGGTCGGCAAGGCCTTCGACAAAACCAAGCAGATTCTGTTTTCGCCGTTTGATATCGGCAAATGGTTCGCACTGGGATTCTGTGCATGGCTGGCGTTTCTGGGGGAAGGCGGAGGAGGCAACGGCGGAGGCGGGGATGGCGGCGGGGGCAGACCGCAGTTTCCCTCGAAACACGAAGTCCGGCATTTTTTTGAAGCCAATATGCACTGGATTCTTCCGCTGACATTGACCATTACAGTCATCATTCTGGTCGTTACGCTGGGGCTTCTGTTTTTGCGATGCCGCGGCAAATTTATGTTTCTCAACGGTGTCGCCCGCAATACCGACCTGATTGTTCAGCCCTGGAAGGATTATGCCGCACAGGCCAACAGTCTGTTTCTGTTCAAACTGTGCGTAGGGCTGCTGTATATGGTCTGCATGATTCCGCTGGTCATTGGGTGGGTCGTTGTCCTTATCCCGATTGTCCATGCTCATGAAGCCGGGCAACTGCTGGCGGCGGCAATAGGGATGATTTGCCTGCTGGCTTCAGTGACAATTCTGGTCGGGATCGTGTTCGGCATCATTTCCAAACTCACCGAGCATTTCGTGGTGCCGGTGATGTATATCCATCATCTGCGCTGTATGGAAGCATGGAGGATGTTCTGGGGACTGCTCAAAGACAACCTCGGGCGGTTCTTTGTTTATCTGCTGTTTTATCTGGTCTTGTTTATCGGCTTCATGGCGATATTTGCCGCGCTGGGATTTGCGACCTGCTGCTGTTTCTGCTGTATTACGGCCATTCCTTATATCGGGACTGTTCTGCTGCTGCCGTTTTACGTTTTCCTTCGCTCGTATTCAGCCTTGTATCTGGCTCAGTACGGTCCGCAGTGGGATGTGTTTGCCGCATTAACCGTTGCCCCACAGGTGGTTCCGACCCCGGCCCCTTATGTTGAACCGACGCTGTCATCACAACCGACACCTTCGCCAGATTCGACTCCGCCAACGCCTCCGTCTAATCCGGACCCGGGATTTTATGATCCGAATCTTTGATAATCCATCGTATAACACCAGGAGTGTGTGCCTCTGCTGAAACGCCATAAATACATTTTGATGTCGCTGGGGATATACTGGCCGGCCTTGTTTGTGCTGACCCATATCCCGGTACCGCAGATTGCCGGACAAAGCGGGATGTCGGACAAGACCATGCATCTGCTGGCGTACCTGATTCTGGTATTCTTTGTGTGGCTGGCCGTCAGTCCCTACGAAAAGGTCCGCTGGAACAAACCCAAGACCTGGATTATCCTGGCCATTGTGATCGGTTACGGGGCCTTTGACGAATGGCTCCAGAGCCGCGTGGGACGGCAGATGGAACTGCTGGATTTGGTCAGCGATTTTAAGGGGGCGGCCATCGGACTGGTGATTTTGTCGGTATTGAGTTTCTGGCCGGCATTACTGGCAGTGTCGGCCATTTTTATCTTTGCCATCACGAACCTGTCGCATCTGCTGGGACTGTATCCGCAGTACCATTTAAACACGGTGTTTCACCTGACAGCCTATTCGGCAGCCACACTGATCTGGATCCAATACCTGGACCGCAAACCCGGCCTGGAACGGCATCGGCCATGGTGGCCGTTGTGGGCAATCTGTCCGCCGCTATTGCTGCTGGGTGCGGTGCTGGCAGGCAGTGCCTATTATCACAAACCCATCTGGTGGGTGGATGTTGCGACGGCATTGTTTGGCATCGCAGCCAGTACCTTAATCAGCGTTGTAACCGTCCGCCTGAATCGCCGAAAGGGTCTGGATACCCGTCAATACGACAGCCAGTAAGCGGCCATGAGGTTCAAGTCCGCCAGATCGATCCTGCCGCTGCCGTCGGCGTCTATGGATACTTGATAAGCGTGTCCCTCATATTTGGAACTAAGCCAACTGTATGACAGTGCAGTTAAATCCCCGATGTTAATGCCATCAGGACAGGCAAAATCGCCTCGGCGGGCATACTGCCAGCTCAGACGCGGATAGGCCAGCCCATCCACACACATCCGCCAGACATCCTGGGTGCCATAAAGGGTTTCGCCGACAAAATCCCAGCCTTCATACGTAGCCATCTGTTTTAATTGTGATGCGGTTTGCGGAATGCCCAGACCATTGTCCGGCCCACCACCTTCGTTGGCCTGAAGAAAATAACACTGATTGACCAGCATGGGATCTCCATAGCCAATCAATCCGCCAATATCACTTCGGCCACCGGTAACACGACAGATGCTGTAACAATCCTGGATCCCAAAGAGCATGGAATCGCATTGGCCTACCAGTCCGCCAATGGCGTCGGAGCTGGCAGAGGCTTCGATGCTGCCCAGGTCATAGCAGTTATTGATAAAACTGAAATCAAATGCTCCCACCAGGCCGCCAATCTGGGCAGTGTCCGCAGCACAGGATATCTCCACACTGGCATAGGACCCCAGAAGTGCCGAAGCGGAAATATACCCAACCAGCCCCCCTGCCTGGACATATCCTTGTCCCACTGTCAGGGTGCCCGACATCCAGCAGCCGTCCACAGTTGCGACAAAGGCCCTGCCAATCAGTCCCCCTGCATAGGATGAGGGGGAGTCCCCGGTGGCCAGGGAACCGGAAAAGCTGCAATTTTGAATGGTAGTATGTTCCACATCCCCCAGTAGCCCACCTGCTAATCCTGCCGCGGATATCCGTCCGCGCACACTGCACTGGATTATCGTTGCCGACGACACCCGGCCGGCCAGTCCCCCGACATAAAAAGAAACCGGGGCATCTATCTCCACAGCCGAGAGCTTCAGGTCGCGGATGACGGCTGAATTACCCAGCACTCCGAATAAACCGAGAAAACCAAGACCTGGTCGGTCGGGTTTTAATGTCAGATTAAAAATACCAAAACCCCGACCATCAAAGCTGCCGGTGAACGGGACACCCTGGAATTCTGGTTCATACGCATCCACATCTGGAGCGATCGGCGCGGACTGAAAGACGCTGCCTGCCAGGTCAATATCGGCTGTCAGGATGAAATGGCAACCCAAACGAGCAGCATCAGACCCTATTGCAAGCAACTGTTCGGAGGTGCTGATTTGGTAGGGATTCTGAAGAGTCCCTGTTCCTGGATTTTCCGCCCAATTATATCCAAATACAGGAAAAGAAAGAATGCCTACAATCAGTCCCCTCACACATGTCTGTTTTGCCTTACCCATGTATCTAAAACTTTCTGTCGTATTTTCTATTCTATGATTACTCAGAACACATTGCGGAAGTCAAAGGAAATTCTTATTAAAATACTTAATCAGAACAAACTTGCGTCAATATGTCCATTTACAATCGTGTGTATTGCGTATGGGTCTTTGTCATTTTAATCCCGGCTTATTGATTTTGGTGCAATTTTTTTATCGCCGGCATTGAAGCTTGACTTCGTAAACATCGTGGATATAATAATGACATGCCGGTGTTGTCACAATCCGGGCGTTAAGGAATTTAAGTTATGGTAAGAACGGGACTTAAAAATCGTGATTGGGCATAGTGGAACAACTCGCTATGCAGCAGCGCAATGGTTGCGCCCGCGATTTTTGTATAATAATTGTCTTCAGGGAAGCGGCAGAATAGCCCCTGCGACAGGGAGGGCGTTGTAATGGCTGGATAGATTCAGCCAGCAAGAACGCCTGTCTGCGTGGCAGGGATAACAAGGTAAGATTCTGCAGTGATCGAAAGTGGCAGCCTGAAGGGTACCACTTTTTTTTATTTATTTTATGTATCGTCCGGTCAGAAATCCGCCGGTCGAAAAAAAAGACCCATAGGTTACACAAGGAAAAGGATACAATGAATCAGGAATTATTGCGAATTGTCGAGAACATCGCACGGGACAAAAACATCGACAAGGAGTCGGTCTTCCAAGACCTTGAAGCGGCGATGATCTCTGCGGCCCGTAAGCACTTCAGCGCACTCAAAGGTGCCGAAGTCGAGGTTGTGGTGCGTATCGACCGCAATAACGGCGAGATTGCCGCCTGGAAGGATGATACTCAGATTGACATTCGTCAATTGGGACGTATCCCCGCTCAGACCGCCAAGCAGGTGATGATTCAAAAAATCCGTCAGGATGAACGCGAGAGTATCTTTTCGGAGTATGCCCAGCGAAAAGGAGAAATCATTACCGGAATTGCGGGGCGATATGACGGCGGGGTATTGGTAATCAATCTGAACAGCCGGGTCGAGGCGATTATGCCCAAATCCGAGCAGATTTCCGGAGAAACCCATCATCCCGGTGACCGCATTCGCTGTATGATTCTGGATGTCCGGGAAACCAATAATCAGGTCAAGATTATCCTGTCGCGGACGCATCCGGAGTTTATCCGCAGGCTGTTTGAGCAGGAAGTGCCGGAAGTGGCGGAAAATATTATCGAAATCAAGGCTCTGGCACGTGAGGCGGGGTATCGGACCAAGATTGCGGTGGAATCCACGGACGACAAGGTTGACCCGGTGGGTGCCTGTGTCGGCATTCGCGGCAGCCGGATTCGCAATATTGTGGATGAACTGGGCGGCGAGAAGATTGATATTGTCAAGTGGAGTGATTCGTCGCAGGCATTGATTGCCAATGCTCTGATGCCGGCCAAGGTCAGTGAAATCGCCATTTGCTTTGAACTGGGCAAGGCAACGGTCGTCGTGACTGAGGACCAGTTGAGCCTGGCTATCGGCAAGCATGGACAGAACGTTCGTCTGGCGGCCCGCCTGACGGGGTGGGATATAGATATCCTGACGCCGGAGGAATACAACCGCGAGGTGGAGCGGCTTGCCACCACGCTCAAGGATATTCCTGGCATTGATGACCGGTTTGTAGATAAATTACTGGCCCTGGGTATCATTTCGGCCCTGGATCTGGAAGATGTGGGTCCAGAGCCGCTGATTGCCGAGCTGGGCGTTGATAAGGAGCGGGCCGACCAGATTATTCAGGCGGCCGCTCAGGCAGCCAAACAAGCCGCAGCCGATGGCAAAACAACCCAGGCAGAGAGCCTGATTCAAGAACAGCAAAAAAAGCGAACTCGCAAGTAAATCGGACCGAGACCCGGACCAGGTGAGTCGCACAGAATAGTATTAGGAGATGCGGTTTGGCTAAGGCAGTAACACGCGTATATTTATTGGCCAAGGAACTGGGGGTTCCCAGCAAGGCCATCGTAGAAAAATGTCTGGCCGAAGGTATGGAGATGAAAACCGGCCACATGTCCCCTCTGACCGCCGGCCAGGCTGCGACGGTTCGTGAATGGTTTAGCGAAGGTTCACATACCACAGCGGTGGAAACCTCCAAACCGGTCGATCTGGATAAGCTCCGGGTCAAGCGTAAAAAAGAGGAGACTCAGGAAGCCAGTGAGGCGGTCTGTGAGACGGTTACAGCTCAGGTGATTGCTGAAGAACCTCCGGCGACTGATACCCAGCAGCCCGAACCGATAGCTGCCCCCCCGGTACCTGCAGAGCCAGTAACTGAGGAGCCGGCCGCCCCGGCAGAAGTCGCCGTAGCGGCGGTTGAGGACAGCCCCGTTGCTGCACCGGCGGAACAGCCTGCATTGCCTGTCGACCAGGCCGCCCCTACAGAAGCTGCCGTCCCGGCGGAGCCCTCTGCGGCAGCCGCCGAAGTCGCCCCGGAACAGCCCGAAGCGGCTGTCCAGCAGGATTTCCCGACACCGGTGATGCATGTGCCGGTGATTCCCAAAGATATCAAGCCTGCCGGTCCAATGCTGCATAAGCCGATGCCGGTGCAATTGTCCGGCCCGACGGTAGTGCGAGTCGAGGCCGCCGACGAAGATGCTCTGCGTCCACCCAAGAAGGGCAAGGCCGGACGTGAAGCCCGCAGACCAGACAAAGACAAACGCAAACCTGCCGGCAGCGGTGAGAAACTGATGCTGGGCAAAATAGAACCCCCGATTGCTGGGCCGGTAGGTGGAAAACCGAAAAAAGTCAAAGAGAAGGGCAAAAAAGAACTCGATTTTGATGACGAATTTGGCGGCAAGGGCAGCTCCAAGCGGATGCGTGCCAAGGATCTTGAGGAACGTCAGGCACGGCTGGCTGCGGCCAGCGGAGAATTTTCGCGTTTCCGTCCGTCTCGTCGCATTGAAACCAAAACCGCTGAAGATCAGGCGGCTCAGGTGGAGCGTCCGGAAAAGGCCACCGTCACTGAACCCATTACCGTCAAAGAGCTGGCTTCGGCTCTGCGCGTCAAAATCGGCGACATCATTGCCCGACTGATGAAACAGGGCGTCATGGCAACAGCCAACCAGGCGTTATCAACCGACACGGCAGAGTTGATTGCCATCGAGTTTGGTACAGAGCTGATTGTTCAGAAAAAACAGACCATCCTGGAACAGATCCAGCAGGAGTTTGAACAGCGGGAACGCAAGCATCTGCAGAAACGTCCGCCGATTGTCACGATGCTGGGGCATGTGGACCATGGCAAAACCAGCCTGCTGGACCGGATACGTCAGGCCGAAGTGGCCAAGGGCGAAGCCGGAGGAATTACCCAGCATATTGGTGCGTATCAGGCGGAACTGAACGGCAAACGTGTAACGTTCCTTGACACGCCGGGCCATGAGGCGTTTACGGCTTTGCGTGCCCGAGGTGCCAATATGACCGATATTGTTGTGCTGGTTGTCGCCGCTGACGACGGGGTAATGCCCCAGACGATCGAAGCCATCCGGCACGCCAAGGCCGCCGGCGTACAGATTATTGTGGCCCTGAACAAAATTGATCTGCCGGGCACAGACATCCATCGGGTCTATGGGCAGTTGGCCGAACACGAACTGACCCCTGCCGAATGGGGAGGCAATACGGAAATCGTCAAAACCAGTGCCACGACCGGCCAGGGAATTGATGAATTAATCGAACATCTGGATTATATTGCGGAACTGAAAGACTTCAAGGCAGACCCGACCCTGGATGGCACCGGGTGGGTCATTGAAGCCAAGATGACCCAGAGCCAGGGCGCGGTCGCCACGCTGCTGATTCACGAAGGCAGCATTGAAAAAGGAGACATTGTCGTCTGCGGCAGTGCCTACGGTCGTATCCGCACCCTGACCGACAGCCGGGGCCGCAGCATCAAAAAGGCGGGCCCGTCAATGCCGGTGGAAATCTCCGGACTGGATGAGGTTCCGCAGGCCGGCGACCGGTTCTATAAGCTCAATGACATTAACCAGGCCAAACAGGCGGCTGATGAGAACAAACACCTGATGCGTGAGGAATCTCTGGCCAAGCGGTCATTGATCACGCTGGACAACTTGTTCAGCCAAATCGAGGCTGGTAATGTCAAGGAACTCAACCTGATTATCAAAGCCGATGTCCAGGGGTCTGTCGAGGTTCTGCAGAAATATCTGAGCGAGCTGAGCACGCCGGAAGTGCGTGTGAAAATACTGCATGCCGCAGTCGGCGGCATCACCGAAGGGGATGTCATTCTGGCCGAAGCGTCCCGGGCCATTATCATCGGTTTCAACGCCGTTCCGGACGAGCATGTTCGCCAGATTGCCGACAGCAAGGGCGTGGATATTCGCCTCTACAATATCATTTACCGGATCACCGAAGATCTCAAGGCCGCCATGGTTGGCATGCTGGAACCGGAAATCCAGGAAAAAACGCTGGGGCGGCTGGTGGTTCGCCAGACATTCAAAGTCTCCAGTATTGGTACGATTGCCGGCTGCTATGTGACCAGCGGCCAGGTCAACCGCGATTCGAAGCTGCGGCTGATTCGCAACAATATCGTCATCAAAGACAAATGCTCCATTGAATCGCTCAAGCATCTCAAGGACGATGTCAAAGAAGTCAAAATGGGCTTTGAATGCGGCATCAAGATCGCCAACTTTGATGATATCAAGGTGGATGACGTGCTGGAAGCTTATGAAATGGTAAAAGTAGCAAGAACGCTGTAAGCCCATCGAAACGTAATTCTATGACAAATCGACGATTACAGAAAGTTGCCCGGGTTATCCGGGATTCGGTCAGCGAGACGATTCAGCAGCATTTGAGTGATCCGCGTCTAACGGGGTTTATCAGCGTTACGGAAGTAAATGTATCGCCGGATATGAAAACCGCCGTGGTTAGTTTAAGCATTCTGGCCAGCAGTCATGAGTCCAGACAAGCCTCATTTCATGCTATTCAGCGTGCTTCGGGCGTTATCCAGCGGTACTTGGGTCAGGCTCTCACCAGCCGGTATTGTCCACACCTGCGGTTCGAACTGGACACCACCATGCAGAAAACACTTCGCACGCTGGAACTGATTGAGCAGGTGTCCCGGGAATATCGGGAGCCAGACCAGGCATATGACACGGAAGATGAACCAGGCAACATTGACACAGAAGAAGATGGAAACAATGACGGAAACGAACGTATCCCCTGAGACTCAAGCGGAGACAGGGCTTATGAAAAACAGCAAAGAATACGGGGCTAAAATTGACAAGTTTATTCGCAGCATCAAAAACGGCCAGAAGGTCAAGCCCGCCGATTTTGATGAGCCGCTGGATGCCCTGATCTTCGGTCTGATCAGCGAGCATACGACGGAAAAGCATGCCCGCAAGGTGTTCAAGAATCTGCAGTCGCATTTTGTTGATTATAATGACCTGCGGGTCTGCCGGGCGGAAGAAATCCAGGAGATTCTGGAGGATTTTACGCCGGTTGGCGAACAGGTTTCCGAGAATCTGACCCGTCTGTTAACGGCGCTGTTTGACAAATATGACGCCCTGAGTCTCAAGGGGATTGACGAACAGGGCAAACGCCAGGCCAAAAAAGAGCTGGAAGAACTGGAAGGGGCATCGCATTTTGCCGTGAATTACTGCTTTCTGGCGGCGTTTGGCGGCCATGCTGTACCGCTCAACGAAGCCATGCTGACTTATCTGCGCAGTGAAGAACTTGTTGACCCGCAGGCGACCGCGGAGGAAATCGAGGGATTTCTCGAACGACATATTCCGGCCGCCGCAGGATGGGAGTTCTATGAACTGCTGCGGATGGCCACCGAAGGCGGCTTGAAAAAAGGATCTGCTGCCGCCAAGACCGAGAAAAAGAAAGTGTCTGCGAAAAAGAAAAAGTAACCCCCGCACCGCCGGCCCGGAAGTGCCGATAAAACCGTGCGGCGTAACAGAGAAAGGATAGACCCTTGTCAGATCAAATATTAAAACTGGGTATTCCCAAGGGGAGCCTGGAAAAAGCAACCTTTGAATTGTTCGAAAAGGCCGGCTTCAGCATCAGCGGTGCCGACCGCAGTTATTTTCCCAAAATTGATGATCCGGAAATCTCGCTGATTCTGCTGCGTGCACAGGAAATGAGCCGCTATGTGGAAGATGGGGTGCTGGATGCCGGGTTTACCGGATATGACTGGATCATCGAAAACAATTCCAACGTCCATGAAGTCTGTGAACTGCTGTACAGCAAAGCAACCTCCAACCCCACACGCTGGGTGCTGGCGGTGCCGAACGAATCGGCGATTCAAAAACCCGAAGACCTCGAGGGCGGCCTGATTGCCACCGAACTGGTCGGCGCTACCCGCCGTTATTTTGAACAGAAAAAAGTCAATGTCAAGGTGGAGTTTTCCTGGGGAGCAACCGAAGTCAAGGCACGTCTGGTCAGCGGCATCGTTGAGCTGACCGAAACCGGATCGTCATTAAAGGCCAACAACCTGAGAATCATCGATACGATTCTGACCTCGACGACCCGCTTTATTGCCAACCACACCGCCTGGCAGGACCCGTTCAAACGGCAGAAAATCGAAAGCCTGCAGATTCTGCTGCAGGGCGCCATTAACGCCAAGACCCGCGTGGGGCTGAAGATGAATGTCAAGACCAGCGACCTGAAAAACGTCCTGGCCGTGCTGCCTGCGGAAAAAAGTCCGACGGTGTCCTCACTGGCTGATTCAGATTATGTCGCAGTGGAAATCATCGTCGAAGAAAAAGTCGAACGGGACCTGATCCCGCAGCTCAAACGGGCCGGGGCATCAGGTATTTTTACGTATGCATTAAATAAGGTGATTCATTAATCCAGATTTATGAAGGTGTTCATTTTATGTCCGGACATTCACACTGGTCAACAATTAAATTCAAGAAGGCTATCATCGACAGCAAGCGCGGCAAGCTGTGGAGCAAGATTGCCCGCATGATTATTGTCGCTGCCAAGGCCGGCGGCGGTGACCCGGCGGCCAACCTGACGCTTCGGTATGCCATCGACAAAGCCAAAGCCGCCAACATGCCCAAGGATACCATCGAAAAAGCCATCAAAAAAGGCACCGGTGAACTGGGCGGGGTCAGCTATGAAGAAGTGCTTTACGAAGGCTATGCTCCCGGCGGCGTGGCGGTGATGCTGGAAGGACTCACCGACAACCGCAATCGTACGGCCCCGGAAATCAAGAAGATTTTCGAGCGGCGTGGCGGATCCCTGGGAGCCAGCGGCTGCGTCGGCTGGATGTTCAGCAAAAAGGGCATCATCGGCGTCAAGACCAGCGCCATCAGCGAAGATGAATTGATGGACATCGCCCTGTCCGCAGGAGCAGATGATATGCAAAATACCGGGGAGCTGTTTGAAATTACCTGTGCCCCTTCCGCCTATGAACAAATTAAAAAGACACTGGCGGAAAAAAAAATCGCTGTGGAGATGGCGGAGTTATCCATGATTCCTCAAAATCGCGTCGAGGTCACAGACCCGGAAATTGCCCAGCGTATCCTGGCGATGATGGACGAATTTGAAGATCACGATGACATTCAGGAAGTCTATGCCAACTTTGACATCCCGGAAGAGATTTTGGCCAAGATTCAGAAGTAAGCTCACTCGCTGAAACCCAAAAGGCCGGAACGCAATGTCCCGGCCTTCTTTATTTGTCTGGGAATTCAGCGGGCTATTGACCGGCTTTGCACCTGAATGGTTCCGGATTGGACGCCCTCGCTGCGGGCGGTGACGGTGATGGTTCCGGTCTGGTTCTGGATGGAACGCAAAATCAGTACTGCCTTGCCGTAAAACAGCTTGCGGAAATCCGCCTGGAAGGGCTCCAGCGATTGCGGATCACCATTGTCCACCCCGGCGATGACCGCCGGCCCATCCACGTTAAAACGAATGAGATTATCCGCCTTGGGGCACAGAATGCCGTGGTCATCGGTCAGTTCCACGGTCACATAGCATAAATCATCCCCGCTGGCGGTGATTTCGCGGCGGTCGGCAGTCAGGCGAATCTGTGCCGGCTTGCCGGCGGTTTTCATCACGGCTTCGCCGATTTTTTTATCGTCTTGATAGGCCACGGCCTTCAGCTCGCCGGGTTCATAAACCACATCCTCCCACCGCAGTCGATAGCGATCCATGGCGTTGTCCGAATCGGGCTGTTTGGTCTTTTTGCCCAGCGACTTGCCGTTGAGAAACAGTTCGGCACTGTCGCCATTGGTATAGACATAGACCGGCACTATTTTGCCTTCCCACCCGTCCCAATTCCAGTGCGGCAGAATGTGGATGGTGGTCTTGTCCGGCGCCCAGTGGGAACGATACAGGTAATAGCGGTCTTTGGGAAGCCCTGCCAGGTCCACGATGCCGAAATAGGAACTGCGGGCGGTGGTGCATTGCAGCGGCTGGCCGTTGATTTTGTCTTCATGATATGGCGTCGGCTCCCCCAGATAGTCAAAGCCTGTCCAGACAAATTCGCCGCAGACAAAGGGATTATCCTCGATGCCTTTGAAATCGATATCCGGAATATCCGCCCAGGTTGCGGCATGATGGTCGTAGGAACTAATCTGGCCGGACTGGGAAAAGATATCTTTTTTAGCCGGGTGCGGCAGTTCATAATGACCGCGGGTGCTTAGCGCCGAGGCCGACTCGCTGCACAGGGTCGGCTGGTGCGGGGCGACTTGGTGGGCCTTGACATATTTGCGGCCATAGTTCCAGCTTTGGACATCCAGCACATCATAGAGCTTCTGATCAAGCAATCCGCCGCTGGCAATATGACAGGCAATGGTCACCGGCCGGGTCGGGTCGTATTTTTTGAAAAAGCCGACCATCATCTCCAGTTTCTCACGGGCCTGCGGGGCTTTGTTGGTCTCGATATCCGACATCTCATTGCCAGCACTCCAGAGTACAACACACGGGTGATTGCGGTCGCGCAGAACGAAGTTTTTGATCTGGCGTTCGCCGAATTCGGCCAGGTCCATGCCGCGATGAAAATCGGCCGTGTTGGACCATTTATCAAAGGACTCATCAAAGACCACAAAGCCCATCCGGTCGCACAGGTCCAGCAACTCCGGGGCTGGCATATTATGGCTGGTGCGAATGGCATTGCAGCCCATATCCTTCATGATTTCCAGTTGGCGCTCCATGGCCCGGGGCAGAAAAACCGCTCCCAGGGCACCATGGTCATGGTGCAGGTTCACGCCTTTGATTTTAAGCGGACGGTCGTTGAGGAAAAAGCCCTTGTCAGCATCAAAACGAAACGTGCGGATGCCGAACGAGGTCGAATAGGTGTCACAGACAGTGCCATGGCGATAGAGGGTGGTCTTGGCGGTGTACAGGCGGGGTGTGTCGATGTCCCATCGCTGGGGATTGGCCAGCCTGAAGGTCTGGGTGAATTCCTGCTGCGGGCCGGAGAGTTTAGCGTTTTCGGTCTTCAGCGAGGCAACGGATGTGCCGGATGGGTCCAGGATGCTGGTTTCCAGGGTCAGCGTCTGGTCGGTGCCGGCGGCGTTTTCAATCAGGGTTTGAATCTGAATCTCGGCGGCCTGATCGGACACTTCCGGCGTACGGATACAGGTTCCCCAGGGGGCCACATGCAGGGCATCGGTGGTTATCATCTGCACCTTGCGATAAATGCCGGCCCCGGGATACCACCGACTGCCGTGACGGGTTGTATCCACGGCAACCGCAATGACATTTTTCTGTCCGAAGGCAATGTATTGGGTCGCATCAATCCAGAATGAATTGTAACCATAGTCCCAGCCGCCGGCCTTTCGGCCGTTGATATAGACCGTCGGCATCGCCATAACACCATCGAAAAGAAAATAGACGCATTTGCCTGCATCTTCGGCTTTGACATCAAAGTGTTTGCGATACCAGCCTTTCCCCTGCCAGGGGAGTTTGCCGGTGTTGGGATTGCCGTTGGGGTCAAACGGTCCGCTGATGGCCCAGTCATGCGGCAAACGAACCTTTTGCCACTGGCTGTCGTCACACGCAACATCCTGCGCACCGTCCGGGCTGCCTTTGGCAAACAGCCAGTCGTTATTGAACACCACCGTCGTCCGCTCCGCCACGATAGGCTGCATCAGCATTCCAATCATCAGCAGGCTCGTCCACAATGTAATCGCCTTCATGCTCTCCCTTTCTGAATGAAAATTTATCCTTTGAGATATCGGGTGTTACCCACACGGCGGGTAAAGCCGATTTTATCCATATAATCCAGCAGCGGGATGGCAAATTTACGAGTCGTGTCAATCAGGTATTTGAAATCCACGCTTTCCAGGCGTCCCTGCCCTTCCGCTCTGACATGAGCGGCAATCCGCTGTTTGGCCTGCTCGATGGCGTCGGCATGAAAATACAGTCCCGCTTCGACTCGACACAGCCGCTTCTGATCGCACAGCAGCTTGATTGTTTTTTCGATCTGGCCGACATGCGTCTTGAGAAAGGCCGCCAGCTCATCCGGAGATGGAGGACTGAACAGGTTGTGCCGAAACAGCGACTCGACCTGTCCCATCAATCTGGCTTCGGGACTGTTGAACTGTTCCACAAATCCCGGCAGAGCCAGCCGATCTTTGCGAAGGGCAATTTTGCCCTGTTGAATCAGTCTGGCCGTCATCGCATCGAAGATTGCCTTATCGAGGCCGCTTTGCTCCAGCAGCAGAGATGGCTCCATACCCGGGGTCTCCGGATGGGCAGCATGATACTGACCAATTCCGTCGCAAAGGCGCTGTTCAAATTGGCTGACCGTGTCGCTGTGTGCAAATAATCCATCCGCCAATTGCAGAATCAGGCCGGTTTGGCACAGTCGGTCCAGAACATGCTCAACGGCAGCCGGAAGCATTTTGCACTGATAGGCAATGTCTCGGATGCGGGCGGCTCCGGCAGGAACAGAGCGAATGGTATAGGCCACATAGTCTTGTTCGTTCAAGACAGAGACGGCACAGCAGCGGGCATCTTCGACAACCGCCGCATCGGTGCGTTTGAGTTTATGATGTTCTCCCCGCACGATATATCCGCCGCCAATCGTGCGGACCGGTGATAAGGAACGGATGATAAAGCGGTCCCGCGGGCCTGCCACCAGAAGATGCTCCGTGCGAATTTGCACAAGTATCTGGGTCCCGGCAAGTGCGTTATCGGACTCGAGCAGATACAAAGTGGCCGGGGTTTCGGCGGTACCGGTGTGAAACTTGATGTCCATGCCGTTTTTGATGCGGACGGCATCCAGCGGTAAAATCCGCAGTGAAGCCAGAAACCACCGCTGGGGTTCAAAATAATCCCCCACCGTCAGGACCTGACCGCGCTGGACCATGCTATGGTCAATCTGAGGTACATTTAAAGCGGCACATTGACCGTTCTGCACCACCTCGGCGCTTTTGCCATACACCTGAATGGCCTTGATGCGGCTTTTGCTGCCTCCGGGCAGCAGCGTCACTTCGTCGCCGACACGAGCCTGTCCGGCACAGGGAATCCCGCTGATGACCGTTCCGAATCCCTTGATGGTAAACGCCCGTTCCACCGGCTGGCGAAAGATGCCGTCGGCAGGTTTGGGGCGGATGCGTTTAACCATCTCCATCAGGCTTCCGTAAAAGGCATCAAACCCCTGTCCGGTCACACTCGACACCGGACAAATGGGGCTATCCTGCAGGAAGGTACCTCGCAGAAATTCCCGGATTTCATCACGGACCTTCTCAACCCGGTCAGGAGAAACCATATCAACCTTGGTCAGGGCTACCACACCGTGTCCAATCCCCAGCAATGTCAGGATGTCCAGATGTTCCCGCGTCTGCGGCATGATGCCATCATCCGCAGCGACCAGAAAGATCACCCCATCGATACCGGTGGCACCGGCCACCATCGTCTTGATAAAATGCTCATGACCGGGGACATCAACAATACCCACTTCCAGATCGCCCAGCGTACAGGGGGCAAAGCCCAGCTCGATACTCATGCCCCGCTCTTTTTCTTCCCTGAGCCGGTCGGTCTCGCAGCCGGTCAGACATTTGACCAGCGAGGTCTTGCCGTGATCCACATGTCCGGCGGTTCCGAGTGTAATGTTAATCCGACTCATTGCCGAGTTTCCCTGGCCAGGATACTAGCCAGAGCCTCAATCAGAACTGCTTCATCGTCATCCCGCAGCGTCCGCGGGTCAATGAGAATCTGCTCGTTCTGGATCCGGGTAAAAATCGGGGTCGAATAAAGCCGCAGGCGATTGGCCAGGGTCATGGCTGTCATCGCCGGGCTGGAAATCCCCACCAGTGTCGTCGGCAAATTTTGTGTCGGAAGCGAGCCGCTGCCGGTCTGCGAAAAACCGGGCAAAACCACAATCGCAGCATGCGGCAATGCCTTGCTCAAAGCATCTGCAATACGCCGGGCCTGTTTTTCGAGCTCATCGGGTTTTCGCAGCATCATCTGCAGCGTTGGCACATTGTGAAATGCTGTCTTTTCGTCGAGGAATAATGTCAGCGTCGCTTCCAGTGCCGTCAGGGTAAATTTGTCCACGCGGACGATGCGGGCAAACTGATTTTTGCGGATTTTAGCAATCCAGTCGGCCTTGCCCAGAATGATGCCCGCCTGCGAGGCCCCGATTAATTTATCGCCGCTGGAGGTCACGATATCGGCCCCCTGCTGAATCGAATCCAGCAGCGTCGGCTCCGGCTCAAACCCGAACCGTGAAAAATCTATCAGCGACCCGGCCCCGACATCATCAATCAGCGGCAGGTTATGCGAGTGTGCAATAGAGACCATCGTTCCCAGCGGCACTTCCTCGGTAAATCCCATAATTTTATAATTACTCGGATGAACCCGCAGAATCGCAGCGGTATTTTCCGTGATAGCGTTTTCGTAATCTCTGGGGTGGGTCTTATTGGTCGTGCCAACTTCCACCAGTTTGGCACCGCTGAAGGCCATGACCTCCGGCAGGCGAAACGAGCCGCCGATTTCAACCAGCTGCCCGCGCGAGACAATCACTTCTTTGCCCGCTCCCACCGTGTTGAGCACGATGGCCGTCGCAGCAGAATTATTATTGACCACCGTCGCTGCCTCCGCCCCGGTCAAAAGCCGCAGAAGCTGTTCGATTCGCCCATCGCGATTGGACCGCTTGCCTTCCTTGATATCCACCTGCAGGAGCGAATAGCCGCCCAGATGGTCCTGGATCTGTTTCAATGCCGCCTGCGGCAGTACCGCCCGCCCCAGGCCCGTGTGCAGAACAATCCCTGTCGCATTGATCGCCCGCCGATAAAACGGCTCGGATAAGGCCTGAATATCCCTGCGTACCTCTGCTGCAATCGCCGCAGCGGGTTCATCCGTCTGCCCGGCCTTTCCAGCCAGCAGGGCCTGCCGGTAGGAATCAATCCGTTCCCGAACCAGCTTGACCAGAATTGCCGGCCCAACCCCTGCCGACTCGGCATCCTGCCGAACCTGCTGGGTGACTGTATCCACCGACGGCAGCCGCCGTAATAATGTCTGAATCTGCTCGGCCATACCACATCCTTCCTCATCAACATTTTGTGTCTATTGTATGGCTGATATCGCGGTTTTGCAAGGATTTGCCCACATTATCCGGCCATGGATTTTTCATTGGACACAAAAGGAATATGGGCGGTATAATTCAAAACCTCAAATAAGGAGTGTTAACGGAGGCAAAAATGAACCGGTGTTCCATCCATTCAGTGAACACAGGATTATCTGTCTGGGCAGGATTTCTGTTGACCTGTTGTGCCATCGTCCGGGCCACACCGGAACTGGATAAATCCGACCCGGCCACAGGCTATTATCCACTCCAGACCCGCATCATCTTGAACCAACGGCAATCGCCCGAACAATCCGCCAGTCAATATCCGGAATCAATCCAATACCCGCCGTCGGAAACCAGGGATTTCCTCCTGCTGGCTGGCAAGGAGAATCCGTATGTTTCAGTTTTTGTAAAGTCTCCATATCATTGCAGCCTTTTGGATGACTGGGATAGGTCTTTTTATCCAAAAATTGCAATCCATACCATTTTTTTGACACAGTCTTGCTGTTGACAGGTCTATTACTGTATATGACGATAATTGATCAACAAAACAGGCCCTATCGCCCTGCATTTACCATGGAATACGGGTGAGTGGAGAGTTGCCGGTACTCGTGTCGAGCGCCAGAAATCTTCACAGGCAGCGGCCTGTCGTCTGTACGGCATGTCAGCCCGCACAGCCTTTATCGGAGGAATTCGGCTCTCATCAGATAAATCGATCCATAAAATCTTCTATCGCGAGATAACCGGCGGATTAAGACGGTCTTAATCCGCCTTTTTTATTGGCTTGAAACAAGGAGGTCGTATGAGGTATTTGATTAGAGCGGTATTATTGAATCTGATGGTATATACCGTATTGGCTCAGGACACTGAAACGCCAAAGGATACTCCCCCGCTGCCGACACACTGTGTTCATGGCTACAGCGGTATTTTTACCACCCCCACGGCATATCTGGCCAACCCGGCCGAAAAAGGGGACATCTTTGGCAAACCCAGCGTCTCGATTACAGGGGCTTATATGAAGCACAAGGACTACCAGTCTATCGCCGTAACCGAAAACCTGTTCGGCCCGATAGAACTGGGCTATGCCATGGAACGCATCGGCCTGGGCGACTGGCCCCATGATGTCAAGGAGGCTGGCTTGCCCGACATTGAAAAGAATGAGGTCTATGTCCACAATTTCAACCTGCGGTACAATATCCTCCCCGAAGGCGGGCTGGATGCTGACTGGATGCCCGCAATTACACTGGGCAGCCATTTTAAATGGAATGACGGCCTGTCCACCATCAACCGCAATCTCAACGGGGCCTGCAACAATCTGGGAGCCGACCATACTTACGGCACAGAGTTTACCGCCGTTGCATCCAAGACCATTCAGGGTATTCTGCCGAATCCGTTCATCATCTCGGCAGGGGTGCGAAACAGCGATGCAATCCATACCGGCCTGCTGGGATTTGCCGGCGAACGTGCTACCACCTTTGAAGGCAATTTTGTTTATTTTCTGACGGACAAGCTGCTGTTTGCCGTGGAATACCGCCAGAAATCCGATCTGATTGATCAATGTCAAACCGGCGGCAAACACCTGATCAAAGCGGAAAATGACTGGACAGACATCTGTCTGGCGTATATTGTCGACAGCCATCTGACTGTGGCCGGCGGGTGGGCCAATTTTGGCAATGTACTCAATCACAGAGAAAGCAATGTGTGGGCTTTACAACTGAAATATGAATTCTAATCGAACAGGATAGACACGATGAAAACACTGGACAATATGGGATTACAGCAGGTTCAAACCGTCTATAGTGGCGCCGAAGGGCGTCTGTGGGAATTGCTGATGGGCCAGCAGATTCATATCGGCGGCCTGACGTCATCGATGGATCTGGCACGAAAGGCCGCCATTAAGTCCGGCTCCAGCGGGGTGGACTTCTGCTGCTGCACAGGAGCTGGCATGCGGTTTCTGGTACGGTTTTGCGGAGTCGGTTCAATGACCGGCGTTGATGCGACGGAAGCGATGGTCAGGCTTGGTAAACATCGCTGCATCGATGAGGGACTCGATGATAAAATCCGCTTTGTGCTGGCAGATGTCTGCAGCAGCGGTCTGCCGACAGCCTCTTTTGATTTTGTCTGGGGTGAGGATGCCTGGTGTTATGTGGAAGATAAACCTGCCATGATTGCCGAGGCTGCACGTATTGTGAAATCCGGCGGCACGATTGCCTTTACCGACTGGGTCGAAGGCCCCACACCAATGACCGATGCAGAAGCCAGACGCTTTCTGACCTTTATGAAATTTCCGAATCTGGCCAATATCGATGACTACAAAACCCTGCTCAGCAAAAACAACTGCAAGGTGATGACCGCTGAAAATACGGGGCGTTATACATCCTGTATCGAATTGTATATTCAGATGGTCAGCCAGCAGTTCACCTACGATGCCCTGAAAATCCTGAATTTTGATCAGACCGTATTCGAAGGACTGGCCGCAGAAATGATGTTTATCGGCGACCTGGCACGGCAGAATAAAATCATTCAGGGCCTGTTCGTTGCAAAGAAAGGATAACCCATGGCACAGTGCACGATGACCGAACAATCGAAACGTACGGCCAGCCGTTTTGATACGATGATTGCCAATTGTTACGAGTACGCCACCGGGCAGCACAATCGCGGCGTACCGATTGTAGGCATGATGTGTGAATACACGCCGCGAGAGCTGATTCTGGCGGCGGGGGCTGTGCCGGTCTGCCTGTGCGGCGGGTCAGAAGAAAAAATCGCCGCCGCTGAACAGGACCTGCCCGCCGGTCTGTGTCCGCTGATTAAATCCACATATGGCTATCATCGGACGCAATCGAATCCGTTTCTGGCCATGGCCTCGCTGGTCATCGCCGAGACCACCTGCGACGGCAAGAAGAAAATGTACGAGCTGATGGCACAGAACAAAACGATGCTGGTTCTGGAACTGCCGCAAAAACCGGATGACCCGGATGCTTTTGAACACTGGCTGCGGGAACTGGCCAAGTGTCGGACGGCTCTGGAACAGCAGCTCAACACCACCATCACCGACGACAAGCTGCGGCAGGCCATCGCTCTGATGAATCGGGAACGCCGCCTGCGCCGTCAACTGGCCGAACAGATGAAGCGTACCGCCCCGCCCTGGACAGGCCGGCAGCTGCTGACCTTCAAGAGCATCATCTCCGGCATCGATGCGGACCTGGCCGAGTATCAGCGATTGATTGATTGGGCCGAATCCAATGGCGGATGCTGTGCCAATCGAAATAAAGTCCGCGTCCTGCTGACCGGCGTGCCGACGGTTCACGGGGCCGAAAAAGTCGTTGACATCGTCGAAGCCGCCGGTGCTCTGATTGTCTGCATGGAAAACTGCACCGGCATCAAGCCCATCGATGAAGACGTGGACGAAACCGCAGCCGATCCGCTGGAGGCCATTGCCCGCAGATATTTTCATCTGCCCTGTTCGGTGATGACCCAAAACCATGGCCGCATGACCCTGCTGGAACGCCTGATTGCAGACTTTCGGCCCGACTGCATCGTGGACCTGGTCTGGCAGGGATGCCTGACCTACGATGTCGAATCCTATTTTGTACGTCAGCTTGCCGAAACAAAATCATTGCCATATCTGAAAATCGTAACCGATTATTCGCCCTCGGACGCGGCACGAATTGCCGTACGCGTGGAGGCATTGCTGGAAACTGCCAGGGAAAGACGCCGCGGATGATGCCGGTATGGTACCACTGTCCGTTTGTGCCGGCGGAATTGATTGCCGCCTGTGGTCTGGAGCCGCGACGATTCAATGCGGATGCGGATGACTTCTGTACGGCCCAGACCGAAGGCATTTGCTTTGCCGTCGAGGTCTTTCTGACGGGATTAAAAAAGCAAACCCAGCCGTATGCCGTAATCTTTACCACCCTGTGTGACCAGATGCGGCGGGTGTATGATGTGTACCAGGCCAATGGCGGCAAAAACGGCTTTCTGCTGAATGTTCCTGTTACAACCGGCCCCGATGCTGTGGCACTGTTCGCCGAGGAGCTTCGGCAGATGGCACAATTTCTTTGCCGTCTGTCCGGCCATGCCGCACGATTTGACACAATCAAGACCGATGCGGCACATTGGAAGAATCCTATGCCGCACAACTATCGTCGGGCCAAAATCGCCCTGATTGGCGGCCCGGTATATGCATGTCAGCTTGCTGCCTTGGAGCAAAGTCTGGGAAATCGCGGCACAATCGTCCTGAATGCAACCGAAAACGCGGTCGAACAATTCCGCAGGGCATTAAATCCAGAGGCCATGAAAACTGACCCTTATGTTGAACTGGCTGCGGCGTACTTGCAGACCACACCATCGATTCGGACTCGGCCGGGGCATCGGTTTTATGAATGGCTCGAAACCCAACTGCAAGCCACTGTCGTCGATGGCATTATCCTGCTGCGTCATCCATTTTGTGACCACTGGCGCGGCGTTGAGCACCAGCTCCGCCGGCGTCCTTTGCCGCCGGTGCTGGCCATCGAATGGAATGGCAGTTCGCAGGCCGCGGCATTATCGCGACTGGAAGCCTTTCTGGAGATGCTGGAACAATGAATAACAGGCCGGCACAACTAACCCTGTCCCAGTGGCAGGAACGCTACACACAACTGAAAACAGCGGGCCTGCAGGAGCCAGCCTATGGCGGACCTCTGCTGCGTCACGCTGATCAGGGCGACAAACGCCTTGCCTGCCTGAAATTCGACAACTCCCCGGCCGCTCTGCATCTGTGGAATTTTCTGCTGAGCGAAGAAGACCGCCTGCGGCAGCATCGCGTCAAGGGAAAGCTTATCATCGGCACGATGAAAGACCTCGGCACTGTCCCCATTCTGGTCGATAGTTTCGATGAGATGGTTGCCTTTTACCCGGACGGAGCCTGGTGGACGCCCTGTCTCAAACAGATGCACGAAGGGCTGTTTGAAATCGCTGCCCAACACGGTCTTGACGAGTCCTTCTGCCCGGTACGTGCGATGGTCGGGGCCTTTGTCAACGGCAAACACTTCCCGATTCCCGACGCCCTGATTTGCAGCGTCGGGGCCACCTGCGACGATTTTTCCATCGCCGCCCAGCGGGTCGAAAGTCTCGGCCATTCTGTCTTCTGGTGGGAAATGCCCCACCGCCGTACACCTTCGACCACAGAACCGTCCGTTACTCTGCCCTGCGGCTTTACCGCCCCGCAGTACCAAATTGACCATCTCCGCCTCCAGCTCCAGCAGATTCAGCAATTTCTTGAACACAAGGCAGGCCGGGCACTGCACCCGGATGACCTCCGCCGAACCATTCGCAACGTCAATCACATCCGCCGGCTGTTTGGCAACATCCAGCAGCTGTGCTTTACCGCCCCTGTCGCCCCGATGGGTTCACTGGAACTGCTGATTGCCGAGATGCTGATGATCCATTTTTGCTCGGATATGGCCCAGACCGAATGGATTCTTGAGGCCTTTTTATCCGAAATCCGCACGCGCATGGACAACGCCCAAGGCATCCTCCCCGCCGATGCCGCACGCATCTTCTGGGTCAACCCCGTCGCCGATTTATACGCCATGAACCTGCTGGAAGAATGCGGCGGCAGACTCTGCGGCACCGAATTTCTGTTCGCCCACGCCCTCGAGCCGATTCCCGACCATGATGACCCGCTGACGGCGCTGGCACAGATGGCATTGTCCGACCCGATGGCCGGCTCAGCTTTTGACCGTGCCGAACTGATTGCCCGCAAGATTCGCCAGTTCGGCTCCGAAGCCGTCGTTATCAGCCGCATCCCCGGGGCCAGCCATTGTGCCTTCGAAGGCAGAATCATCAGCCAGTGGATTCAGGACCATCTCGGACTGCCGACCATTGAAATCGAAGTACCAACTCTCACCGATTCGTATCGTCCCTCGCTTCAGACCCGACTGGAAGCATTGATTGAAACCGTCAAAACAAGGAGAAAATCGTGATTACCGCAGGCATAGACGCAGGCTCCCGTGCCATCAAGATGGTCCTGTTCGACACCGAACGACGAGCCATCGTGGACCAGGCCCTCTGCGACCAGGGTGTCCATCAGGAGATCAAGGCACAAACCCTGTATGACACGCTGCTCGATAAAAACCGTCTTAAACGATCCGACATTTCCGCCGCCGTCGCCACTGGCTACGGCCGACATCTGCTGCGGTTTTGCGATACGACCGTCACCGAAATCACCTGCCATGCCGCCGGTGTCGCCCACTGGCACCGCAGCGCACAATCGATCATTGATATCGGCGGTCAGGACAGCAAACTCATCCGGCTGGACAGCCGCAGCAAGGTCCGCGATTTTGTGATGAACGACCGCTGCGCTGCCGGCACTGGACGATTCCTTGAAATCGTCGCCCAGCGGCTGGATATCCCGCTGGACCAGCTCGGCCAAGTCGCCCGCCAGAGCACCAAACCCGCTCAGATCAGCAGCATCTGCGTGGTCTTTGCCGAAACGGAAATCGTCGGCCTGCTGGCTGCCGGTGAAACCCGCGAAAATATCGTCGCCGGCGTACAGACCTCCATCGTCCGCCGACTGATAGCTATGGCCGCAGGCGACATCGCCGCACCGGTTGTCTTTACCGGCGGCGTCGCCCTGATCCCCGGCATGAAAGAAGCGTTTGAATCGGCACTCTGCCGGCCGGTCGAAATCAGCCCCCACCCCCAATTCACCGGGGCGTTGGGAGCCGCATTATTGGCAAGTACATCAAAAACAATTTAATGGAATGAGGCCAAACATGATTGATACCCAACGACGAAAACGTGTCATGCAGCGATCCATCGCACTGGGCCACTGCATCTGCGACCCGAAACAACCGTGTCCCTGTGACATCTTCAAACAGAAAAACATCTGCCTGTGTGCCGGCGAACGGCTGGATAACCCCACCGGACCGGTAGCCCTGACGCAATTGGTCGAAAAGGCCGGCTGCGCCTCCAAAATTGACCAGGCCTTTCTCAAAGACGTTCTGGGCGGCCTGAGTTTCCCCGACAATCCGCACGTCCTGGTTGGTGTTCCGGCCGGTGATGACGCGGGCATCTATGAACTGGAGAATGGCACCTGCCTGGTCCAGACTGTCGATGTATTCACTCCCGCCGTGGATGATCCCTATCTGTTCGGCCAGATTGCCGCAGCCAATTCCGTCAGCGATATCTATGCCATGGGCGGCACGCCCCTGACGGCCCTGTCGGTTCTAGGCTTTCCCGTCCGGACCATCTCTGACCAGGCCATGGCTGACATCCTTCGCGGCGGCATCGACAAAATGAACGAAGCCGGCGTCGCCATCATCGGCGGCCACAGCATCAACGATCCCCAGGTCAAGGCCGGCTTTGCCGTCACAGGCGTCATCGATAAAGACAAGGTCAAGACCAATGCCCGTGCCCAAGTCGGCGATGTGCTCATTCTGACCAAGCCGCTGGGCACAGGTATCATCGCATTCGCCAATCAAATCGGCAGGGCCTCCGCCGAAAGTCTCTCCGCAGCCGCCAAATCGATGACGACCCTGAACAAAACCGCCGCCGAGCTGATGGTTCAGTTCGGTGCTTCCGCCTGTACCGACGTTACCGGATTCAGCCTGCTGGGACATCTGGCCGAGATGGTCCGCAGAAGCGGCCTTGATGCTGAATTGATCTGGGACGATATCCCTCTGCTGCCGGGGATACTGGATTACATCGCTCAGGGCATCTTCCCCGGTGCCATCGAACGCAACAAGGAATCCTGCAGCAAGGTTGTCGTTTCCGGCCCGGGAGTCACCGAAGATATGACCGACCTGCTCTACGATGCCCAGACCTCCGGCGGACTGCTCATCGCCATTGCCGCCGACTCCGCTCCGGCCCTGCTGGACGCCCTGCATCAGCACCAACTCCCCGCCGCTGTCATCGGAAAAATGATCGCCGGAAAAGGCATGATTCACATCAAAACCAATGGCACACGGACCATGCCCGCCAGGCAAACCAAGCCAGCACCGCAAACACAGCCCCAGCCGCAGCCTCAAGCCCAATCGCAGGAAACCTGCTGCTGTTCGACACCCGCGACACCATCGGCTCCGGCCAGCGGCGGTACCGAAGACCTCTACAAACAATTCCTCTCGGCCGTCGGCAGACCCGGCGGGCTGGATGCTTATACCAAACAGGCAATCAATATCGCCTTATCGGTGTTAAGCAAATGCGAACCGTGTTTAAAGATTCATGTGGAAAAGGCCCGAAAAATGGGCTTTTCCCAGCCCGAAATCGACGAAGCCGCATGGATGGGGATTGCATTCGGCGGCAGTCCTGTTATGATGTTCTATAAGAGTCTAAGCGAAAAGTAAAAAGGACACAGAAAGATTTCAACTATTTGCCTTTCCCTTTTTACTTTGCTATCGGAGGTGACAGGCAACTGGTGTTGCTCCTGGTCTTCAAAACCAGTGTAGTGGCGGTTAGACCGTCCTGGGTAGGTTCGATTCCTATTCGCCTCCGCCATTTTGATTATCGACAGACCAAAGGGTCCAAGATACAATACTGTCTATGAGCATGAAACTGCGACAACAAATGATGATTGCCGTCCTTGCAGTGGGTTTGGGACTGCTGGCCTGGGGTACCAGGTTTCACGCCCAGCCGGTCTTTTCCGAAAACAACGACAAGGGCCTGCTGACCGCCGAATCGAAACTGATTAAAGAAGTCAGCATCGGCGGCGTGGTCCGCGACCCCTACGGCAAACTGCGTTTAACCTACACCGGCGAGGCTCCTCAGTCTTGCCCGACCTGAGGCAAGTAAAGGAGGCCGTGGTGTCCACAGCCAAACAATCCCCGATACAGAAAGTCGTCTCCAGGCTCATCGCCTGGCGGACCGCCATCCAGTCGATGTTTCTTTTGGTCTGGCTGGACCCGCTCAATCTCCGGATGCACACCGTCTGTGCCCCCGTTTTTCATTGCTACGCCTGCCCGCTGGCAACCTTCGCCTGTCCCATCGGCGTCATCGCCCAGTTTTCGGCCCTGCACCTGTTTCCATTTATTGCCATCGGCCTGCTGATTGCTGTCGGCGCCCTGCTCGGATCGGTCGTCTGCGGCTGGGCCTGTCCATTTGGCCTGCTGCAGGACCTGGCCGCCAAAGTCCCCACCCCCCGGCTCAAAATTCCGCAGTGGATGGGCTATTTCCGCTATGTCGTGCTGCTGGGAGCAGTGCTGGCGATTCCCTATTTCTACGGCGAAGGTCATCCGCTGTTTATCTGTCGGTTATGTCCGGCCGGCGGCGTCGAAAAGGCCCTGCCCGATGTCATCTCTGCGGCCATCGGCGGCAATCCCATCCCCTGGCCCAACGCCATCAAAATCTCGATTGTACTGGCCTTTTTTGTCGCCATCTTCATCACCATCCGCCCGTGGTGCCGTATCTTCTGCCCGCTGGGGGCCATCTTCGGGTTTCTCAACCGCTTCTCGCTGGTCACCATGGACCTGAAAGAGCACCAGTGCACCCAATGCGGCCGCTGCCGGACACTGTGCACCTATGGCATCCAGCCCGACAAACAGCCCAACGACCACCGCTGCATCCGCTGCCTCGAATGTACCCAGTGCGGACCGAAGGCTCTGCAAATCACACTCCTCTTCGACGACCAGCCGCAGGAAGAAAACAAAGCATAAAAAAACCCGACAGAGTTGTCCTCTGCCGGGCTTTTTCTTTTACAAGATTCAACTAAATCTGCGGGGGAAACTCCGCCGTCTCTGCAACCGCTGGTTTTTTACGCAGGCAGATCGCCTCGAACCGCTGCCGCCAGAATCCATTGACAAAAAACAGGATTAAAAACGGCAGCAATGCCGCATAGAAAAAGGCCGCCCCGACCAGCGTTTGCAGTAAAAATTGCCACACCATCCCTTCGTCTGGATACTGCATCATCTCGATAATCAAAATCACTGAAAACGGGATCGCCGTTCCAATCAGGCACCCCGGGATCGACCACAGTGAAAACCGCAGCCCCGTCATCCGCTTGCGGCTCAGCAGGGTCGCAATCGTCAAGGCAATGGTATAGACCCCAAACGAAATACCCGTAAACATGGTCAGGACTGTCATATATTGGCTGTTGTCCCAATTGAGCAGCGTCAGTACCGCCAGACCCGCCATGCCCGCAAAAATCAGCAGAGCCAGTACGGCTGTTACAAAGCGATGTCGTCCGCCAATGCGTCCGGCCAGCAGCCAGACTAAGCAGAAGCTTACAGCAATCGTATCCATAATCGAAGTCAAAAGACCACTTGTTTCGGTGGACATATCTGTCAACGCAGCGAGAAACCACAATATGGTACGGAATCCCGCCGCCGGAAGCAGAATCCACAGTGCCGCAAGCCGGCGGTTTTCTTTAAACAGAACATACCCCAGCACCAGCGGAACCCAGAACAGCCCGCCCAGAATGGCATACAGCGGACTCCAGTAATACAGAATCGGCTGGCCTTCTTTGGGCCCGAGGGCACCAATATCACAGCTTGCCACAATCTTCAAATCACCAAACGCATACGTAGGTACTCGACACGAGTACGAACAGGTACCGCCTCACCCAAACTCAAAATCGCCCGAGGCCAGCAGCATATCGCCTTTATAAATCTCCACTTTGGGCTCTTTGCTGCCATCGTATCCGGTCACCTGCCGGGGGTCATATTCCTCCCCGCCGATGCCAACCAGTTTATAATTGAATGTCAGCATATTGCCGGATCGGACGACATCCACCGTATGATTCAGCGGCGCCCCCGCCTTGAACTGGCCAATCCCATTTTCCGGCACCGTACACATAAGGTCAACAGGGCGCCGAGGGGTAATCATTCGAAAGTCGTTGCCTCTGAGCGACAGCTCCCAACAATGATACTGGCCGGCCGGAACAGCAACCGGAGTCTCGCTGATTTCCGGAAAAAGGATGGTATTGGCACTCTGCAGCGACAGGCTCCGGATTTCCTTGCCCGGAATTTCCATCTGCCCCATCGCCACGGCCTTATCAGCCAGCACGACCTGAAGCAGCGGTGTCCCATCTTTCTGAGCCCATCGCAATTTGATTGTATAATTGGCCCCGCCAACAAAAATCATCTCCGGCATCGTCCAGCGAGGACGATACCATGGCTCCTTTAAATCCGCCAGGCAGCACAAAAAACGCTGGGCCTCTGACGATCCCGGCATATCGGCCACCGAAAAATCCCACGTCTGGCCTTTTAATGATAATGTGCCTTTAAAACCGGAACGGAGTGTAAAATAGGGATAAAAATAAGATTCATTGTAATTGGACACTCTAAGATCAATGACATACCGCAGCGTTCCAAACTCGGTCTGACGTTCAATCGTAAACGGCTCAAATTCATACTCCGAACTGGGATGTCCTTTCGGAGTATTCTCATTCAAAATCCCGTTGGGGTCATTGGTCAAATCACCGTCCTGATTGAGATCGATGTAGAATTTTCTATCCTGTTTAAGCCAGATAAATCCGGCCGGTTCCTTTCCCCCAAGCCAGATATGACCGCGATAGACTTTACCGCCTGAACTTTCAGGCTCCTTGGCAAAAGGCTCATTTCGAAGATTCGAACGCACACTCTCATTGAAACCATGATCCTGCCACGCCAAGTCGAAGACATATTCCGCCGCTGACACGAACGCCGCAGCACACAAAAAAACAACCAAAGCAGCCTGCTTCATAGATCCTCTCAATATCAACCGTTGTCATTCCCGCAAAAGCCCGAATGTATTATTCTCCGTACTACCAACCATGAACTCCGAACGCTTAGTTCACCTTCTCCAGTGCCGCCTCAATCCCCTCCACACCAAATCCTTCAGCCACCACCTGATGAGCCTTATCTGTCAGAATCATCCACGGCAAACCCTGCACTCCAAGCTCCCGTCGCGTCTTTTCGGCATCGGCGGCAATCATATCCAGCTTAAAAGCAATATGGCTTTCCTTCAGCCAGCCTTCCACCGCAGCCTTATCCGCCGGTTCTCCCTGCAGCACCACCACAGCGACCCCTTTATCCACCAGCAGTTGGCCCTTCTTTGCCAGTTCTCTGACCGCAAATCGGCTGGGACGCTGCTGATAATCCCACACACACACCAGCAGGGCCTTGCCGTCGAACTGATTCGGATCGCTCAGCACCGCCGGCAGCGGCCTGCCCACAAGCGACTTGGGTTTCGGTGCCGCACGCCGTCCCGAATTGCCGCCCGGCATCAGGACGATTTCCACATCTCTTTCACCCGCCTGCACAAAGACATTGGCATACATATTCTGACTCAGCCTGTTGTAATTAACACTAAGTCGAATATTCCCTTCACAAACCGGACTGAGTGTAAACTTGCCATCTTTATCGGTGGTGACATTCAGATTGGGCTGGCCATCGCCATAGCAGTAAATCCTTGCTCCCTCCAGCGGCTTTTCATCCACATCCACCACCCGGCCTGAAATAGAACTGTTGGCAATCTTCAAAACCACATCTTTCATTTCAACGGCCAGTTTACCTTCGGCAGCTTCATCCATCGTGGCAGACGCAGTCCCATACCCCTTCGGGCCGGAAATACTCAGATAGTACGTCCCTTCCGCAGGCAGCAACTCCGCTTTATAAACACCATTTTTATCGGTGGTAATGCTTGTATTATCAAAGGTACTGGACCATCGTGAAGCGCGAATCTGGACGAAAACCGAAGCGTTTGGGATCGGCCGATGATTCGGATCCACCACTTTCCCCGTCAGCGTCAATGCCGGTTTGAGCTGCACATTCATCACCTTGGTCTCAGCATCGACACTCACCACCGCCGCCAGCTTATTGCCCCGGTCAATCGCCACCAGCAGATATTCTCCTTCCGCCCACGACATATTATCCGGCGACCATCGCAGCGTATAACTGCCCTTTTCATCGGTCTTGACCGCCACACCCAAACCCTGCGGGATAAGCTTCATCTCGACCCCGGCCGCAGGCTTGCCGTCCGGTCTGGTTACAATGCCGGTAATCTTGTTCGCCGCACCCAGGACCACTTTAACCTCGGCCGTCTTGCCTTCTTCCACGTCGAATTCCTGTCTTTTAGACAGATTTCCATCCTGAACCTGCACACGGTAATGCCCCGGCAGAAGCTGCTTTTCAAAAATCCCCTCCTTGTTGGTCTTGCCGACGACACCCGGCTGGTTATCCTGATTCAGGTAAATCTGGATTCCCTCCCGGCCTTCTTCCGTATCCGGGTCCACCGCCTTGATCCGCACCATCGTTCCCTGTTTGGCCTTGAGCTGGATACCCATATCGCTTTTCAGATCCACCGTCTGCGGCTCACAAAGCCACTGGTCGCTCATCACCATCACCCGATAGGTTCCCGCCGCCAGATCCTTCACTGAAAACTGCCCTTCCGCATCCGTCTTGATCGGCTTTTGCGTCGGATCGATATCTAGGCCGATCCGGGTCACCGACAACAAAACATCAGCCACCGGCTTATTGTTTGAATCCATCACGATGCCCGACAGGGTCAGCCCCTTGCTCATCGTGAAGGAAATGTCCTTCTGGCCGGCTTTATACTGAAATCCCTGCATCGGATTGAGGTCATCACTGGCCGTCAATATCTGTCCCATGCCCGGCTTGGTAATTAAAAATTCCGCCGAACTGCCCGCAGGCAATTCCTTAAACTCAAACTTGCCTTCGGCATCGGTCGTTGTCGTAAAATACGGCATCGGCTCAAAATTAAGCATCATCCGCGGCTCCGTATCGGGCCGGGCATTCTCGTCAGCAATCACCAGCACCACCAGCCGCACCTGGGCTTCGGCAACGGGCTTGCCCTGCTCATCCACCACCCGCCCGGCCAGCGTCTGCGGTTCGCTCATGTGAAATTCCAGCGGCGCCGCCTGCTGTCCCATCGTCATCGCCCAGGTAAAAGCATAGTCCGACCGCTTGGCAACCCCGCAAATCGCCTGCGTACCCGGATCAATGGGCACATCCGAGGTAATACTGTATTCCCCCTGTGGATTGGTCTGGCCCTGTCCCAGCAGATTCATCTTCACCGTTTGGGTGGACAGGTCCATGGACAACTGATACAGCTTGACATCCACGCCGCCCACGGGGTTGCCATTCGGACAAAACGCCTTACCCGTGTACGTGACCCCAAACGCAGTCCCGCACAAAGCCAATACCGTTGCACAAATCATCAGCCGACATCTCGGCAGTCCATACCGCTTCATACACTATCTCCTTCCACAATCGGAGGGTCAATAACGGATTATTATTTCCTTCGCACCTGGGTCGCAACCACAACCGCAGCAATCAGCGCTACAATCACCAACACCGGCCAGACCGAACGCTTGGGCGTCGGCTTTTCCGCCGTCGCTTCCGAAGAAACCTCGGCCCCAGGCTCATTCGGCACAGCAGCTTGCCCCCACGCAATCAGCTTGGTATTGATCAGAACCGGTGTGGCTGCAGCTCTGGCGGCAGCAAAAGGCTTATTGTCCGCCACAGCACGAATCTGCTCTTCATCGAGTGCGTAATTATAGATTCGAACATCATCTATCCACCCGCGGAAATGCCGATTGCTGCTGCTTTCCGGATCCTTGCCGAGGGTCACAGGTGCATCGAATGGTTCCGCAGCGTGCGTAAAGTCATGCACTGCGGCCTTCAGCTCACCGTCGTTCATCAGATACAGCATCGCCTTGTCATCCCGCACGGAAAGAGCGGCAAACACCCACTTATCCTGAGGCACGATCAATCCGGATTCATATTGCCAGGTCGCTGATTTGTCGTCCCAGTGATACCCCAGTTCGTTGTCGTTTTTGAAGTTCAGGCCCGACACCGTCTTGCCCCCGCGGCAGAACACAAGCCCCGTATAGGCATTCTGTACCCCGTTGGAACGCAGCCACAGGGTAATCGTTGCGCAGTCGGTATCCAGCTTCAGCGGATCCGCCTGGACAAACCCCTTCTCGCCGTCCAGCTCAATGACACCCGTCCGGCCGCTATCCTGCTCAACCCACCGCGCGCCGCCCTGCAGCACCGCAGTAAAAGTCCCCGCCGCATCGGCAGTCTTGGCGTCCTCAACTTTATCAAACGCCCACCCGGCGACCAGCTTGCCTTCTTCAAGACTAAAATCCCAGACCTTACCCTGCGTTATTTTGCCCTGGCCATCCACCTCATCAATTCGCCAGTAATATCGCGTCCCGGCAGCAAGCTCCGACAATGTCGCCTCAAGTTGTTCCGTCCGGCCCAGCAGCGTCAGCGTATCCGGACGGGTGCCGGCATAAATATCATGAGCCCTGGCTCCCTGCCCCGCCATCCACTGCACTTTGACCCGTCCGGCCGCAGGCAATACCGCCGCCGGCGTCGGCTCTGGATTGCACGCCGCAGGACCAAACGGCTCGAAGAACCGCACCTCACTGAGACCGACAAATCCCTCGTCCCGAATCGGCACCAGGTTCTCAATACGCACTTTCTTCGCAAGCGTCGGTTTAAACGATACAATCGTCGGGTCATCGTAATCAGGCGTGCCTTCCGCTTCAGCTATCTCCACACCCTTCAGCAGGCTCTTCCATCCGCTCTGTTCGGTCCAGACGGAAATATCCGCCTTGCCGATGCCGCGTCCGGTATAGTTGGGCAGATTATAATTCCAAATCGCAATCTTTTCCAGCGTTCGGGCCGCATCAAACTCAAACACAACCCCCTCGCCAACCGCTTCTTTTTTGCTCAGCCACATCGCATCGGGACTGGTGTTGTGCTCCAGCAGCCGATCGCGATCCGCATTGCCCAGTCCAGCCCCCGACAGTGCTAAAGCGGCAGTCTTCACATCCAGCACCATCTGCCCCACTGCCGGCAGACTGCGGCCCTCAGGCTTAATCACCAGGTTCTGTGAACGAATCTCAAAAGGCCCCTTGATTTGACAAGCGATATAATACGGACGTTTGATCTCTTTGGGCTCTCGCCACGAGAGCGAACAGGTCCCGCCTCACCCATACTCCAGCTTAAACGTTCGGTCATATTCTCCGCTTTTGCTGTAGATATGCAGCGACGGTGCATCCGGCCGCCCGCCTCCCACCCGCAGACTGATCGATTCCCCCATCTTGCCAACCAGCTCCTGGTTAAAATTAAAAGCATTATTGCGAATCGTGTGAGTAACCATCGAAATGACCGGTTCACCAATATCCAGCTCCGGCGTCCCGTCTTTGGCCACCGTGAATGTCTTTTCACTTGGGAAATCGCTGCCGCTTAAAGTCCAGGTCTTGCCCTTGTCGTCTTTGCGTTCAATCATCCATTCGTGAATGCGATATTGGCCTTCCGGCAGGGACACCTCGCCCCCCACCGGTTTCCGATCAAACAACCCATTGACCCCGGCAGCCGTAAACGTCGTGATATTAGCCGGCACCTTCACCTTGCCGTAAGCCACATCCTGGGCCAAAGTGATTTCAAACGTTGCCCCGTCCTTGGCAATCGCAACGCGATACAGCTTGTTGCCCAGCTCCAGGTAATTGCCCACATAATACGCCTTGCGTTTCGACTCTGGCCCGATAAAAATCCGGTCACAGTTGGGCGACTCAGCCTTGTCCGAAAACGTCCCATTGGCGTTATAGTCAACCAGCGCAACCCGGGTCGGCTTGCCGTCAATCATCACCTCCCCCTCATACCAGCACCCCGTTGAAACGATAAGGTATGAGCTTTGTTCTTCATATGAGTAATATTGCAGATTTAAGTGATAGGTAATCGGCCCGTCTTCGCCCTTGAAATACACCGCCACCGGCCCAAACGCAATCCGATACTGGTCTGACACAACCCCCTTATAGGGTTTCTCATCATCCAGATGCCCGTCGCCGTTGGAATCAATATACAGCAGGTCCATCGGGCCGGACTTGCGGGTGCGGTCCAGGGCAATCCACCGAACCTTACCCTCATCCATCGAATGCTGCCACTTGCCGAATTTCTGGGCATAGGGGCCAAACTCAGGCATCCTTACGCCAGCAGGCTTCTTTTCGAGTTGGTGATAGCTCCCATACGTGGAAAATTCATCCTCCATAGATAGAGATGTCTTGTACTGAAGCCACTGCGGCTGCCCAAACACCACAGCCTGCACGATCAAAATACATCCAGCCTGCAGCACATACTGTAACTTTTTCATGACGCGCCCTTCCTGATTTTACAGTTCAACTCTCCTTGAATTGCTTTAGTGCATTATATAAACAAGACACATAGCGTGTACAGATGTTTCAAAAAAATTAATTTTGAATACTCTATTACAAACCAGGCTATATCTTCTTATGGATATATCTTGAGAATTTCTTATTTTCCTTTGACTCATCTGCCGAAAATAGTACAATAGAGATGCTGGTTAGCCTAAAAATGGATAGCCAGCGCCCTGAAACACAAAAAAACGTGTGGTTACGGCACTGCGGTCGGGCAATCAACCCCGTACCTGGCAGGTCAAAGGCTTGGGGCCTTTGGCAGGTCGGTCGGAGCAACCCATTGAAATCGCAGCCGTCGGAATAACAGATATGTTTATCAGGAAAAACACAAATGAACACTCCCACCCTTTACGGCGGTATCACCGCCGGACCTCGTATGCCGACATCGCTCGGCAGTCCATCCATCATCACTGTCTGTCTGGAATGGGGAATCGATACCGTATTGAGATATCTCGAAACGGCTGTATTACCCTGGTCTAAACAAATCAGATAAGTACCAGACAGAAAACATCGTATTTCTGCATTCTCGATGCTATATATAAACAATCAGGAGACTATTATGACTCAAAATTCACCTCACAATACGGCCCCCACCAAACCCGGCAGCCAGATTATCGTCGATATCCTCGAAGAACAGGGTGTCGAAGTGATGTTCGGCTACCTCGGGGGGGTGGTTTTGCCCTTGTTTGACAAAATCTATGACTCCCGCATCAAATTCATCATCCCCCGCCACGAACAGGGTGGATGCCACATGGCCGATGCCTATGCCCGTGCTACCGGCAAAGTCGGCGTCATTGTCGCCACCTCCGGCCCCGGCGCTACCAACCTCGTCACCGGCATCGCCAATGCCATGATGGATTCAGTGCCGCTGGTCGCCATCACCGGGCAGGTGCGGACCGAGCTGATCGGCAACGACGCCTTTCAGGAAGCCGATATGACCGGCATCACTCGACCGATCACCAAGCACAATATGATTCTCAAAAATCCCGCCGAACTGCCGCAGGCATTCCGTGAGGCCTTTTATATCGCCAAAACCGGACGGCCCGGCCCGGTGCTCATCGACCTGCCTGTCGATATGCAGATCGCACAGATACCCGTCACCGCGCCGACCCCGATTGAACTGCCGGGCTTTCATCTCCGCACCCGCGGCCACGCCCGGCAAATCAGCCTGGCAGCACAGGCCATCAACGACGCCAAACGCCCTGTACTCTATGTCGGCGGCGGCGTAATCATCTCCAACGCCTCCGATGAATTGCGGGCACTGGCCCTCAAAGCCAATATCCCCGTGACCATGACCCTGCTGGGACTGGGTACCTATGACCAGAGCCGCAATGAATCCCTGGATATGCTCGGCATGCACGGCTCGGCCTACGCCAACTATGCCGTCCAGAACTGTGACCTGTTGATTGCCGTCGGCGCCCGCTTTGATGACCGCGTAACCGGCAAACTGAAATCCTTTGCCCCGCACGCCAAGGTCATCCACGTGGACATCGACCCGGCCAGCATCTCCAAAAACGTCAACGCAGACATCCCGGTGGTCGGCGATGCCAAAGAAGTCCTCAAAGCCATGGCTGAAGAAGTCGAATTCCGTCCGCGCGAAGACTGGTTCAAACAGATTGCGGTCTGGAAGAAAAAACACCCCTTCCGCTATGATACCAATGCCAAGACCATCAAACCCCAGTACGTCATCGAAGAAATCTGGCGGCAAACCCAGGGGCAGGCTACCATCGTCACCGGCGTCGGTCAGCATCAGATGTGGACAGCCCAGTTCTACAAATTTAGCCGTCCGCGTCAGTTCATTACCTCCGGCGGCCTGGGCACGATGGGCTTCGGCCTGCCGGCCGCCATTGGCGCCCAACTGGCACGACCCGGCGAACTGGTGATTGATATCGATGGCGACAGCTCGTTCAACATGACCCTGACGGAACTGTCAACCGCAGTGCAGTACCAGCTGCCCGTCAAGGTCTGTATCCTCAACAACGGCTATATGGGTATGGTTCGTCAGTGGCAGGAACTGTTCTATGGCAAACGCTATTCGTGCAGTTATCTGCAGAATCCCGACTTTGCCAATCTGGCCCGTGCCTTCGGTGCCGTCGGCTATACCGTCGATAAGAAAGAAGATGTCGCCCCGACCATTGAAAAAATGATCAAAGAAACCCGACCCTGTGTTGTGGACTTCCGCGTGGACCGCGAAGAAAATGTCTGGCCGATGGTTCCCGCAGGCAAGAGCCTCGATGAAATGAGCGGTCTGGATATCTTTGAGATGGCATAACCCCGTCGGCTTCGTCTGACAGAGATACCGAATCGCACGTGTGGTTTGTTTCGGCGAAGCCAAGTACAGAGATAGTAACCAGGTGCTGCTTTGGCACGCGGAATCATAATACCCGTGGGGTATAACTCAGGAGAATAACAATGAAACATATACTCAGTGCATTAGTGCAGAATAAACCCGGCGTCCTGGCTCATGTGGCCGGCATGTTTGCCGCCCGGGCCTTTAATATTGACTCGCTGACCGTCGGTCGCACCGAAGACCCGACGCTGTCCCGTATGACCATCGTTGTCATTGGCAACGACAGGACCGTTGAGCAGGTCCGCAAACAGCTGGCCAAAATTATCACTGTCGTCAAGGTGCAGGACTTCGCCGGGCTGGACGTCGTCGCCCGCGACCTGATGCTCATCAGCGTCGCATGCCCGCCGGAAAAACGGCCTGAAGTCCTGGCTTTGATTGAGATGTTTAACGCCAAGGTCGTCGATATTGCCACCAAATATGTCATGGTGGAAGTCTCCGGCCCCGAAAGCAAAATCGAGGCCTTCATCGATGCCTGCAGGCCCTATGGCATCAAAAATATGGTCCGCACCGGCTCAGTCGCCATGCCCCGCCAAATCCGCTCTGCCGCCGGGGATGAAGACGCCGGCAAATAACCCTTCGGACACAACACAATCAACCCTCACAGGGGCGGCCTCAAAACCGCCCCTTCTGTTTTATACTCACCCCAAAAAAATTGTCCGCCTGAGGCCCAGCTGTGTCCCATTTCGAGGTATTCTGGACCATCCTGGCGACAAAATGAAATCCGTTACGTAGATACACATTCCTTTTAAGACACATCCAGCGGCAGGGAGAGCGTGAAAGTGCTGCCTTTGCCGGGGGTGCTTTGGACAGATACTGAGCCTTTGTGATATTGGACGATGTGCTTGACGATGGCCAGCCCCAGGCCTGTGCCGCCAAGCTGCCGGCTGCGAGCCTTATCCACCCGATAGAATCGCTCAAAGATACGATTCTGATGCTCAGCCGCAATACCGCAGCCCTTGTCCTGCACACGAATCACCAGCCGGTCGTGTTCAGCCGTCGCCGCAATCGTCACCTCCGAATCAGGATTGCTGTATTTGATGCCGTTATCGACAAGGTTCACGACCGCCTGTTCCAGCAGCGACGCATTGACCGAGGCCTTCAGCTCAGCGGGACATGTCATTTGAATGCGAATATTGCGTTCTGCGGCCTTATGTCGGCACAGTTCCACAACCTCGTTGAGAATCTCACGAATCGAGCAGATCTCACGCGGAACATGCATGGACTGCCCCTGCTGTTCCAGTTCACACAGCAGCAGCAGGTCTTCGATAATCGAATTAAGACGGTCGGTCTGACGGGCGATGATGCCCAGAAACCGTTTGGCGTCTTCGGGGTGATGAATCGCCCCATCCTGCAGCGTTTCAATAAAGCCGCGAATCGAGGTTACCGGGGTCTTGAGCTCATGGCTGACATTGGCAACAAAGTCGCGTCGAATCTGCTCGAGCCGATAAATCCGCGTCATATCGTTGAGCACAATCAGCGCTCCAATATGGCGGTTTTCGCTGTCCAGCAGCGCCGACGAACGGACCTGAAGATAGCAATCCTGCCGCAGGTCGGCATCGGGCATCAGGATAAACTGCTCGGCGGAATGGGGCGATCGCAGGGCATTCTGCACAAATAACTGCAGCTCACTATTATGAATGAGTTCGCCCACAGTCCGGCCGGTTGCCTTGTCCGCATCCAGCTGCAGCAGCCGAGCCGCTGCGGTATTGAGCATCAGGCACTTGCCTTCAGTTTCAAAAGCGATAATCCCCTCCAGCATCGCGGTAAAGACCGCCTGCTGCTGATTCCGCTGGCGAGTCGAGGCCTCAATGCGGTGGTTCAGCTCCTGGGCCATGGTGTTCATCGCCTGGGCCAGTTCCGCAATCTCGCCCGGTCCGACGACATCCAGCTTGTGCGTCAGCTGTCCCTGGGCAAATCGCCGGGCACCCTGCTGCAGCAATGCCAGCGGACGCGACAGACGCCAGGAAAAATATAGACTAACCAGTACCAGAATCGCGGTAATCACAATTGCATAGCGAATCACCTGCTGGGTAAGCGAGCCGATGGCATGTTCGATTTCCACCAGCGGCATCGCTGTGCGCACCACCGCCGCCACCTGCGTGTCCTGGAAAATAGGCACCGCCACATACATCATCCGCTGCTTGAGAGTGGCACTGGGTCGGCGCTCAGAGAAACCAACCACGCCGGTCATGGCCTGCTGAATTTCGGGACGGTTCAGATGATTTTCCATCGCCTGCGGGTCTTTGTCCGATTCCCCCAGCACCCGACCTGACGGTTCAATCATCGTGATGCGGGTCTTGTTCTCCTGCCCGAGCTTTTTGCAGAGTGCATCAATCCGGTTCAAGTCCCCCGCCTGCAGCAGCGGCTCCATCGCCGAACCAATCAGCCGAGCGCGAACCTCAAGCATCTGACGGGTCTGTCGCGTCAGGTATCCATCCACCAGAAAGGAAACATTCATCGAAAACGCCACCAGAGCGAGAATCATAATCAACACATACGAGGGAAATATCTGCCAGAGCAATCGTTTTTTCATCGGGGCGATTCCGTTGGGTTTGTTCAGCTTGGGTCTTTCATCCGATAACCGACTCCGCGGACGGTTTCGATATACTTGCCCGCAGGACCAAGTTTCTTGCGAAGCCCGACAATCTGCACATCGATAGAGCGGTCGGTTACAGGATAATCTGAACCGTGAATGGCGTCAACAATCTGATAGCGGGTAAAAACCCAGCCGGGGCGTGCCGCCAGAAAGCGAAGCAGGCTGAACTCCGTGCTGGTCATAGGGACATCTTTCCCTTTGACGGCCACACGATGCCGGCCAGCATCAATTTCGATATCATGGATACGAAGTATCTGATTGTCAGCAGCCTCAGCAGGCTGTTCCCGACGAAGCACCGCACGAATCCTAGCCAACAGGACGCGGGGACTAAACGGTTTGGTGATATAGTCCGCCGCTCCCATCTCAAGTCCTGTCACCACATCGGCTTCCGTGCCTTTGGCCGTAACCATAACCACGGGGATCGCAGAAGTTTTGGGATCTTTCTTCAGGGTCCGGCAGACCTCCAGCCCATCCACCCCAGGCAGCATCAAATCCAGCAGAATCAGATCCGGGCCCACCATTTGAGCTTTGGTCAGAGCGGCCGGGCCGGTCATGGCCGTCTCAGTACGGTAACCATTCTTATCCAGATTATACCGAATCAGCTCCAGTACATCCTCTTCATCTTCCACAATCAGAATTTTCTCATCAGCCATCAGATTTCCCTTTATCCCACTGCTCGCCAAACGGCAAAAGTGAACGTTCTATTAATATATCATTTCACCGGTATTGTCTATGTCAAATATTAGCATAATGTTAGCGTCGCGTTAGAGTTTGATTCGCAACGTCGGCAACGGCTAAATTGGGTTCGTTTCATAAGAAAGTAAAAAGGCAAAGGGGAAAAGGAAAAAGTATAAGGGAAAAGGTAAAATTGGGTTCGTTTGGTAAAATACATGGATACATGAAGACAAGGATACATGGATACAAGAATGTGGAATTGGGTTTGTTTTGCATTTTTGCTCCTTCATGTAAAAGTTCATAGTTCATAGTTCGTAGTTCATAGTAAAAACTATAAACCTGGTCGGGAAATGGTTCCCGAGGGCCTCCCCCGGCCCAGCTTATTATTATGTCAGCCGGAATGGAAAAGTTGCTAACAAAATAAAATATTTTGTTCAAATATTCCATTTATGGCCTTTTGGATATTGAGAATCGGCATTATAGTGGGTGCACTATCAGTGCTGATATTTAAGAAATGGAAAGCTATTGACAAAGTAAGTCTGTTTTTGTATTATAAAGGAAACATACAGAGTGAAGGATTGTTATTTTGTCAAAAGGATTTAGGAAAATATAGACATAACAAGATACATATTTACTTGAAATTTTAATATTGATAGTCCACTGGACTTTAAGCGTCTTACTGTAAATCGCCAGTTTATAGCCGAAAAGATGCAAGAGTCGGTGCCCCGCTTGGGGCATCGTGAACTTGTGTTTTCGGCGGGTTCTGGCGAACCTACAGTAGCACGATGAAACGATGCTCCTTTTTTGTGCGTTTTGTGAGGCGTACTTGCGGGGCGTAAAGGGCATCAAATAGGATGGGTTGGATATTTGATTGGAGAAAGGAAACGGTGTGTGATGAGAAAAGGGGTTGAGAGTCGGGGCAGCAAGACTTTGTCATTAAGAATATTTTTGTATTCTATCCTCTTTTGTTCATGTTTTGGTTTTTGTTCAGTTAATCCATTCCTGAATGTTCCCGATGAATCTGGGGAGTCAGAACCTGCGGCATTGCAGAGTCAAGCCCCTGATTCTTTGCCGGACTTTAGCAGTTATCATATTTTGGTTTATGATCCGCATAATTCCTCCAGCGGCGATACTCAGGCCGCTATGGCTGTATTGGGTATTACGAATTATACGCTTCGAACCTCGGTAAATCCTGTTACCTTGGCGGATTTGAATACCCATGATATCCTGATTGTCGGGTGGAACAGCGGCGGCAATAATTCCGGATTATCGGCGGGCGTACTTGCTGCCGGGATTACAGGGCGGGTGTTTCTAACCGGCCATGATCTGGATTATCATATTGTTCATGGTCCGCTGGCAGCACGGACATTATTCCTGCAGGCATTGCAGTTTGTTTTGGATGGAAAAGGAACGGGGATGATAGGATTAACCGACCCGACAGCCCTGTTTTCATGGATCCCTGCGGCGTGGGGAGTCCAGGCATCCCAAGATGGGGGGGAATACGTTACCACGATAACGGAGGACGCTCTTGTCTGGGATATCTACGATGGGCTGGTTGCAAACAGTGAAAATCCAGACATTCGCTTATCAAGGTGGGGTACATCATACCACACTCAATTTTCTTTGCACAATTCCCGATTTGTACCATTTGAATTGGGGGGAAGCAGCGGCCAGGAGATTGTTACTGTTGCGAATTTCAATATTCCGGGTCTTGATTTTGAAAAGACCGTCAATTCTGATCCCAACACCCTGCCATGTGTGGATGTGTGGGGGGAGGCGGAATTTACGATTTCCTATACGTATTCGGATGACCCGAACCATACGCGGCAGCCGTTGACGGAAGTCAGGCTTGTGGATTATATCCCCCCGGATGCGGATTATGTATCATCCTCGCCGATGGGCACGTATGATATTTTTACTCGGACAGTGACGTGGGAACTGGGGACGCTGTATCCGGGCAGTTCGGGCAGTGTTACGATCCGGCTGAGGGTTAATGAGAATTCGGAGCCAAGCGGCGTTGTAGTGAATACCACCGAGTTGATTGCTGAAGACATTGTATTGGCCAGAACCCATAGGTCCATCTCGGTGTGCTGCTGGGGCGGGGATGTGATTTATGTGGACGATACGGCAACGGGGGTGAATACCGGCACCAGTTGGGCGAATGCTTATACGGACTTGCAGGCTGCGATAGGCCGAGCGGAAAAAGGCTGCGGGACGCAGATTTGGGTGGCGGCGGGAACGTATTATCCCGGCACAAAAACGACCGACAGCTTTGTAATTCCTGCAGGGGTATCTGTGTATGGCGGCTTTACCGGAACAGAAACGGCGATCGACCAGCGGAATATTCGCGGGGTGCCGACGATCTTGTCCGGGCATATCGGAATGTACGACGACGATAGTAATCCCGCTACGCCGGACGTACCCAAACGGAATACTACGGTAGTAACCATGGGGAATAATACCATGCTGGATGGATTTATTGTTACTGAAAGCAACAAAGAAGGACAAGGCATATTGGGGAAAAATATAGTAAATTCTACTATTTCAAACTGTATCACAGAGTATAATCAGTGGTATGGAATTTATACAGAAAACTCGGAAATTAAAATCAGAGACTCAATAATCAGATATAATGGATATGACGGTAGCTATCATCGGTTAGGAGGGACTGTTTTAGTTGATCACTGTCAAATTTATGATAACTTCCAGAACGGTATTTCTACAGTTGCCTCTACTCCTTCGATTCTTAATAGTGCTGTTTTCCGAAACGGCTTTGCAGGCAATTCCTATTACGGAATTAGTGTAATACAACCTGCTGGGACGACCCTGATTCGCAACAATACGATTGTGTATAATGCCAACGAAGGAGTTAACGCTTTCGGTCTTGACCCGACGATACGGAACAGTATTCTGTGGGGCAACAAAGCTTACGGGGACCATAAGCAGTTGCGGGGAAACGGCATTGCGACCTATTGTCTTCTTGCCGATCCCAATAATCTCACCCTGATGACGCCGGACCCGAATTCGCACAATATCAGTTGCAATCCGCAGTTTGCCTACGCGGATATTACGCTGCATAATTTTCACCTGCTGCCGACGTCGCCCTGCATTGACAGGGGGAATAACGCCGGGATTGCCGCCGAAGAAACCGACATGGACGGAGCGACACGAATTGATAACGATATTGTAGATATCGGGGCCGATGAGGTGGATTGCTCGGATGTGTATCATGTTAAAGATTTAGATGGGGACGGGCTGGTCGGGCTGGGGGATTTCGGGCTGTTTTCATGGGCATGGCAATCATGGGATCCCTATGTGCTGGACCCGAACTGCCCGGACCACACCTACTATACCGGCGATCCCGCCAGTCCGCAGCATGTGGAAGCGGCTGATTGTATTCACTGGAATGCACGATGCAATTGGGCATCCACGGGAACCAGTCAGTACACGATTGATTTAGCGGATTTGCTGGTGTGGCTCGATGAGGATTGGATGTGGGCGGCCTGCTGGCGGCTGGATTTGATGGAACAGCAATCACAGATGATAAATGCGACGGCTTCGCTCATGTCGTTGGAGGCATCTTTAGAAGAAGAATGGCCTGCTGCAATACTGAAAGATGTCACCCTGCAAAAAACGACTAGCGAGCAGATTATTGAATTGCAGAATGTGGCCCTGTTCCTTGAAACGCTTTGGTTATCCGATCCTCAGCTACAGCAGGATATTGATGCGGATGCATGGGATCGCTTTATGAATGAAATCAATCAATCCCTGAAGGCATTGAAAACAACACCTAAAACATTCACTCAATCGGAGGAAGTCCAATGAAACGGTTTGCATTATTAGTACTATTAGTTCTGTCGCTGCCGGTGATGGCCGGTTATACCTATGTCGTCACACAGGGAATAGAACTTGCTTATGTCCCAACGCTCCAGGATCATGAGAGCTTATTAATGACAGGGGGGGGTGGGGATATGCTACGCTTGTATGACTGGAGTGCCGCAGATATTTTTGGTACCACACCTTATAATCCCGATTATCTGGGAGGGATACAGATAATTGGCGTGACCCATAATGCCCATCTCAATTTTCATGGCGGCGAGGTTCACGAGATAAGTGTGAGTGTCGATGGCACAGCGTTGCTAAGCGGAGGCCGTATCGACCGCCTGACCACGTCACAATCGATCTGGAAATGGGTGGGCCAGCCGGCAGAATTAGTCTGGAATCCGCATGTGACCATAGTATGCAGCACACATACTTATAACACGGCAACCAAACTGCTGACAGGAACGTGGCTTGATGGAACCGCGTTCAGTATTCAGCTTATCGATTCGGCAGGCTATGCCGCAACGATTGATAACATTCGTTTCGTGCCCGAGCCGGCCACGATGCTGCTGCTGGCGGTCGGCGGAATGCTGATTTGCCGAAAATGAGTGTTGCATATACCAATCATAGTTCGGGCAAGTTGAATAGGCATGCCCGAACTGGTTTATATCGGGAGGGGTGCTGGAAAGCCTGCTGGCGGCTGGATTTGATGGAACAGCAATCACAGATGATAAATGCGACGGCTTCGCTCATGTCGTTGGAGGCATCTTTAGAAGAAGAATGGCCTGCTGCAATACTGAAAGATGTCACCCTGCAAAAAACGACTGGCGAACAGATTGTCGAATTACATAATGCGGCCCTGTTCCTTGAAACGCTTTGGTTATCCGATCCTCAGCTACAGCAGGATATTGATGCGGATGCATGAGATCGCTTTATGAATGAAATCAATCAATCCCTGAAGGCATTGAAAACAACACCTAAAACATTCACTCAATCGGAGGAAGTCCAATGAAACGGTTTGCATTTTTGACATTGTTAGTTCTGTCGCTGCCGGTGATGGCCGGTTATACCTATGTGGTTACGGATGGTTTTTTGCCGGTAGGCACTCTAAGTAATCATGAATCTCTTCTAATGACAGGGGGGGGAGGGCATGTATTAGATTTAACGGACTGGAGTACGGCAGATATTTACGGTACCACACCCTATAATCCCGATTATTTGGGCGGCATCGGACGAATAGGGGTAGATATTTCTGCCCATCTTAATTTTTATGGTGGCGAAGTTCATGAAATCGGCTTGGGAGCAGACGGTACTGCCGTATTAAGCGGAGGCCGTATCGACCGCCTGACCACGTCGCAATCGATCTGGAAATGGGTGGGCCAGCCGGCAGAATTAGTCTGGAATCCGCATGTGACCATAGTATGCAGCACACATACTTATAACACGGCAACCAAACTGCTGACAGGAACGTGGCTTGATGGAACCGCGTTCAGTATTCAGCTTATCGATTCGGCAGGCTATGCCGCAACGATTGATAACATTCGTTTCGTGCCCGAGCCAGCCACGATGCTGCTGCTAGGATTGGGCGGCGTTTTTCTTCGTCGTCGTTAGTAAACTCCTTAGGCTTAAGTCTCTTTTAAACACGCCTGCCAGGTTACCCCCGGCAGGCTTTTTTGATGAAATGCGCCCTACTTAAAAGTCTGAGCGGCGTTTTTCTACGGCGCGGTTGGCCTGGTTGGTCAGGAGACAATCGATAATCCCCTGCAGGCGGGCGGTGGTTTCCGGGGGGAGCTGATGTTTCTGGGCAAGCTCAAGCACAAAGTTGAGGGCTTTACAGCTATAGAAATCCCGGTTTTCGATGCTTTCCATCTCAATAATCCCCACGCTTTCATCGCGCGTCTGTTCGACATACAGGGAATAGACAAAACAAATCTCCGTCCGCGGACATAACAATAGCTTTTGCATACCTGTCCTTTCGCACCTGTCGTTGTGCTGGAATACCTTCTGTGCCACCCTGCCGGTCTATTGGTGCCTTCTTATTGTAGCAGAAATCATCATGGAATGGAAAACATAAAATTTGTCGGAATCGGGCTTTGTAACTGTTTACAAGGAGCTTTCGTCTGAATAGAACAGGCCGGTAGTGTTGTAATGAAATGCGGCTGCAATGAGGCTTGATCTGTGCAACCGGAAGGAATTTGTTTGCGAGGTATATAATGGCTATTCGGACTACGGTTTTTGTGTTTGGTATTATAGCAGTCATTACAGGCATGTGCGACACGCTTGCAGCGCAGCGGCAGACAGAAAAACTTGACCGCGGGCTGGTTGCGGTCGTGGCCCAGGAGGGCAAGGTCTATTTGGGCTGGCGGTTATTGAATACTGACCGGGCCGGGGTTTCCTTTAATCTCTATCGCCAAACAGAAGATGCTCAGCCGATCATACTCAACCCCGAGCCGCTGACCCGGACGACGGATTTTCTCGATACCACCGCTCCGATGGACAAGGCCAATCGCTGGTGGGTCTGCCCGGTTATCGACGGCAAGGAACAGGCCCCCGAGGGTAAAGCGGCTTTAGCCGCCAACGCACCGGTCAAACCTTACATCGCCATCCCCCTGCATGGCAAATACCTATGCAATAAAGTCGCCATCGCAGACCTGAATGGCGATGGGCAATATGATTATATCATCAAGCAGCCTCGTCAGACGAGCGACCCGGGGGTCTGGCAGCCCAGCACGGAGACCTGGAAAGTCGAGGCGTATCTGCATGACGGCACATTCCTGTGGCGGAAGGATCTGGGCTGGAATATCGAACAGGGCATCTGGTGGTCGCCGATGGTGGTGTATGATTTCGACGGCGACGGCAAGGCGGAAGTTGCACTCAAAACCGCCCCACTGGAGCCGGATTATCGTGAAAAGGGAGGCGAGTTGGCCGGTCGGGTTTGTTCGGGGCCGGAGTATTGTACGATTCTGGACGGAATGACCGGCAAGGAGATCGACCGCGTGGACTGGCCCGCCCGCGGGAAGATACAGGATTGGGGCGATGCTAAAAACAATCGGGCCTCGCGGCATTTGATGGGGATGGCATATCTGGACGGCAAACGGCCTAGTCTGCTGGTGGCTCGCGGAACCTACACGACGATGCGTGTGGATGCATATAACCTGGACAGCAAGACACTCAAGCTGGTCTGGAGCTGGAATGGTGATAACGAGAATCCGCCCGTCCGCGGGCAGGGCATGCACGGAATGCATGCGGCTGATATTGATGCGGACGGCAGGGATGAAATCATCCTGGGTGCAGCGGTGCTGGATGATACGGGTCAATGCCTGTGGAATACGCGGCTGGGGCATCCGGATGCCTGCTATGTGACCGATATTCTGCCCGACCGGCCGGGACTGGAAATTATCTTCGGCATCGAACCGCCTCAAAAGAAAAATGGTATCTGCCTGGCTGATGCACGCACCGGAGAGATCCTTTGGGGGAGACAGGAACCGACAACGCATGTCCATTCGCAGGGGGTGTTTGGCGATTATGACCCGGAAAATCCGGGGATGGAATTTTATGCTCGCGAAAAGGAACTTCCGCAGCATTATCTGTATGGCATGGACGGCAGGCTGCTGTCGGAAGAACCGCTGCCCGGGGGGGCGGTGATCCCCCTGTACTGGGCCGAGGGCACGACAAAACTACTGGCCGGGCGTGGACGCATTCAGCATTACAAGGGCGACCGGGCTGGCAATTACGCAGGACAGATTCTGGCCGTGGCCGATTGCTTCGGTGACTGGCGGGAGGAGATGATTACCGTCGTCGAAGGCGAACTGCGGATTTATACCACAACGATCCCCGCCAAAAACCGTCGTGTCACCCTGATGCAGGACCCCATTTATCGTAATGATGTGGCGATGGTCTCGATGGGCTATCTCTACCCGCCGCAGTTAAGCTACTATATGAAGGATTGACGATGACATGCCTGCTTTGGCTGTTCACAAAACACACTCGCCTGTTTGCACACTGCTGTGATGTGCCTAACCGTGGTACCGGAGGGCCTCCCTGGACTCGTGGGGAAAGGTTGACTGGCAGGTCCTGAAGATGTATGTCTCTTCCTGGCTGAATAACATCTATTATCCCTGGATTTATGCTTGATTCCGGAACACTGTGCGGGATACAATGCTTAGTGCAGTCACCAGAATACTCTTCTTTGATGCATATTTAATAAGAGAATTCGTTTATCAGGGAGTGTTTATGCGTACCCGACCTGCCTTGCGTTTTCGGCCTTTTGTGTCGATTCTGACGGGATTTTCGTTTGCGGCTGTCGTAATCACCGGAGCGGTGTTGTTTGTTACTCCGCCGGGACGTGTGGCCAACTGGGGCAACTGGACGGTCTGGGGGCTGAGCAAACAGGAATGGTCGGCACTGCATATCTGCTTTTGCGCCCTTTTTACGATCGCTTCGGCTGTCCATATCGTCTTGAATCTCAGGCCGCTGGTGAATTATTTTGTCAGCCGGATTCAGTCGGCTCGAAAGCTGCGGTATGAGTGGATCGGGGCCTTGCTGCTGTGCAGTATTACCGCGTGGGGGTCATTGAGACCGTTTGCGCCGTTCAGTTCCCTGCTGCGTCTGAATACCACACTCAAAAATAGTTGGAGTACGCAGGCCGGACAACAGCCGCCGGTACCGCATGCGGAATCGCTGACTGTGACCCAGCTGGCTGAGCAGGCCGAGATTCCCGTTGATACGATTCTTGGAAATCTCAGGAATGCAGGCATTACAGCCGGGCCGGAGGATGTCTTTGGGACGATCGCACAGCAGGCCGGATATTCCCCCGAAGAGCTGTATATGCTTGCTGCCGGAAAGACGGACGCACGCGGTCGCGGTCAGCGGCGAGGTGGCGGCGGAGGGCAAAATGAAGGCGGAGGTGGGGGCGGTTCGGGCAGTGGAGGATTTGGACAGCAGACACTGCGGCAGCTCTGCCAGGAATTTAATCTGGATATGAACACGGCCATGGACACATTGCGTCAGGCAGGCATCCAGGCCTCTGCGGATCAAACCATCCGGCAGATCGCCGATGAAAACAACATTCGCCCCGGCCAGATTCGGCAATTGCTTCTGCGGCAGTAAACCGGCAGGCCCCCAGACACATCGGGCTAATTGGCCTGAACAATCACACGGAACTGGTCGATCCAGGGACCGCTGCTGATTTCAAACGACAAAGTTTTGCGATCGGGGCTGATGGTAATGACATCGTGGGCCATTTGTTCTTCGGCACCGGCATTGCGATTGTCCAGTCCGCGGTCTTTTTCCCGCTGCATGAACACCGGGTAGTCAAAACCTTCGATGCCCACGACGGCATCCGTATCCTTGAGTTTCTGATAATGGCCAATGACGCCGAGGATCGGTTTGCTGAAGGTAATCTGGCCGGTCAGCTTACGGTAGTTTTTCCAGTTTTTCGGCCCTTCCTGATTGAAAAACAGCAGGTAGCTGTTGACTTTTTTGCCCGCGGCAACCAGCGGCCGGTGCTGGGGGGTGTAGCGCTCACAGCGTCCGGGTTTGTTGATATCCACCGGCAGCGGTTTTTCGAGAATCAGGTTTTGCCGTTCGGGCATCAGAAACAATTTTTCATCGCTGCGAAATAATTCAAATGGCTGGGGGGCCGCCGGCGGCACAAATTCAACCTTTTCGGACAATTCATCCACACCATTGGTCAACGGCCACAGCTCATGATATTCAGCATGGTCATAGGGCACGGTTTCGAGTTCCTTCTGGCCGGGACGGATACGGGCACTGCTGCCTTTTTTGAGCAGAATGGCTTTGTCGCCCGATTTGGGGATGGGCTGTTTGACGGCCACAGCTCCCTCAAAAACCGAGACACTGGACTGGCCGTCTTTGGCGACTTTGACACCAAAAGAGGTCCCCAGGTCGATCACATCCATCATGGCAGTGCGAACGGTAAACAGGCTGCCGGGATTATTGACCTTGGCACTGATTTTACCCTGCTCGAGCTTGAGGGTGTTGTTATCAATCAGCTCGAATCGGCTTGGCCCAGCCAGAATGACGACCGTCTCGTCCGGCATCCGCAGACGCATTCGGCCGGATTTCAGGGCAAAACCGCCCTGCTTGAGCATCTGGCCGACTTCGGGAATCTGACCCGATTCCCAGCAAGCATTATTGATATAGGTTACTTTGGCGATGTCCGGCGGGGCCGGCCAGACTGCGATAAGCACTCCCACCGTCAGCAGGACCGTCGCCGCGACTGCCAGCCATGGTCGGACTGACCAGCGGCTCGACAAGGCGGGTTGGGCCGGATGGGACTTGAATCCATTCTGAATAAGCTGATCGGTCTGGCTTTCGGCACGACGATAGAGTTCAAAGATCACCTGACCGCGGATCTGCATTTCATAGAATGCGTCCCGCTTACGGCTGTCGTCGAGCATTTGGGCTTCAAGAATCCGCATCTGTTCAGGGGTGATGGTGCCGTCCTGATACTGAAGCAGGCGAATAAGAAACTCCTGCGGCACATCGAATGGTTCAGTCTTTTCGGTCATCGGGTTATTGCTCATGGGCCACTTTTCGTCGGACACACAGGCCCAGTTGTTTGTGGATACGGGCCAGGGCCTGATAAATCGTTTCGGCCTTGCGTTTCATATATTCGGCGACTTCGATGCCGCTCATGCCGTTGAAGTATCGCAAGCGGATAATTGTGCGATTGTTTTCGGTCAGGCGTTTGAGACAGTCGGCCAGGGCATCCATCGCGACGGAGTTATCTTTGCGATCATGGGTCGGCCATTCATGCTGGAGGATATCCAGCAGACGTTCGCTGAGGATGAGTCCGTCGCTGCGGCTGGCACGGAGGAAGTCGATGGCCTTATTCCGACTGGCCATCCGAGCCCACCGCATCAGGTGTGCAAAATCCGTGAAGGTCTCGGCCAGCGAAATCGCCTTGACGCAGACATCCTGAAACACATCTTCAGCCGACTGGTAATCCCGCGTAATCGACGAGATAAAGGCAGTCAGCAGAATCTGTTCTTTTAATAAGTGTCCGGCAACTTGTTCTTTAGTCAACATACCCATCCATATTAACATATCCTATGGTATGACGGCAAAAAAACCGATTTCTCGACACAAAATCCCAAAAGGATTGCATCCGTGGGCTAAATTTGGATAAACTTCTTCCCAAAATCCAGGTCGTTATTTATGATTTTGGATGCAATAGAAAGGATTCCAAGTGACCCAAACGGCTCAAAATATAGACTTGACAACTCCAGTTCAATACCTTAAAGGTGTTGGCCCGGGGCGGGCGGCAGCGTTTAACGACCTGGGCGTGCAGACGGTCGCTGACCTGCTGGGGTATTTTCCGCGGGACTGGACATTTGTGCCGGAGCCGGTACTGATAGGCGATTTGAAGCCGGGCAAGCTGGTCTGTACTGTCGGGATGGTCGAGCGGACAGACTGGCAGCCGTATCGTCGTAAACCCTTTTTTGAAGCGATCTTAGCAGACAAGACCGGGCTTTGTCGAGTCCTTTGGTTTAACGGAAAATACCTGATTAACCAGCTTGAGCCGGGGAAGATTCTGCTGGTTTACGGGAAAGTCGATTTTTATCGTCATCAACTCCAGTTCAGTAATCCGAAGTTCCATATCCTGCACCCGGACCAGCCTCGCGACAGTGAAGCGTTCAGCGGCCCCATTTATCCGGCCAGCACTAATCTGCCATCCTGGCACATTAAGCGGGTTGTAAAAGCTAATATAGACACTATAAGTCCGTTAATGCCGGAGCTATTTGAAAAGCCATTTCTCAAGAAAAACGACCTTATTAGTCGCCAAAAAGCGTATGAATGGATTCATAATCCTCCCGATGCAAAACACCTGGCCAAGGCCAAACGTCGGCTCAAATACGATGAACTATTCCTGATGCAATTGGGTTTGGCGTTGAAGCGACATCATCTGCGCCATACGGCGCCATCGACCCCGCTGGTCTGGAATGAAACGATTGACCACCGGATACGCAGACGATTTCCATTCCTGTTGACCGCTGACCAGGACAAGGCGATTGGGGAAATTGTTGCGGATTTGAATCAGTCGGTACCGATGAATCGCCTTCTGCAGGGTGATGTTGGCAGCGGCAAAACCGTCGTTGCCCTGTATGCGGCATTGGTGGCGGTTGCCAACAAGCAGCAGGTGGCGATAATGGCCCCAACCGAAATTCTGGCCCGGCAGCATTTTCTGAACATTGAAAAATACCTTAAAAACAGTCAGGTCCGACGTGGACTACTGATTGGCGGGATGCCGGCGGTCAAGCGGGGGGCGCTGCTGCATCAAATCGCCAGCGGTGATGTGGATATCGTGGTCGGAACCGTGGCTCTGGTGCAGCAGGATGTGGATTTTGACAACCTGGGGCTGGTGATTATCGATGAACAGCATAAATTCGGCGTACACCAGCGGGCCATGCTGCGAAAAGGCAAATCGCCGCATTGCCTGGTGATGACCGCAACACCGATTCCGCGGACACTGACGATGACGGCCTTTGGCGATCTGGATGTGTCGATTATTGAGCACTGCCCGCCGGGACGCGGGGAAGTCATTACCCGCCATGTGCATCCCAGGGACCGTATGGCAGCGTTTGAATTCATCCGCAAACAGATTCACGCCGGACGGCAGGCATACTTTGTCTATCCCCGCATTGATGCGGAAACGACCGCTGAAATCCCCAACGGCGATATCAAGGCGGCAGTGGATGAGCATCGGTTTTTGAGCCAGAAGGTCTTTCCGGAATATCACATCGCCCTGCTGCACGGACAGATGACCACCGAGCAAAAAAAACAAATTATGGGGGATTTCCGCTCGGGCAAAATCCACGCTCTGGTTTCTACAGTCGTCATCGAAGTCGGCGTCGATGTTCCCAACGCCACCATCATGGTTATCGAAAACGCCGAGCGATTCGGGCTTGCCCAGCTTCACCAGCTTCGCGGACGTATTGGCCGGGGAAGCAATCGGTCCTATTGCTTTCTGTTCTCCCAGAGCGACGATCCGATTGCCCAGGATCGACTGGCCATCATGACACGCAGCAATAATGGTTTTGAAATCGCCGAACAGGACCTGCGGTTGCGTGGGCCGGGCGAATTATTCAGTACCCGACAGCATGGGCTGGGAGATTTGAAAATCGCCAATATTGTGGAGGATTTCGACCTGTTAAATCTGGCTCGTCGGGATGCGTTTGAGATAATCGACACGGATCCGAATCTGAACCGGCCGGAACATGCTGAACTCCGCAAGACCCTGATTGAAAAATTCGGCAGCTCGCTTGGGCTGGTGGACGTGGGATAATTTTCTGGATTTTCCAGTCCAAAACCAGTAAAAATTACTATCAAATCGTACGACTATCCTACACTCTGTATCGACAACGTCGAGACAACCTGGTGCCATGAAAATTGAATATAAGAATAAAACACTCGAAAAGACCGTCATTGCCCTGAATTGCATTGCAATTCTGGCCGTTGCCACGACCTTTGTGATGCTGTTTGGGTTTGATGTGCCGCCCATGCCGCGAATGCTGCTGCGATATATTGACGGGGGGCTTTTCTTTTTCTTCTTTACCGAAAAAATTATCCGCTATTTTAATGCCGTCACCAAGCGGGATTATCTGCGAATGTACTGGTTTGAAATTCCGCTGCTGGGGGTGGTGTTGTTTGCGATTATCGGAGCGGGTCGGTGGTATACCGGAGCATCGGTGCGGGAATTCTCGCTGGATGTGATCAGTATCTATCTGGCATTTCAGGTCATCGATAAACTATGCCGCAGTGTGGTCAATATTGCCTCCGCAGGCCACAACCCGGCGCGGGCTTTGACCAGCGTGTTTGCGGCCCTGATTCTGGCGGGAGCGGGCCTGCTGATGCTGCCCAAGGCCCATACCTTACCCCGGATGAGTTTTACCGATGCGGTCTTTACCGCCACCAGTGCCACGTGTGTAACGGGGCTTATCGTCAAAGATACCGGCACAGACTTTACGATGTTTGGACAGGTCGTCATTCTGTTTTTAATTCAGCTGGGCGGGCTTGGTATTGTGATATTTGGAGCAGTGCTGGGACTGATGCTGGGCCAGTCGCTGACGGTGCGGGAGTCCGCTGTCATGCAGGATATCATCAGTGCTGATACGCTGCATCGAATTGTACGAATGATCGGCTTTATTTTTACATTTACGATCATTATTGAATCCATCGGGGCCGTCTGTCTGTATCCGATGTGGAATAACATCCCGGGGGCGTCCGGCGACATGGCCACCACCTGGTTCCATAGTCTTTTTCATTCCGTCAGCGCCTTTTGCAATGCGGGCTTTTCCCTGTACTCGGACAATTTGATGTCTTTCCATACTATGCCGGAGGTTTACCTGGTCATCGTTCCGCTGATTATTCTGGGGGGATTGGGGTTCAGTGTTTTGTACAATCTGGCCGATATGATCACCAGCCGCATCGCCTCCTGGTTCAGCAAAGGCCATCACCTGGTGGACCTGCTCCACACGTCTTCCCCTAAACGGCTGCATCTGCAAACCAAGATCGTCCTGACGATTTCGGCCATATTAATTGGGGCAGGTACAGCTTTGCTGTGGCTGTTCGAATCCTGCTCGCAGAATCCCAGTGCCGACAGGGGAATCCTGGCCGCTTTTTTTCAGTCGGTCACAGCACGCACGGCGGGTTTTAATACCGTTGACATCGCCGCGTTGTCTGACGGGAGCAAGCTGGTGCTGATTCTGCTGATGTTCATCGGCGGTTCGCCGGGTTCCTGTGCCGGCGGCATCAAAACCACCACCTTTGCGGTAATTGTGATGGTGGCCTGGGCCACCCTGCGAAAACGCCGGGAGGTGGAGATGTTCAAGCGGTCGATCCGCCTGGTCGTCCTGGGGCGGGCCATTACCATTTTGATGCTTTACCTGTCCATGATGCTGATCGCGGTTTTGGCTTTACTGATTACGGAACGAAACAGCAATTTCGCCTTTCTGGATATTCTGTTTGAGTCCGCCTCGGCCCTGGGCACCGTCGGGCTTTCGACCGGCATTACCCCGACTTTGACAACGGCGGGCAAGTGGATTATCATTGCAGGCATGCTGGCGGGACGGCTGGGGCCGCTGACGCTGCTGACGGCACTGCTGTTCAATGTCAAGCCGGCCAAATATGAATACCCGACTGAACCGCTGGTGGTCGGCTAAACCAAACTATGAACTTAATTAAGGGATTCCTATGAAGCGTTTTGCGGTCATTGGATTGGGACGATTCGGAAAAAAGCTGGCACTGGCGCTGTCGATGAGCGGCGCCGAAGTCATCGCCATTGATAAAGATCGGGATATTATCGAGGATCTCCGTGACGAGGTCAGCCACGCCGTCCGACTGGACAGCACCGACGAAGAAGCTCTCCGTGCGCAGGGTGTTGACCAGGTCGATGTCGCCATCGTCGGCATGGGCCAGTCCGGCCATGCATTCGAGGCCGCCATTCTGACGGTGGTCAATCTCAAACGCATGGCCATTCCGCTGATTTACGCCCGCGCCGAGAATCTCACTGCCGGTCAGGTTTTTTCCGCCGTCGGTGCTACGGAAGTCATTTATCCGGAAATTGAGACGGCCCAGCGATGGGCCTACAAACTCATTGCCCCGCACATCGAAGAGAAAATCGATTTCGCTCCCGGCTACAGCCTGGCCCGCGTGAAAGCCCCGGCGGCCTTTCACGGCCAGACCGTCATGGAACTGCAGCTCCGGCAGAAATACAACATCAATCTGGTCGCCATCAAACGCGGCGAAAATGTTGCCAACAGCGACGAAATCAATACGGTTATCAATGTACCGATGCCCAACACCATTATTTACAGCAATGACATCCTGATGGTTGCAGGAGCGGATATTGACCTGGCCCGCCTGCCGCAGGAATAAGACAACACGCTCATGGATATGACACAGCAGCAGCTATTTGTATCGGACCTTGACGGGACATTGCTGGATGGGAGCGGCGCCCTGTCGGAATTTAGTCGAAAAACGCTCAGACAACTGCTCGGCGAGGGTCTGAATTTCACTGTAGCCAGTGCCCGGGCGATTAACGAGATTCAGCCGGTGCTTGGCGACCTGCCTCTCAGACTGCCAGTCATTGCGGTCAACGGGGCCTATCTGACTGATTACACAACCGGCAGGCATCTTGTGATTAACAGTCTGGCTCCGTCTGTTGCACGGGCTATTTTCGACGTCATCCGCTCGCAGCATCTCTGGCCGTTTGTGTGCACGTTCAACGGGCAGCAGGACTGTCTGTATTATCAGACCCTGTCGCACCCGGCCATGCAATGGTATTGTCAGACCCTGTCACTGCTGGGCGACAAACGGCTGCGGGAAACGCAACATCTTGCCGGCGTATTCGGCGAACAGGTGATTTCGCTGGCGGTGATGGGCGAGAAAGAATCCATCGGGCAGCTTTCCTCGCTGCTGGCCGAGACGTTCTCGGGCCAACTGGAAAATTTCTATTTCGAAAACCCGTACTCGCCGGGTTACTGGTGGCTGACAATTCACGACAAGAAAGCCTGCAAATCCATCGCCCTGCGGGAATTGATGGACATGTTTGGATTCACCCAAGATAACCTTACCGTTTTCGGCGACCACATCAACGACATCCGGATGTTTGAACTGGCCGGGCGGGGTGTGGCCGTCGCCAACGCTGAACCGGAGGTCAAAGCCGTCGCCAGCGAAGTCATCGGCCCCCACACCGAGGACAGCGTGGTTACCTATCTGAAGGCTCACTTCCCGAGTCGTTAGCTTTCTCCTTGCGCAGATAAATCTGCAGCACCGCGATATCGGCCGGGGTGATACCGCCGACACGTGAGGCCTGGCCCAGCGTCAGCGGCTTGACAGCAGAGAGTCGTTCTTTGGCCTCATAACGCAAATGCGACACGCCGAAATAATCCAGGCCATCGGGGATGCGAATATTGTCAAGATTTCGCAGATGGGCAATATCGCGTTCCTGCCGAGCCAGATAGCCTTCATACCGCGACTCAATCGCCACCGCCTCCACGACCTGCCGCGAACAGTGCATCGCCGCCACGTCCGGTTCCAGCCAGAGCCGCTCGGCCAGCCCCGCCTGCGGCTGCTTGAGAATCTCCCAGAGACTCTTGCCCTGCCGCCGGGTGGTCTTGAGCATTCGCCGCAACGCCTCCATCTGGGTCAGCTTGTCCTGAAAGCGTTGCCAGCGATAGTCATCGACCAGCCCGCATTGTCTGCCCAGCGGCGTCAGCCGCACATCCGCATTATCGCTGCGCAGCGACAAGCGATATTCCGCTCGTGAGGTAAACATCCGATAAGGTTCATCAATCGGCCGCGTCAGCAAGTCATCCATCATCACCCCGATATACGCCTGATCCCGCCGCAGAATCAGTGGTTCCTGGCCGGCGACTTTGCGTGCGGCATTCAGGCCGGCCATCAGGCCCTGGCCTGCGGCTTCTTCGTAGCCACTGGTCCCGTTAATCTGTCCGGCCAGAAAGAGTCCCGCAATCCGCCGTGTTTCGAGATTTTCCTTCAACTGCACGGCTGGACAGTAATCGTATTCAATCGCATACCCGTAATGCACAATCCGTGCCCGCTCGGTCCCGACCATCAGCCGCAACATCTGCTCCTGAATATCGGCCGGATACGAAGTGCTGATACCGTTGCAGTAAATGGTGGAGATGGCTTCATCTTCCGGTTCCAGAAAAACCTGATGACGGTCCTTGTCGGCGAAACGCAGAATCTTGCTTTCGATGCTCGGACAGTACCGCGGCCCAACGGAGGTAATCTGGCCGCTGTACAGCGGGGCCCGGTTCAGGTTGTCCCGCAGGAGCTGATGAATCGCCGGGTTGGTCCAGGTGATCCAGCAGGGAATTTGCTTGCGGTCAATCCGGTCATTCAGGAAGGAAAATGGCGATGGTTCTTCGTCGCCCGGCTGTGTATCGAGCTTGTCATAGTCGATGCTGTCGCCGGCCAGCCGTACGGGCGTTCCGGTTTTGAGCCTGCCCACAGTCAGGCCCAGCCGCCGCAGACTGTCGGACAATTCATTGCTGGCCGGCTCATCCAGTCTGCCGCCGGGCCATTGCTTTTCGCCCAGATGCATGATGCCCCGAAGAAAGGTCCCGGTTGTCAGCACCACCGCAGGCGCCCAATATTCTGCCCCATCCAGGCAACGCACTCCTCTGACGGCATTGTCCTGTGTAAGCACCTCGGCAGCAATCCCCTCGACAATCGTCAGGTTTGCCGCGTTCTCCAGGGCGTGACGAACATAGTCTTTGTATTTGTATTTATCCGACTGAGCTCGCGGGCTTTGCACTGCAGGCCCCTTGGAGCGATTCAGCATCCGGAATTGGATTCCCGTTGCATCCGTAGCCAGCCCCATCAGCCCGCCGAGGGCATCCACCTCACGAACAATCTGCCCTTTGGCCAGACCGCCGATGGCCGGGTTGCAGCTCATCTTGGCAATCGTCTGGCGGCTCATCGTAATCAATAGCGTTGCCGCTCCCAGACGGGATGCAGCCCAGGCGGCTTCCGCCCCGGCATGTCCCCCGCCGACAACAATGCAATCAAACCTCCTGCTGCTCATCCTGGTCACCTATTTGCTCTGATGCCGCATCCGGCTCAACCATCGCAGGTCTGCCTGCAAGCGAACCTTTGCAGTAAAAATGAACCGTCATTGTCCCCCAGTTGCGATGATCGACCCGTACCAGCTGCCCATATTCCGGCTCAACCACCGCATACTCGTGAGTCCGCAGAATCACCATGCCGCTGTCCCGCACCTGCGAGACCAGCAGGCTCATCAGTTTGCCGACCTGCGTCTGCAGCTGGCAGTTTTCGCTCATCTTATACGGCGGGTCCACAAACACCAGGTCGTAGAACCCATGTTCCGGCGTCGGCGGCGCCCCCACCCGAAAGATATTGGCACAGACCGCCTTGGATTGCCCGACAAAATCGGCCTTTTGGATATTGCGTTTGAGAATATCCACGACACGATGATCTTTGTCCACAAAGGTCGCCCAGGCCGCCCCGCGGCTGAGTGCTTCCAGCCCCATTGACCCGGTCCCGCAGAATAAATCCGCAACAATCCGTCCTTCCAGATAACCTTTGCTGTACAGGATATTAAACACCGACTCTTTCACCCGGTCAGTAATCGGGCGGGTATCCATCCCTTCGGGACTGAAAAGTTTCATCCCGCGTTTGGTTCCTGCTATAATTCGCATCTGTGCCTCAATTCCAAATCAACCTGTCATTGGCGCTGCCGCGCGCCATTAGGCCGCCGGCGGCGTAATGAAAAATCCCTTGATGCCGTTGAAAATAATCTGGGCCGCCAGCGCCGTCAGCATCAGCGCGGTGACTTTAATAATCGTCGCCAGCAGTTTCTGGCCCAGCAGCCGTTCGATCCGTTCGGCCAGCAGGATAAATGCCGCCACTGTCAAGCCCCCGCACAAGACCGCAGCAAACGTCAGCAGGGTCTCAACAATCCCCTCCACAGCAGTCCCCAGCACCAGCAGCGCGCCGATGGTGCCCGGGCCGACGATAATCGGAATCGCCAGCGGCACCACGGCAAAATCCTCATTTTCATCACGACGATGCTGCTGGGTACCAATGCCCAGCACCCGCATGATCGACGACAGAAACAGGACGCAGCCGGTTCCAACCTGAAAGGCCGGCAGAGTAATGCCCAGCACGGAAAACAGCGGCTTGCCGAAAAAGAAGAACACACAGATACACACCAGAACCCCAAACGAGGTGCGAATCGCGGCCTTGCGGCGCTGCGGTGGCTCCATCCCATCGGACATCATCAGAAAAATCGACGACGAAAAGAACGGGGCCAGCAAAAACAGCATCTGAATATAAATATGGAAAAAACTGCGTATCTGCTCAACCGTCAGAGACATTCTATAACATACCTCATCACGCGTATTGGTTATCTATCAGTCCAGCTTGTTCTATACTGGATAAATTCTAACCGATTCGCTGATAATGTAAAGAAAAATCCCCCGCCGGTGTCGGCTGCGCTTAGCGCAGGGAACTCCAATATTTGTTCAATAACTCCACGATGCTGTTGGCCTGGTATTTTTTCATGATATGGGCCCGATGGACTTCCACGGTGCGTACTGAACGGCCCAGTAAGTCGGCAACCTGCTTGCTTGTTTTGCCCTGAAGAATCAGCCGCATAACCTCCCATTCGATGTCGGTTAAATCCACAAAAATCCCCCGCTGGATCATGGGGGCGGGTTTATTCTGGCCGGGATCAGGGTTTGTCAGCATTTGGACTTTACAGAGCAATTCGTCCCGCCGCAGAGGTTTTTCCAGAAAATCCGAGGCCCCCATTTTCATCGCCCGCACCGCCATCGGGATATCCCCCACCCCCGTCACGAGAATGACCGGCAGTTCCGGCTGGCGCTGGCGCACCAAATTCAGCAGCGTCATCCCGTCCATCCCGGGCATTCGAATATCGGTGATCAGTAAATCACAGCTCTGCTGCTCCAGATGGACCAGGCATTCCTGACCGCCGGCAAAACTGTGAACGGTATAGCCCTGACTGGACAGGATCATATTCACCGCATTTCGTACATCCGCCTCATCATCCACAAAACACACGCATCGACTCGCACAGGTCTTCATGGTCTCTCCTTAGGAGGCATTGAACGGAATTCGTATAACAAAGCAACATCCCTTGCCCTGGTCATTGTCAAGCCGTATTGATCCGCCGCAGGCCGACAGAATACGCCGTACAATTTCCAGCCCCAGTCCCAGGCTGCCTGCCTTGGTCGTAAAGAACGGTTCAGAAAACGGCTCATTCATCGCCTGAGGCACTCCCCCGCAGTCATCGGCAAAGGACAATTCCACTCCGTGATCTGCCACACGGCCCGAGATGACCAGTCGGTTAGGCAGATTCGGATCGGCTGCATCCACCGCATTTTGCATCAGCACCATGCAGATTTGCTCCATCGCCAGGTCGCTGAAAATCAAATCAGGCAGGTCCTTCAAGGATGGATCCAGCACAATCTCAATCCGGGCCTGCCGGGCCAGCTCCAGCAGACTCATTTTGACTCGCTGGACAACAGGCTCAATACTGATAATTTGTTCGGTATCAAATGAGGCCATTTTGAAAAACCGCCGAAATTTCTGAATCGTGTCCGTCGCCCGCTGAATCTGTCGAAGGTTATTTTCGATAATAGCCCGCATGGCCTGGCCGCTGTCAGTGTCATTACAGTGCTGCAGGGCTTCCGACAGAGTCAATTCCATCACCGTCAGCGGCTGGTTGAGTTCATGCGCCAGAAACGCACTCATCGACCCCAGATACATTTGACGATGCAGTTCCTGCAGCCGCTGGCGTGTCTGGGCCAGTTCCTGTTCCATTTTTTGCCGTTCGGTAATATCTCTGGCCGAGGCCACCCGAAGCTGCCGACAACCCCACTGAATCGAACGCCCCTGATATTCCACCGTCCGGATGCTTCCATCCCCGCAAATCATCCTTGCCGTGTATAGATGCGGATAATCCGGTTGTTTGACACCGAGGATTTTGTTACAATCCTCGGGATGAATCAGTTCCATCACGTTTTTGCCAATCAGTTCCTCCCGGCTGCAGCCCGCCATTTCCGCATACCGCTGATTGCAGTCCACAATCATTCCATGATCATGAATCACAATCCCCTCAAACGCCGCATCCGCCAGACTGCGGAATCGATGCTCGCTTTCGGCCAGCGCCCTGACCGCCTTGCGATTGTCGGTCACATCACGGTATACCGCCCCCACCGCAAATACAGCATCCTGGTGATTGCGCAATGGAAACAGCACTGACTCGGAATAATGCTCCTGATCCTCATAAAACAGTCTATCTTCCACGCGCTCGGGCTGACCTGTCTGAAAGACCCGGTCAATTCGGCCTTTCCACTGAGCCAGATACTCCGGATTCCATCCCAGCATTTCATCCAGGCGATGACCGACCACCTAGCTGCGTTCCCGCCGCATAAAAGCAACCGCAGACGTATTCGCATCAATAAACTGATAATTCCTATCCCAGATCACAATACAGTCATTGGAGGAATTGAATATCGTCCGAAACAGCTCCTCGCTCCGATGCAGAGCTTCCTGTGTTTTTTTCGATTCGGTAATATCGGCCGCAAACAGCAGAATCCGGCGTTTCTGGCCGCTGTCGGTGTGCAACGGCCAGCAATGAATATCAAAATACAGCTCCCTGCCGTCAATAGTAAGCTTGTCTTCAAAATGGGTCACCTGACCAGCCAGTATCTGTGGGATCATGGCAAGTCGCTGCTGGCCCTGTTCGGTGCCAAATACGTCGCAGATATGCCGGCCGGCAAGCTGGCCCTGCTTTAATCCCAGATACTGTTCCGCCACAGGATTGCCGTACACATAAACCCCTTCTTCATCGAGAATGATGGCAATGTAGCCGGCGTTTTCCAACAGGCCGTAATATTGGTGTTCAATCTGATGCAGATAATCATTTTGCTGCCGATACAAGGCTTCCACCTGCTCCTGAGAACGGCGAAGTTGATGCTCCAGGCTCTTGAGGGGCCCGATATCCAGAAAACTCACACAATATTTACGGCTGTCACGGTATTTCAGCGGACAATACCCAACCAGCAGATGCCGCCTGCCGCCATCCCCCAGTATCACTTCCAATTCCACAGTTCCCTGGTTGCCGGCAACAACATCCTGCCAGGCCTTCATCGCCTGGAGATAACAATCCGGGGATACTAATTTGAGAAAATGATGCCCCAGCACCTCTTGTCTGGGCCATTTGAAAACGGTCAGCCCCATTGGATTAGCATATTCAAAACGCCCCTGTTCATCCAGGACAAACAGCCCATCCTTGATCGACTCGACAACACCACGAAAATAATCGAGCAGTTCGACCGTCCCCAGATTTGAAGGACTCGCACTCAGAGATTGGGAAGGAATAAAATGGAACTCAGAAGATGATTCACCCTGACACCGATCTTCCGACCCCTGATCCGCCCTTGAATCTACCCCATACACTCACTCCACACAAAAAGTCCTGACGCATTCCCTAAAATAACATCCTAAATTCAGCAAGACCTGTACTTGATGAAGCTTTTACCGAAGGCATTATAGCAAAAGCATTCCGCATAACGCAAGGCTTTATAGGAATTTTTACCGATATAATCCGTTTTTATACTGATTTTAAAATTCGGAGTTATCTTTTTTCGGGTACCAAAGAAACACGGGTTCATATTGTGACTACAATCACAACCATCTAATGGGAATAAGAAAAGCCTGAAAAATGGGGATTTTTCAGGCTTGTTCTGAGTTGGAACATCATACCAAGCTTATGACCTCCATTTTTTCGAGGCAAACAGTGTCCCTATTAGGAATAGCCCAAGGCTTGCCGGCTCCGGAATGGCTGCTCCCAGCACATTGCCCCAGGACTGGCCGCCGTTTTGCAAATATCCCGTAATTACCGACGGGGCATAAGGGCTTTCGACCAGCAGAACAGTACTGAACTGCCTGGGCAGCAGTTCAAAAGAAAAACCAAAGGTTTTACCGTAGATATCACCCGAAACCGGCTCAACCCCTCCGGCCAGAAATCCCAGCGGCACCGCACTGTCTGCTGACAGATAACCCATTACTGTACCTGAATTTAAACCATCAAAGTCCGATGCGGAGAACCGATGCAGCACCTTGGTGAAATTCATGTTGGTCACCTGATACAGATAGACATAGTTTTCGCCGTTGGTATAGGCCGCACTATGCACAAAGGTATCAAGCAGATTCACATTATCCGTAAACGGGATCTGTAAATTGTCCTCCTGCACATACCCAGCGTACTGCCCGGAAAAATCATGGACCTCAACCAACCCCCCAGGACTCAGATGACTCACGACCAGCAACGTTGCTAAAACAAAAAACTGTCTCATCATGGCTCCTTTTATTATATGATTGTCACGGAACACAGAGCACGTCTCTGTGATTATAGCCTGCCGGACTTGTCCTGACAGGGGCAAGTCCGACCGCGTTGATGAAGAGGAAGTTCCTCTTTGCTCTTTTGCAAATAGCCGCCCTATTCCCTGTGCCGCTGATACTGCTCTCCGGAAGGGCTCAATACACACGTTTTATTCTTCGGGCTATTTGCTCCCTGATTTTACGATTTTTGTATTTTTAAATCTATTGTGGAAACTACGTATTTTTTCGATTTTTTTAGATTCCATTAAAATCCCATAAAATAATGTAACTTATTTACATAGATAGAGATAAGAAAATCTTCATCGTTTCTAATTCAATTCTAACACAATTCCTATTGAACAACTCGGATACAGATGCTATATTTCGTTATATGACGAATCATAAAAATAACAACTTTAAAACCGCTGTAACCATCGCCAAGGCCCTGGCCGACGAAACCCGTTTGCGGGCCTTAATGCTCCTGGCGGATGGCCCCTTATGCCTTTGCCAGATTGTGGAAGTATTAGGACTTGCTCCTTCCACAATCTCCAAGCACATGTCTATCCTCCAACAGGCCGGGCTGGTCACCGGCCGAAAGCAGGGTCGCTGGATGCACTTCGCCTGGTCAAACGATGACAGCTCGCCCGAAGCCGGACAGGCTCTCGAATGGATAAACAGCACTTTACGCAATGATGACCACATCGGCCGGGACCGCCAGCGTCTTCAGGAAGTCCTCGCCATCGAACCGGAGCAATTATGTCGCAAGAAAAGCCAAAACTGAAAATTCTGTTCCTGTGCACTGGCAATTCCTGCCGCAGCCAAATGGCTGAAGGCTGGGCACGCCATCTCAAATCAGACCTCATTGAAGCCTATTCGGCAGGCATCGAAACGCATGGTCTCAATCCGAATGCCGTCCGCGTCATGGCCGAAGCTGGGGTAGATATCTCCACCCAGCGGTCTAAACACGTCGATGAGCTCAAGCACATTCAGTTTGATTACGTCATCACTGTCTGTGACCATGCCCATGAAAGCTGTCCGCTGTTTGCCGGTCGGGCCAAAATCGTCCACGTGGGTTTCGACGATCCGCCGCGGCTGGCCAAAGAAGCCAAAACCGAGCAGGCCGCACTCGATTGCTACCGTCGCGTCCGCGATGAAATCCGCAGCTTCGTCGCAGGCCTGCCCGACAATCTCACCCCAAACCCGGAAACGAGGTGACCGATGACCAGAAAACAACGCGTGTTATTCTTCTGCAAACATAACTCCTGTCGCAGCCAGATGGCCGAAGGCCTCCTGCGTCATATGGCCGGCGATCGTTTCGACATCTACAGTGCTGGACTCTACCCCGCGCCGATCCATCCGCTGGTCTATACCGTCATGGAAGAAATCGGCATCAACATCTCCGGCCAGACCCCCAAGAGCGTCGATCTCTACCTGGGCCGTCAGCCCTTCGATTACATCATCATCGTCTGTCAGGAGTCGGAATCCGAATGTCCCCGGCTTTATCCCTTTGCCCTGCACGTCGAGCGCTGGCCGCTGCCCGACCCCGCCGCCGTCCGAGGCAGCCCGACAGAAATCGCCGACGCATTCCGCAACAGCCGCGACACCCTCGAAATGAAAATTGAAGAATGGCTCGGCACGATAAGCCCAACAGACCCGTCAAAAGAATAGGAGTATATAATGGAATCCGGAAATGATATCACACAAACAGTGCGGCAGAGTTATGCCAAGATTGCAGCCACAGGCTGCAGCTGCTGCGGTTCCTCCCAGCCGGATAAATTAGCCGCGCAGGTTGGCTACTCTGCCGAAGAGCTGGCCATGCTGCCGGATGGGGCCAATATGGGGCTGTCCTGTGGAAACCCGACGGCACTGGCGGACCTGAAACCCGGCCAGGTCGTTTTAGACCTCGGCAGCGGTGCGGGTTTTGATGTTTTTATCGCCGCACGCAAGGTCGCCCCCTCCGGCCGGGCCATCGGTGTGGACATGACACCCCAGATGTTGGACAAGGCCCGGGCCAGTATCAAGCAATTCACCGCCAAAACTGGCCTGTCGAATGTCGAATTCCGCCTGGGAGAGATTGAGCATCTGCCGGTTGCCGATGCCTCGGTGGATGTGATCATATCCAACTGTGTCATCAATCTTTCGGCCGACAAACCCCAGGTCTGGCGGGAAGTCAGCCGCGTACTCAAACCCGGCGGCAAGGTATGTGTGTCGGACCTGGCACTGAAAAAACCCCTGCCTGAAACCATTCGCGAGATGACCATAGCACTGGTCGGCTGTGTGGCCGGGGCCGTATCAATTGAGCAGACCGTGGAGATGGCCAAAGCTGCAGGCCTGGTCAACATTCACTGGACGGAAAAGGAATATGCCGTCGATTTCATGGAAGACTGCAACGACCGTCTCTACCAATCCGTCAGAGACGCCCTGCCCAAAGGCCAGAAACTCTCGGATTATATCGTCAGCATCAACCTGACTGCGGAGAAATCAAAATGAGTGAAACATCAAAATCATCGGGACTTGGTTTTTTTGAACGGTATCTGACGGTGTGGGTTATTTTGTGCATCCTCGGCGGTATCGTACTGGGCAAGCTGACCCCGAATTTCGCCCGCTCACTGGACGCCATGTCTATCAGTGTCAACGGTGCCCCCGTCGTCTCGATCCCCATCGCGGTATGTCTATTCTTTATGATGTACCCGATTATGGTCAAGATCGATTTCGCCGAAGTCCTCAAGGCCGGCAAAAGCATCAAGCCCGTCGGCCTGACACTGTTTGTCAACTGGGCCATCAAGCCCTTCACGATGTACTTCATCGCCCTGTTCTTTCTCGGCACGCTCTTTTACGGCCTTATCGGCCCGGACGCCACCGATATCGTCAAGATGCCCTTCGGTCTGGACCTGCCTGTTGGTGCCACCTATGGTGTCGGCACTGTCATCGAATCCAACGGCATCAGAATGCTGCAAATCCCCCTGTGGCGCAGCTATCTGGCCGGCTGCATCCTGCTGGGTATCGCCCCTTGTACGGCCATGGTGCTGGTCTGGGGCTACCTGGCCAAAGGCAACGACGGCCACACGCTGGTCATGGTCGCTATCAACTCCCTGACGATGCTGTTTTTATACGGTCCGCTGGGTGGATTTCTCCTGGGCGTCGGGCGGCTGCCCGTCCCGTGGCAGGCACTGGTGCTGTCCATCGCCATCTATGTCGCCCTGCCGCTGGCCGCGGGTTTTATCTCACGCAAATGGATCATCGCCCGCAAAGGTCTTGACTGGTTCCAGAGCCAGTTCCTGCACATCCTGACGCCCATCACCATTGTCGCGTTGCTGATCACGCTGGTGCTGCTGTTTTCCTTTAAAGGCGAGGTCATCCTGAGCAATCCGCTGACGATTCTGTGGATCGCCATCCCCCTGTTCATCCAGACCTGCCTGATCTTCGGGCTGGGCTACTGGTTGTCGAAAGTGTTGAAACTGTCGTATGAAGATGCGGCCCCCTCGGCCATGATCGGGGCATCCAATCACTTCGAAGTCGCCATCGCAACGGCCGTCATGCTGTTTGGCCTGTCCTCCGGCGCTGCACTGGCCACTGTTGTCGGCGTCCTCATCGAAGTCCCCGTGATGCTCATGCTCGTCAAAATCTGTCAAAACACAAAATCCTGGTTCGCACAATCGTAAGATATGACAGCCCCGTCAAAAGACCAACCTAAAACAGCTTCTGGCCCCCCAGAATAATCATTCCTGCAGGGATACTTGTTCAACTTGATTTAAAGGACACCCTATATATTATCGCGTTGCCGACAGCACCGGCGACTTCTGGGCCATACGGGTGAGCTGGCCCTGGTGAAGCTGGTTATTTTTTTCAATCAGGCTTGCGATAATGTTCATCTGCGACATCAGCAGTTCAATCAGGTCGGCATTGGCCTCGGCTGTATCCAGACTGTATCCGGGCAGCACCAGAAACATATATCCGCAATGCGACCGTTCGGTGCAAAGCTGCCCGGCCGCCACGACCGCCCCATCCACCCCAAGAATGGCCGGCTCAAATCCATCATCAACCTGAGCCGTCAGCCGACTGATCTGTTCCATATCCTCCAACACATCATAGAGCTTGCCTTTATCGCCTGCACGTACGGTCTTTAGGCCGTCCATCAGCACCCAGAACGGCCCAAAACCGACCTCTTCCGAAACCGCTGCGCGACCAATCTGGTCAATCAATATCTGTGACGATGAGAATAATGCCTGATAAATACTGTCCATAATATTCACCTGAAATTAAGTTCTTGTTCAGGCTGGACTATCGGAAAAAAAGATGGGCAACTTAGGCAAAATTAACGATTGTAGCGATTTTATGCAAAAAATTGAGATGGCTGGATAGACAGAGTTGAGTTATCGGACAAAGTGCCTACTGAATGACAGGCAGCCCCTTGCCGCGAAATTTGACCAGATGGACACAGTTGCCTGTGGTGTTGTATTCGATAATATCCATATAGGCCCGAATCAGCAGCACGCCCCGGCCTTCGGTCTTATAAAGATTTTCGCCCTGGCGGGGGTCGGGCAGGGCTGCCGGATCAAAACCGCACCCCTGGTCGGCGATGGAAATATCGAATTTTTCAGGAGTTATGAGCAATTCAACGGTAACATTCTTGGATGGGTCGGACTGGTTGCCGTGCCGGACGGCATTCATGAAAGCCTCTTCGAGGGCCAGATGGATCGCAAACAGGTCCTGCTCCCCAAAACCGCGTTCCTTCGCCGTATCGAGAATCTCCCTGCAAAGCTGGCCGACCGCAGCGGCTGTGCTGGGGATGACACATGATTTTGTATAGACAGTCTCTGACTGCATCCTTTGACGACACCTTTCATCGGATAGCAACCTCGATACGCTGGACTGCCCGGAACCTGTCCGGATGGCCCCGTAGCGGCTTTTGCCTGTTTAGCCGGATATACCCAATCCGACCGGCAAAACCGCAGTGGAAAGGGGTATTTTTCAAAAACCTTCCAGCGCCTGTTGCCTGTCCTGATAGAGTTCGAATACCTTATCGAGCCGGGTAATCTTGAATATCTCAAGAATCTTCGGATCGATACAACAGAGCCTGAGCCGGCCCTCCACCTGCAAGACTTTTCGGTTAATTCGGATTAACAAGCCCAGCACCGAGCTGGTCAGAAACTGCACATTTGAAAAATCTATCAGCAAACGGATACCGTTAGTCTGTTCGATAAGGGGCATAAATGTCTTTTCCAGCGCCTGAATCTGTTCTTCGTCCAGAATTTTCGCATCGGTTGGAACCGCCACGGTGACGCTGTCGATATATTCAATGCTCAGATTTGGATTCGATTGATCCATTATGAGTCTCCTCGTCAAAATTATTGGGAAATCGTAAAGTAATCCGGCCACCCTGTCAAGCTTTAAAGCCATAAAAAAGAAAACCTGACTTATCCAGTTGAATATAAGGATATTATAGAGTTACATAGTCTAATAAAAGAAAATTTTATTTTTCGACAAAATTTCTCTTGCTACTCTTGAACTTTTTATTGATAATAACACTATACAGAGGCAGGTATATTAGAAATAGGTGATTAACCAACTCACATATAAAACTTGCTGTCGTCCGATAACCAATCGGGAAACAAGAAACTTAACATAACTAATATTCAGGAGGCCTGAATATGAAAATCAGCAGATCAACAGGGTACGCTCTTGTAGCAGTCGGTTATATCGCTATGAATTATAAAGAGGGCGCGGTTCTGGCAGCTCGGATATCCAAAGAATACAACATTCCGCTGGAGTATCTGTTGAAGATTCTTCAGCAGCTGGTTCGTGCCAACGTCCTCCGCAGCAAACGCGGACCTCGCGGCGGCTTTTTCCTGGCTCGCCCGGCCGAAAGCATTACCCTGCTGGAAATCATCGAAGCCGTAGATGGCCCACTCCATAGCCATCTGCACCTGGCCGAACAGACCAACAATGCTCCGTTCAGCCAGAAGATGGAAGAAGTCTGTCGCAAGGCGACTGATGAAGTCCGTGTCATTTATGAAAAAGCTCGCCTCAGCAAGATGCTGGGTTGGGAAGCCTAAACCGGAGCCGCTGGTTTCGTGGAATTAAAGGCTTTTCAGCAGCTTATTCAGGAAAAGTATGGCCGTCGCGACCGTGAACGCGGGACGCCGGCAACCTTTATGTGGTTTGTCGAGGAAGTCGGCGAGCTGGCAACAGCGTTGGCCGGCGACGACCACAAGAATAAAGAAGAAGAGTTTGCCGATGTCCTGGCGTGGCTGTGTACGCTGGCCAATATCAACGGCGTTGATCTCGATAAAGCCGTGACGGACAAGTACATCACAAAGCCAATCGAAGGATTCAAATAATATTCACAGGCGGGCCTCAAAAACCCGCCTGTTTTATTCTGCGCATCATGCAGGACACAAGGGAAAAGTTCGAAGTTGGGAGTGCATCGTTAATAGAAAATCATTTCCATAGAGGAGTCCTGGGAAGCAGAACATAAAACCCCATTACCCCCTGAAGGAGCAGATTCGTCCATGAGGCATAAAAAACGGATTCAACCCCATATGCGGGCGTTGAATCCGTTTTTGTTTTGAGTCAATCCTTATTTAACAGCCATCGCGTCCAGATTCGGTCCGGCGCCAATCGCCACCACCTTCACGGAGTTCTGACCCTTTCTCAGCGTCGCGGTCATATCCACCGTCTTCCAGTCGGTAAAGCCTTTGGTCGCGGCAAATTCAATCCGTCCCGCATCCACGCCGTTGACAATCAGATTGCACGGCCGATTGTTGGGTGTGGCATAACGGAACGTCAGCGTAACCTGGCCGTCTTTGTCGCCCAGTACGTTATCCCATTCGATGGAGCTTCCCGCATCACCAAAATCGGCAAACCCCGTCCCCTGATAGCCAGCCTGATTATCGGCCTTGCTGCAGCCGACCATTTTGGCGGATTCGGCTTCATAAATTGCCCCGTCCATCTTGGACGGAATTGGTGCGGCCTTGGCATTTTCACGGTGCGGATAATACACTTCGCCGCCAGAGCCGAGGTCCTTGATGCGCAGATTGCGGAATTTATAAACCAGCCCCTCTTCACCATGATGCTGGATGCCAATATGACCAGCCAGATCCATCTCATCGTGAATATCAGTGGTCAGCACATCATTAACGTAAATCTGGATATGCGAACCCACGCAGACGATGCGATAGCGGTTCCATTCGCCCTGCTTGTAGCATTCTCCGGCACGGGCACGGAACGCGGCAATGGAGGCATTCTTTTCTTCTTCCGTGTCGGCTTTGTCACGGTTGGGCGAAATAAACCACATCCGGCGTCCTTCATCATATAAGCCCCCGGACCACTTGCGGTCCGCCGTATCCACTTCGGCCTGATACCCCCAGACCGAATTTTTCTTCTTTTGGCAACGGAACATAAAGCCGGAATTGCCTTCGTTGACCGGCATTTTGATTTCGCCTTCAAAGACAAAATTGGCATACTCTTTTTTGGTCACGAGGAACCACTTGCCTTTATCGGTGGTCAGATGGACCTCACCATCCACATACTCGGCCTTGCCCCAGTCATACGGATTTTCCCAGTTGGCCAGCGTCTTGTCCGCCAACAGATTTTCCCATTCAACCGCATCGGGGGACTTGATCTGCGATACCTTGGATTTGACCAGCTGCTGCTTGTCGTAAGCTTCCCATCCGGCACGAACCTCGGGACCTTTGAGCATTTTGTTGGCCTCGGGATGATTGGTAATTGCCATCGCATCCGCATCGTACTGGAGCGTGCCGCCAAAACGCTGTCCGATGCAGCCCAGGCACAACAGTTCCGCCAGAGGAGCCGCAATTTCAAATCGCGAGTTGGCCTGCTCCAGCCCCTGACAGGCATTCAGGAAGTTCTGGAAATGATTCGGCAGTCTGCCTTCGGGCCTTGGCAGCTTGCCAGCTTTGTTCAGCTCATCCATTTTCGCAGCCGGGATGATTTTGTAATCGGCACCATGGCTGACGCCGCGGATGACATAATCTTCGGTATAAATCAGCGATCCGACCATGCCGAGTTTTTCGGTATAACCTTCAGGCGCGGCCGGCACATTCCCCTGACCATCATACCATTTTAATTCGACCGGCGGCATTCCCTCGCGGGCCCTGAACTTGAATGTAATGACTGAGCCTTGCGGATAAATCAGGTCACTGGGGCCTTTGAGCTCTGTGGTAATTTCATAGGGTTGGCCCAGTTTCAGATAACGGTGAACGGCATCAAGAATATGCGCTCCCCAGTCGCCCATGGCACCGCAGCCGAACTCAAACCAGCAGCGCCAGTTGCCGTTGACTAACTTTTCACTGTAGGGGCGGAACGGCCGGCGGCCCAGCCACTGATCCCAGTCATAGCCGATCGGCGGGATTTCTTCCGGATAGGCTTTATCAGTCCAGCCATGCCAGCGACGGCTGTTAGCCATCCAGGCGTCAATCCGTTTGACATTCTTGACCAGCCCCGCCTCGACCCACTGGCCGAACTGAATCGTGCCGGCCCCGGAATGGCCCTGATTGCCCATCTGCGTAACAACCTTGCACGCCCGGGCCGTTTTTTCCAGCAAGCGGCATTCATAGACGTTCTGGGCCATCGGTTTTTCGACATAGACATGTTTGCCCAGCAGCATCGCGTGCATCACCGGGGCAAAATGGGCATGGTCCGGCGTACAGATGACCACCGCGTCAATCTTCTCATGCATCTGCTCGAACATCTCCCGGTAATCCCGGAAACACGGGACATCGGGGTAATTTTTCATCTTGAAATCATGCGTGGTAAAGGCCACATCGGCAAAGGCGGTAAATTCGACCTGCTTATCCGTAAATCGACGAAATTCATTGTGAACCTCGTTGCCACGGTTGAAAACGCCGATTTGGGCGATGCGAATCTTCTGTCCGGGCGGCACGATACGGGGTTTGAACACCGGCTGGATATCCTCTGCCGCAAACAGACCGCCCTTGCTGAACATCAAAATCGGGGGGGTAAACAGGATGGTTTTTAGCAGGTTACGACGGGAGACCTGGGTTAATTCCGACATTTCACTACGCTTGGTCATGAAAAACCTCCACACGCATGGATGACCCTGCCGCAGGCGACAAGGTTCAATCCGGCACCAATAATACGGTTTATTTTCTTACAGCAATAAAATAACTCACATCGTGAGAAAAATCCAGCAAGAATACCGTTTCCCCAAAAAAATTGTCCCCGAAACCGCACCTTAGCCTATATCACTTATTGTTTCGTTTCCCGCTGAACAGCGTGCGTACCATACAATACACAAACAGCCCCAGAATCACTCCCCAGCTTATCAGCATGAAAATCCATCCGGCCGTTGTCATGAAGTTTCCTCCGAGGGATGACGTCGTTTCCAGACCACCCATATCATAATCAATAAGAATGCAAACAGGCCCATCAGGCCGATGCGGGTCATCAGCACAAACGGCCGGTTAGCCTCTTCCACCTCGTCCATCAGCAATTTTGACTTCCATTCCTGCCAGACCCAGACGCCGATAATCGTCAGCAGCATCAGCGGTGTTACATACTTGATAATCCAGCGATAAAAACCCGGAATGCGAATATCCGACCCCTGATGCAGTTCCGTCCAGGCCCGGTCGATCCCGAAAACCCAGCCGAACAAAATCGCCTCAATCGTCCCGAAGACCACCAGGCTGACCGAGGTCCCCCAGAAATCCATCTCGCCCAGCACGCCGTTGCCCAGGAAGAAAATCACCGGCTGGCACAAAATAAAAGTTATCGTCGCAAAAATAATAATCGCCTCGCGGCGGCTCAGGTCGAATTCATCCTCCAGAAACGCAATGGCCGGCAAAGCCAGGGAAATCGAACTGGTCACACCGGCAATAAACAGCAGGAAAAACCACATCGCGGCAAAGATGCTTCCATAGGCCATCTTCTCAAAAATCAGCGGCATGGTGATAAAGCCCAGGTCAAACAACCCCTGCCCGGCAATGGCCTGTGTAGCCTGGGGGCCTAAAAACGCAAATGCCGCGGGAATCACAATGCTGCCGCCCAGAATCACCTCGGCCATTTCATTGGTGGTCGCCGCCGTCAGCCCGGACAGGGCCACATCATCCTGCCTGGTCAGGTAGCTGGCATAGGTCAAAATGACGCCAAAGCCGACACTCAGGGTAAAGAATATCTGCCCCGCCGCCGCCAGCCAGACCTTGGCTTCTTTGAGTTTTTCCCACTGCGGATTCCACAGAAAACCCATGCCCGCGATGGGATTCCATTCGGGCCTGGCCGAGTCCGGCGCCCCCAGCGTCAGGACCCGCACCACCAGAATCACCGCCAGCCCAAACAAAACCACCAGCCCCCACTTGCAGACCCGCTCAATCCCCCCGCGTATGCCAAAACACAGCACGGTGATATTCGTGATAAATGTAAGCAAAAAAAAGAGATACGCGGTTCCGAGACCGGAAAAATATTCATTGTGAGCCAACCCTTGATAGCCCTTGAGAAATTCTGCCAATTGCGTCGAGTCCGTACATGCAGCGTACCGTCCCGTCACCGAAAAAACGCCATATCCCAATAGCCACGATTCAATATAGGTATAATAGATGAAAATAACCGTCGGACCGAAGATGCCAATGACGCCGAAATATTTGATGAAGCGGTTCTTCTGCCACATCGTCTGAAACACACCCGGGGCGGTGCTATGCTCAAAACCGCCGCCGAATCGCCCGATGGTCCACTCAATCCACATCAGCGGCAACCCCAGCAGCAGGAAAGACACAAAATAGGGAATCATAAATGCCCCGCCGCCGTTATCGGCAGCAATGCCCGGAAACCGAAGGAAATTGCCCAGGCCCACGGCACTGCCTGCCACCGCCAAAATCACCCCCAGCTTGCTTCCCCAATGTTCACGACTCATACGATTGCACGTCAAAACAGATTCATCATGCAAAAAAAGACCGCTAAAAAGCGGTCTTACGGTATATATCTTTATTTCAGGCCCAGAGCGGCCAAGCTGTCGCGTTCAATCACACTGCGAAGCTTTTCCCGCGGGACCTGCGGCAGATGTGTATCCGACAGCATCTTGTTAAAGCCCAGCAGGGCCTCGATGCAGGTCTGCGGCAGGGCATATGGATACCCGCTGCCGAACAGCAGCCGATCCATCACCCCGGCCTCATACGCCGACATCACCAGGTTATACACCTCCCAGACCTTCTGCGGGATAATCGTTAAATCGGCGAATACATTTTCATGCTTGCCCAGCAGACACCAGGTCTGCTCGATAAAGGGAAATCCCATCCGCCCAACAACGATTTTCAGCGTCGGAAACGTCCGGGCAATCTCATCCAACTGGAACGGTCGGGCATAATCCATCACCGCCTGCTGGCTGAATGGCGGACAATTATGGAAGAAAATCGGCAGATTCAGCTCTGCCGCTGCCTCATAGAGATTCATCGCCTGACTGTGGGCCGGATGAAACCGCTCCTCGGCACAATATAGAACAAGACCGCGAAGGTCCTTATCTAAAACCTCTTTTTTCAATTGCCGGACGGTCACCGGGTCTTCAGTAGGATTGATGGTGGCAAAACCTACCGCTTTGCTGTTTTGCCGAACATAGTCTGACAGAGCCTCATTAGCACTGCGGCGGTCGCCCTGACAGCCGGCCAGAACAATGCAGGCATCCAGATCTTTGCAGGCACTGCGATGCTCCTGCGGCGAAATCCGCGTCCCATCAGAATATAAATGTGTATGACAATCGACTATCATGAGCAACTTTTCCCGGGTTGTCTGTTCGAAATTCAAGGCAACTTCAATTCCTGTCACAATTTGAACCATATTATGACGATTGCGTCCAAAGTCAAGACAAAACGACGTCGGATTTCAGGACATTGGGCAGCGTAAACCTTGACAAACTCCGCCAAAAGGACTACCATATTCCCTGCTATCCACAAGAAAGGATTACTATGGATTGCGTCAATTGCAAACAACCCATGATTACGGCCGAATTGGAGCATGTCGAAATCGACTTTTGCGGGACGTGCGGGGGAATCTGGCTCGATGCCGGCGAATTGGAGAGTTTACTGTCCGATGAAACCCAGGCCCGCCAGGTGTTATCTTCTCTCACAGTGGCCCCGAATTGCACTGAAACCGCACGAAAATGTCCGATTTGTCGAAAAAAAATGGAAAAAGTCAACGTCGGGGATGTCCATAATAAGGTCCTGCTGGATCGCTGTCTGGTCCATGGCCTGTGGTTTGACCGGGGGGAATTGACCCGGGTACTGGAGAACGGACAAGTGGACTCGGATGGAAAAGTCGTACGGATGTTAAAAGAGATGTTTGGAGACCTAAAATCTTAGGTATTTGCAAGCCTTATGCAACACTTGCAAACCCTAAAATTCTGAAAGGAGATTAAGAATGGCTGGATTAGGTGCAATGGTCATGATGATTCTGCTGCTGGGCGGTCTGGTTCTGGTAGCGGCGGTGGTTGTCATCGGCATTTACAACGGGCTGGTCGGCGGACGCAACCAGGTGGACAACGCCTGGTCACAGATTGATGTCCAGCTTAAACGGCGGCACGACCTGATTCCCAACCTCGTCGAAACCGCTAAAGGCTATATGCAGCACGAACGACAGACCCTGGAATCCATCACTCAGGCCCGCAGCCAGGCGATGGGAGCGAAAAACGTCGCCGAGGCGGCCAAAGCCGAGGGTGCCCTGACCGAAGCCCTGAGCAAATTTATGCTGGTGGTGGAAAACTATCCGGACCTGAAGGCCAATCAGAACTTCCTGTCATTGCAGGAAACCCTGACCAGCACGGAAAACAAGATCGCCTTCGCCCGCCAGGCTTACAACGATGCGGTGCTGAGCTATAACAACAAGATCCAGATGTTCCCAAGCAATATCGTGGCCGGGATGTTCAACTTTACCAAACGCGATTTCTTTGAAATCGAAAGCCCCGCTGAACGCGAAGTGCCAAAAGTAAAATTCTGATTTCTCTTCACTTGGCGTTTCGAATTTAGAGTTTAGAGTTTAGAATTTAGAATTTTTCACAGATGTGGGAACAGATACGGATTAACAAACGCAACTCGATGATTCTGCTGACGGCCATGGCCGGTCTGCTGCTGGGACTGGGAGGGTTGCTGGGCTACGCCTTCCTCGGCCCGCAGGGTGTCAGCGTCGGCATCCTGATCGCAGGCGGAGTCTGGCTGCTGTTGACACTCATCAGTTTTTCTTCAGGCGACCAGATTCTGCTGGCTTCCAGCGGTGCTGTCGAAGTCACGCCCGAAGTCCATCCGATGCTATTTAACATCGTCGAAGAAATGAAAATTGCCGCACAGCTTCCGGCCATGCCCAAAGTCTATATCATCCCTGACCCATCCCCGAATGCCTTTGCGACCGGTCGCAATCCGTCCAAAGCAGCCGTCGCGGTTACCGAAGGTCTGCTGGCCAAACTCAACCGCGATGAACTTCAGGGCGTCATCGCCCACGAAGTCAGCCATATCGTGCACCGGGATATCCTGTTTGTCACCCTGGCCGGTATCATGCTGGGCACCATCGTCCTGCTGGCCGATGTCTTTTTGCGGGGCACGATGTATGGCTCCCATCGACGGTACTCCAGCCGCGGCAATAATAACGCACAGGGTTTGATGATTATCATCGCCCTGATAGCCGCGATTCTGGCACCGCTAATGGCCCAGATTCTCTATTTTGCCCTGTCGCGCAAGCGGGAATTTCTGGCCGATGCGGGCGCTGTCCGTCTAACGCGTTATCCGGAAGGGCTGGCCAGTGCCCTTGAAAAAATTACCGGCAGCAACATCCCGATGGAAACCGCCAATAAAGTAACCGCTCCGATGTATATCTCCAGTCCGTTTCGGGGCAGACAGGCCAGTTTGTTCAGTACCCATCCTGCTCCCGAGGAACGCATTCGTATCCTGCGGGCGATGATGCACGGTGCCAATTACCAGGATTACGAGCAGGCCTATCGTTCGGTGACAGGCAAATCCGGCATCATTCCTGCCTCGGCTCTGAATCACTCCGAATCCATCCCCACCCGGCAGGCCGATATCCGGTCCCAGCCGCAGTCGCAGGCCACTGACAAGGCCCAACAGCGCATTCGCCTGGGCGACTTCATCCGCCAGCAACAGGGGTTTGCCTTTATTGACTGCTCCTGCGGCGTCAAACTCAAACTGCCGCCGAATCTGCCAACCAACCGAGTGCAATGTCCGCGGTGCAAAACCGTTCACACCGTCACTCAATCTTAACAGCGAGAAATCTCATGACTCATCGATGTCAAGTCATCAGCATTGCCCTTGCGGTAATGCTGGTCGTGTCTGCGCACACCACAGCCGTAACCGTCTATGTCAGCCCCGACGGCAATGATGCCTGGTCGGGTATGTATGACAAACCCAACCTCGACAAATCCAACGGCCCTCTGGCCACGCTGACTGCCGCACGCGATGTGATTCGCAAACTGCGAGCGGGAGAACCCAATGAAACGCCTGTACGCATCATCGTCTGCGATGGAATTTATACGATGACGCAGACGCTTGAGCTGACCGCACAGGACAGCGGCCAGCCGCAAACACCGGTGGTCTATCAGGCCGCTGCCGGAGCCAAGCCTGTCTTTAGCGGAGGCGTGGCCATCACTGGCTGGCAGCCGCATCAGGATGGCATCTGGAAGACCCACCTGCCCGAAGTCGCCCATGGAAAATGGTATTTCGAGCAGCTGTTTGTCGATGGCAGGCGGGCGGTACGGGCACGAACGCCCAACGAGTTTTATTATTATATGCAATCCGTACGAGAGACCCGCCTGGAAAACGACCGAGCCGTCCAGACCATCAAGCTGCATCCGGAGACCACTGCTGCACTGGCCGGCATCGACGCCAAATCCCTCAATGATGTTCAAATGGTCGCCTATCACAAATGGGATATCACGCGGAAGTTCCTGCGAGACCTGGACATCCATCGAAACGCCATGCGAATCGAAGGCGGCCTGATGAAATCGTGGAATCCCTTGACTGCCGACACGCCGTTTTTCTTTGAAAATGCGATGGCGTTTCTGGACACCCCCGGCGAGTGGTTTCTGGCCCGGGATGGCTGGCTGTATTATAAACCTCTGCCCGGCGAAGACATGGCCAACGTGCAGGTCATCGCCCCGCGGCTGGAGCAATTTATCCGCATCCAGGGCAGCCCCGCCGACAACCAGATCGTCGAACATATCCAGTTCAAAGGGTTGGCATTTGAACACGGCCAGTATCTGTCCGGCCCGGAGGGCTTCGAGCCGCAACAGGCCGCTGTACAGATTGGCGCCGCTGTCCATGCCGACGGCGCCAGGAATATCGTCTTTGAAGACTGCCGCATCGCCCACATCGGCACCTATGCCATGTGGTTCCGTGACGCCTGCACGACATGCACCGTCAGACGCTGCCATATTACCGACACCGGCGCCGGCGGCATCAAAATCGGCTCAACGGCTATCGCCGCCAATCTGGCCGACCAGACCAGCCATATCCTCGTGGATAACAACATCCTGCATGCAATGGGCTATCTGTTTCCCTGTGCCGTGGGCGTCTGGATCGGCCACAGCCCCGACAATATCATCACCCACAACGAAATCGCCGACCTGTATTATACCGCCGTCTCGGTCGGCTGGCGATGGGGTTACGACCACAGCCCGGCCAAACGCAACCGCATCGATTATAATTACCTCCACCATATCGGCTATGGCGTCCTGAGCGATATGGGTGCGGTTTATACCCTCGGTCCCTCCGAAGGCACCACCGTCAACCACAACGTGATTCACGATGTCTATGCCTTTTCCTATGGCGGCTGGGGGCTTTACACCGACGAAGGCAGCAGCAATATCGAGATGGCCTATAACCTCGTGTATCGGACCAAGACCGGCGGCTTTCATCAGCACTTCGGCAAAGACAACCACATCCATAACAACATCTTCATCGACAGCGAACTGGCCCAGCTTCAGGCCTCGCGCGTCGAAGAGCATCTGTCGTTTATCTTCGACAGAAACATTATTTATTTCGAAAAGGGCGCCCTGCTCAACGGCCCCTGGGACCGTATCAGGGTACAGATGGATAACAACTGCTACTATCGGGCCGACAGCGGCACGTTTGATTTTGCCGGCATGACCTTTGAACAGTGGCAAAAACTCGGCCGCGATACGCATTCAATTATCGCCGACCCGAAATTTACCGACATTTCCAAATTCGACGGTAAACTGGCCGCGGATTCGCCGGCTTTTAAGCTCGGATTCAAAGCCTTCAAAGCCGACGATGCAGGCGTCTATGGGCCCATGGACTGGGTCAGGCTGGCGAGGTCAATCCCTGTTAAGCCATTAAAAATCGCACCACCCCCGCCGCCGGTGGCCATTGACGACGATTTTGAAGACTACGCTCCCGGTGCTGCCCCTGCCGCTGAAAATCATGTCGAAAACAAAGGTGATGCGATTGTCATCACCGACGACACCGCCGCCGCAGGCAAACACTGTCTCAAGATTCAGGATGCCGCAGGTCTGTCTCAGCGTTATAATCCGCACCTGGTCTATCGCTGCAATTATCCCGACGGCACCGCCGACTGCAGCTTTGACCTGAAAGTCACTGACGGCTGCGACATCGTCATTGAGGGACGGGATTACAACAAGCCCCCATATCAAACCGGGCCAAATCTGTCGATTCGCGATGGACAATTGCACATTCCCGGCAAATCTCCGGTCGCCCTGCCCGCCGATACATGGATTCACGTCCAGCTCCATCTGGAACTGACTGGGCAGCAATGGTCAATCACCTGGACGCCTGCCGGTCAATCGCCCCAGAGCATCGAAAAGATGCCGATGCTGTCAAAAGATTTTCACACCCTGCAATGGGTAGGATTTATCAGCAATGCAGACGCGGCAACCACGTTTTATCTGGACAATTTCAAGCTGTATTATACAATTTCAGAATCAAAGTAACCAAAGTGTATGGAATCATAAATGATTACGAAACCTTACGGCAGCCTTGGATTTTCAGTCAGCGCCATCGGCTTTGGCGGGATGCGATTTGACCTCAATTGCACCGACGATGCCAATGCCGAATTGCTCCGCTATGCTTTCGACAAAGGCATCACCTATTTTGACACCGCACCCGACTACTGCAAGGACCGCAGCGAGGACATTTACGGCCGGGCCTTTGCCGCGATGAAACCCCGGCGGAATCAGTTCTTTGTCTCCACCAAGGGTTTGCCCGAAGATTACGACACCGCAGAAAAATCCATAAAGGCCGTCGAAAAATCCCTGTCCCGTCTCAAATGCGACTATATCGATTTCTATCATGTCTGGTGCATCCGCCGGATGGAAGAATACGACCTTGCCATGCGGCCCGGCGGCCAATACGAAGGCCTGCTGCGCTGTAAAGAAAAAGGACTCATCCGCCATATCGTCGTCTCGTCCCACCTCCGCGGCCCGGAGATTGTCAAATTGATTGACAAACATCAATTCGACGGAATTTTAATCGGGATCAATATCCTGAATTTCCTGTACCGCTGGGAAGGTGTCGAGGCGGCACATCGGGCCGGGATGGGCGTAGTTGCGATGAATCCGCTGGCCGGCGGCATCATCCCCACTCACGAAAAACAGCTTGCCTTTCTGGCAGGCCCCGGCGAAACCGCAACCGAAGCGGCGATTCGCTTCTGCGTTGGCTGCCCGCAGATTACCGTCACCCTGGTCGGCTTTACCACCCGTGAGCATATTGACACCGCCTGCCGCGTGGCCAACAGCGCCCAGCCGTTCTCGCAAGAGGATATCCAGCGTATCCGACGCCATGTTACAAAGAATATGGACCGCCTCTGCACCGGCTGCGGCTATTGCATGGGCCGATGTCCCAAAGATATCCCGATTGCATCGTATATGCAGTATTACAACGAGAAAGTCCTCGTCGGCAAGACCGACAGCGAAATGGCCAAAGGTCTGGACATACAAAAGAAATGGGGCATCCTCGTGGACCGCAGGGCCGAAGCGAAAGACTGCGTCCAGTGCGGCCGCTGCGAACTGGCCTGCACCCAGCATCTGGATATTGTTCGCCGCCTGGAAAAAATCGCCACATGGGAATAAACATTATGCGAGCTGTAGTACAACGCGTCAAACAGGCCTCCGTCACTGTTGAGGGCCAAATCACCGGCGAGATTAAGCAGGGCTTGCTGGTCTTTCTGGGGGTCGGGCCAGACGATGGTCCGATGGATGCGGCTTATATCACCGACAAGATTGCCAATCTGCGGATTTTCGCTGACGATGGCGGCAAGATGAATCGCAGTGTGCAGGATATCGCCGGCGGCATCCTCCTGATCAGCCAGTTTACCCTGTTCGGCGACTGCCGCAAGGGACGCAGGCCGGATTTCTCACAGGCCGCCCCACCCGCCCTGGCCAAAGCCCTCTACGAACAGACCATCGAAACCCTCCGCGGCCTGGGCATCCCCGTCCAGACCGGCATCTTCGCCGTCGACATGCAAATCGACTCCACCAACGACGGCCCCGTCACCATGCTGCTCGACAGCAAAAGATTATTCTGAGAAAAAACCGGCATGATGCAGCGTGCTTTTACGAAAATCGTATAAAACAATCAATTTTTGTGACCCCAAAGGGGTCGTATAAAATAGCCGGGGGTGGAAACCCCCGGTTGCGTATATCTTTCTCGAACAAGCCCCAGCGGGGCGACACAAATGCGTCTTTAGAGCCTTCTAAAACGTAATCTCAAACTCCGTCCAGTTGGGGTTATACACCATCGGCGAAATAGTCACACTCCGGATATAGCCGCCGAAATACTCCTGAATCTCGTCGATGCACGCCTGAACATCCGCCTCAGTTCCCTGCAGCACGGCCTCGACCGAACCATCGTCCTGATTGCGGACATACCCCGTCACCGGATAACCGCGCACGATATTCCGGGTGGTATAGCGAAATCCCACGCCCTGCACGTGCCCCCGAAAAATAACCTGTCTGGAAATATTGGACATAAGCATCATTGTAAAAGGAAAAAGGAAAAATGAAAATGGAAAAAATCCCTCTTTTCCGCTACAATTTCCGCCATGCGTCTGAAATTTATCGTCTGCAAGGTCATCCAGAAAGAAGCGTACACCGTCGCGGCCCGCAGCGGCAATATCGTGGATATCATCCTGATGCCGCAGGGTTTGCACAATACGCCGGACATCCTCCGCGCCGAGGTCCAGAAAGAACTCGACAAAACCTGCGACAATCAGGGAAATCCCTATGACGCGATGCTGCTGGGCTATGGCCTGTGCGGCAATGGCACCGTCGGCCTGCGGGCGGCCATCAAAACCATCCTGCCCCGCGCCCACGACTGCATCACCCTGCTGCTCGGCTCACGGGAGGCCTACCAGAACTACATCGACTCTCACCGCGGCGTCTATTGGTACAGCGACGGCTGGATCGCCACCGGTACCATGCCTGGCCGGGACCGATACGAACGCCTGCTGGCTGACTATTCCGAAAAATACGGCCCCGACAATGCCCAGTATCTGCTGGAGATGGAGCAGACCTGGATGAAGGAGTATAACTGGGCGGTCTATATCGACTGGCATCTGGCCGGAGCCGACCAGCAGTCCGATTATACTCGCCGCTGTGCTGAGTATCTGCACTGGCAATACGATCACGTCGAAGGCAGCCCGGGCCTCATGCAGCGATTGGTTGATGGCGACTGGAACGATCGCGAATTTTTGATCGTCCCGCCCGGCGGACGCATCGTCGAAGACCTCACCCATCCCGATATAGTCAAGGCGGTCTCATAATGCAGGAACCGCTGTCATTCATTCTTCCGGTGTTACTCTTTACGCTGCTGCTGGCGGCCATATTTAGTATTGAATTCATTCAACTGCTGCGCTTTTTCATACAGCGGCTAAAAAAACAACCCACCCAGAGGATACTGACCTCACGCGGAATGATTATTAATCATATTCTATGTCTGATTGCCCTGGTTTGTCTGCTCTATGGCTACTTTATCGAGCCGTATCGTCTGGAAGTTGTCACCGTCCGGCTCGAAACCGACAAACTGGTCAACACCTCTCTGCGGATTGTCCAGATTTCCGACCTGCACTGCGAAGGCAAGGTTCGTCTCGAACCCCGCTTAGCCGGGATTATCAATCCGCTAAATCCTGACCTGGTCGTCTTCACGGGTGATGCCATCAACTCCCCCGCAGGACTGGATCTGTTCCGCAAAACACTGACAGGCCTCAACGCCTCCATCGGCAAATTCGCCGTCACCGGAAACTGGGACACCAAACGCATGACCGACCTGGACCGCTTCGCCGGCACGGGCTTTGAAGTTCTCAATCAGGACGTGCGGTTCCTCGAAAAAGACGGCGAAACCTTCTGTATCGCCGGCCTGGGCTATATGCACGGTCCCCACAGCGGCCCGGTCATCACCAAACTCAAGCCAGAATTCTTCACCGTGTTTTTATTCCATACCCCCGACTTTATCGTCTGGCTTAAAGACCTGCCGATTGATTTATATCTGTGCGGCCACACCCACGGCGGACAGGTCGCCCTGCCGGTCTGGGGAGCTATCACCACCATGTCAATGACCGGCAAATCCTTTGAACGCGGATTAAATCAATACGGACCTATAACGATGTACACCAATCGCGGCATCGGCCTGGACGGCGGCTGGCTGCCGCGGGTGCGTTTTCTGGCACGGCCGGAAATTACGGTGTTCGATATCATTCCCCGCAAGGCAAAACAATGACTGGATTGGAATTAATTTCGGTTTCCGGCATCGGCGTCGGCCTGGCAATGGACGCCTTCGCTGTCTCGGTTATCACCAGCAGCCTCTATCGCCAGCTCCATATCGGCCACGCCATTCGCATGGCCCTGTTTTTCGGCAGCTTTCAGGCGCTAATGCCCTTCCTCGGCTGGATTCTCGGAGAAAAATTAATCAGCTATATCACTTCGTATGACCACTGGCTGGCCTTTATCCTGCTGACCCTTATCGGCGGCAAAATGATTTATGAGGCATTTCAAATCAAAGAAGTCGGTCAAAAACCGCAAGACCCGTCCAAACTCGGTGTCCTGCTGGCCCTTAGCATTGCCACCAGCATCGACGCCCTGGTCGTCGGCATCACCCTGTCGCTGGTCACCCCATCCATCTTTCAAGCCGTTACCCTCATCGGTATCATTACCTTTGTCATCTGCCTGGCAGGCTGGGAAATCGGCAAACGCCTCGGCCATTTCTTTGAAAATAAAATCGAAGTCTTCGGCGGACTCATCCTCATCGGCATCGGTCTCAAAATCCTGCTGACCCACCTGCTGCAGTAAATCCGCACCAAAAAGAATTCGACTCATATCTGCCTGCTATTTTGAGTTTCGGTGAGCTAAAGATACCAAATCAACCGCTTGTTTTTTTGATCGAAGAATAAATACACCACTGGGTATATCAACTTGGACTAAACGATACGACTTGTCATACCCGCGGAGGCGGGTATCCAGTTTTAGTGTTCTGCTCCGAATTTCCGCTTTCACACGATTGACAATGTGAAATTTACTGATCGTACTTGAAATTTTCCGGTTCTTCGCGGTTAAGTACAGCAGCTTCAATCACTTGCTTCTTTTACTCACGGAATAATCATACCTTTAAGGTATAATTTGATTTGTTGACAAATATGTATGCATTAATACAAGTCCACTATATGATTATCATATAGTGGACTATGTGATTTACATAGAAATTCTCGCTTTTTGATACATTAATCCAATATGGCCAGAAAAAATCATCGATTTACAGACACTTTGCGATAGATTTTGTAATTCAAATATCCAACTCGTATTTAGATATTACTCAAACATCGATTCCAGCCGATCCAGAACGCGATGCTCCGCATCCGATATCTTGCTGCCAAATCCCAGAAAACCGCCTGCAGCCTGGGCAATCTGCCGGGCATGGCCAATCAATTCCTGTTTGAGATTGTTCTTCTGTTCAGCCGTCAGCGTCTCGCAAAGCCCCTGAATATAGTGCATCCAGGCATCCAGCAGCTCCGGCGACGGGCGATGCTCCATCCACTGTTTGAGCAAGGCAAAATCAATGCTGTCTTTGGCAAAAAAAGACCTGGCCGCCGCATCCAGAATCGCCGCCTTTTCCCGCTCATCCACATAGCCATCCGCCCAGGCCACCTCAATCAGTGGTATTAACGCCAGCGACGCCAGAACCTCCGGCCGGATATTCATCTGCACAAACGTCTCCAATATCTGGTCATTGGTAATACCCGAAACCCGGGCCAGAGCCTCTTTGGTCTCTTTCATCGCCTCCATCCGATGATATTCTTCGGTCAGAATCGCATCTTGCCGGAGAAAAAACAAATCTTCCAGTTTGCGGCTGTATTTGGTCTGAAAAAATTTAGGTCTATTCATCACAATCCTGTTGAGCTTGTCACTCTGTTAAACTTATTTTACTGTTACGGTTCTACGAGAAAACCCCTGGTTTGTTTGCTTATTTTTGTATCACTGCCGATTCATATACATCCACCGGCAAAATATTGCCTTCAGCATCGAACCGCATCGGGCTGATACACGTCTCGCGTTTGTAACCGGTCCCGCCAGGGATAGCAAAGCGGTGATAGACGATAAAATACTCATCCTTGCCCGGCACCTGCACCACCGAGTGATGGCCCGCCCCCAGCACCATCCCCTTGGCTTTCAAAATCGGATTGTCCTTGGCCTTGATAAACGGCCCCATCGGCGAATCCGAAACCCCGTACGCCACACTATACCGCGGGTCACGCGTATCATGCTCTGACCACATCAGATAATACTTGCCCTTGCGTTTCAGAACAAAGCTGCCCTCATTAAACCCTGGCGGTGTAATCCGCTTCATCCCGGCCGGATCATAGGAAATCATATCGTCATTGAGCTTGACCGCCATGCAGTTGCCCTGCCCGAAATACAGATACGCCGACCCGTCGTCATCCACAAAGACCATCGGGTCAATCGACTGGCAGGGATATGCCCCCTTGGCAACCAGCGGTTTGCCCAGCGGATCCGTAAACGGCCCTGTGGGAGACTCAGCCACCGCGACTCCGATTTGCTGAGCCGCCGAATAATAGAAATAGTACTTGCCATGCTTGCTTGCAATGGCCGGTGCCCAGGCATACCTGTCCGCCCACGACACATCCACCCCCAGCCGCAGGATGACACCGTGATTCTGCCAGTGAACCAGGTCCGTTGAAGACATACAGCTAAACGACGTCGAAGACCATCCCTCGTTGCCGTCGGTAGTCGGATAAAGATAATACCGCCCGCCAAACACCGCAATATGCGGGTCCGCATGATACCCCGGCACCACCGGCGCCGGCGGCAGCTTAGCCTTGCGGGCCTTTAGTGCATCCACAATCGCTGCATCCACCGCCAGCACAGTTCCATGCCGCTGTCCCCTGACCGGCCGAATCTGGTCGCTGATATCGGCCCAGCCCCCATCGCCGGACTTCCGCATCGCACCATATCGGCCATCGCTATAGAAATCGTAATATAAAACGACATCCTCACCCACCCGGGCCATCGTCGGCCCTTCCGCCCGCTGCGTCAGCAGCGGCACCGGATTGACCGTATAAGGCCCCCGCGGGTCATCTGCCGTCGCCTGCCAAATCGGTCCCCACTTGCCTTTGGCCTGCATATCGCCTTCCTTGAAAGTCAGCACAAACTTGCCGCCAACCTCCATTATCGTTGCATCAATATGGTCAAACCCCGGCTCCAGCAGCACCTTAGGCTCACTAAACGTCTCGAAATCCTTGGTCGTAACAAAATACGTGCGGTTGTTCATCCGATCCTGTGACACGGTTTCAGCAAACCGCCCCGCCACATCCGACGACCAGGTGATCATATATTCGTCGCGTTTGGCATCATAAAACGTCTCCGGCGCCCAGCAATTCTTCGTCCCCTCCACCTTGCCCATTACCGGGATATATTTCTGCTGAGACCAGTTCACCAGGTCTTTGGAGCGGGCATAACCAATCCCGTTATCATTCCAGCCGGTCGTCCAGACCAGATGAAACACCCCGTCCGGCCCCCGCAAAAGATGCGGATCACGCATCAGCTTGCTGCCCACCTCCGGCACCAAAAACACCTCATCCAGGTCTGTCCACCGCAGCCCATCACTGCTGTATGCCAGATGCAGCCCGTCGCCATTGTCTCGAAACGAAGTAAATAGATAGGCCTGCTCTACCCCGAAAGCAATCCCGGCAAAAGCAAGCAAACTAACCGCCAAAATCCGTCGCATGTTTATGCAAAACAAACCATTCATACCATTTTCCTTATAAATCAATGAAAGGAACCGGTTCAGACATCTTGCCCTCAAGCATAATTTATCCGCAACTTTCCGCAAGTTTTTTCTCGTTGCTCACGCCAATTTACGTCGGCCATAGATAGGCCAGATAAAGTCCGTAGCACAGCAGATAGACGCCCCCTTCCCAGCGATCCAGCCGAAACCGCGACCACATAAATGGAAGCGACAGTACCGCCATGCTCAGCATCATCAGCAGGTCCACGTTCGTCAACCCTGGCGACGAATAGGGCTTCACCAGAGAGGACAACCCCAAAATTGCCAGAATATTAAAAATATTCGAGCCAACCACATTGCCGAGGGCAATCTCCGGCTGTCGCCGAATCGCCGCCACCACCGATGTCGCCAACTCCGGCAGACTGGTCCCCGCACTGATGATCGTCAATCCAATCACCGCCTCGGAAATGCCGAAATACTGCGCCACACGAATCGACCCGGCAATCAGGGACTTGGATCCCAATACCAGAAAGACCAGCCCCGCCAGAATCAATCCTCCAATCAGCAACAAACCTTTGGGGCCATCGCTGACTTCCACAGACACTTCCCCGGCGAGCGACTGGTTGGGCTCACGTTTGGCCTGATAAAACGTCCACACCGTATAAAGCACCGCCCCGCCGAACAGAATCGCACCTTCCAGCCGTGACAGTGCCAAATCCCGAAGGAACAACATACACAAAAGCGAAACCGCAATCATCACCGGCACATCCCAGCGAATCAACTGCCGGCTCACACTGATCGGACAAATCAGAGCTGAAACACCCAAAATAAGCGAAAGATTGAACGAATTGGATCCCACGACATTGGTCACCGCAATATCGCCCAGATTATTGATCGCCGCTTGCGTACTGACGGTCAGCTCCGGCGCGCTGGTGCCATACGCAACCACCGTCAACCCAATCACCAGCGGTTGCACCCCCATACGAATCGCCAGAGACGAGGCACCCTTCACCAGCCACTCAGCCCCGAAATACAGCAGCACAAGGCCGATGCCAATCAAAACAATAGACATAGACTATCCTTGATAATACAGCAAATCGAAATCGTCCTGAACAGAACTGGAGGATAAATGCCGAATTGCCGCTGATCCTTTCATTGTACTGATGAATTAACGTGCAAAATGTTCCGCTTTCAGGTCCACTTCAATCTGGCCGGGCGGAAAATCCATTGCTACCGGCTTGTCGGTCGGATACACACCCAGCACCATCAGAATCTTAGACCCAATTGACTGCTGCTTTTTCCAGTTTTGGAATGCATTTTCCAATTGTTTTTTCATCGGCAGGTCGTGCTGGACCTCCTGGAGGACACTTAAGCCCCCTTCAATCCGACCGGCCAGCAGCATCGCCGCCGCCAGATTCAATTTGGTCGTATCCGAGACGCCAGGTTTGATGACAACAGAATTTTTTTGATACACTGCATCCAATAAAACCGAAACCGCTTTTTCAGCATTGCCCTGACGCATATAGCAGACAGCCAATGCATTCTGTACCCAGTTTGTCTTGTCTGGAATAGCAAGTAAAATCTTTAAGGCATCCTCTATCTTATTTTGGCTAATCAAATGTCCAATTTGTGCAGCGTTCATAGACTATTTCCGTACAAAGTTTAGGTTGAATATCGATTATTGTATGACACGACCCCGGCGTACAGAGAAAGCTCAAATCTGGAGCTGACAATCCAGCGAAATCAATGTCGATTCCAGAGGATTAAAGGAATGACAAAACGTGCGGACCGAGTAGCCCGAAACCGCTATCCGATGAAAACCCATCGCAGGCATGACAACCCAGCCGGACAAGGATAAATCCCCGCCCGAACGAACGCGGCTATGGGATTGATCATACATGACCAGAGAAACCGTTACCATCGCGGCACGAATGCCGGCCTCGGTGCTTTTCTCAGAATTGTCGGTCAATGGGCCGGTATGCCCGCTCAGCAGTATTCCGCCAGGCAGCAAAACCGCCATAACCCATATCATGATTCTGGAATATCGTCTCATATTGTCCAGCTTTCAATCCATGACACTGTAGCATACAAGACTGATAAATCAATCTTTTTCGTCTTGTATACCGTTCACTGTTGCTGGTGCTAGTTCCCCAGGCCTCGCACCACGCTGGGCAACCACAGTGACAGCCACGGCAGGTAGGTAATCGCCATCAGCGCCGCAATCATCGCAACAAAGAACGGCAGCAGGCTCGGCAGCGCCTGGGCAATACTGATGCGTCCCACGCCGCAGCCTATAAACAGACATGTTCCCACCGGCGGCGTACACAGCCCGATACACAGGTTGGCAATCAGAATCATCCCGAAATGCACCGGGTCAATCCCCAGCTTGATCGCCACCGGCAGAAAGATCGGCGTAAAAATCAGCACCGCCGGCGTCATATCCATAAAGATGCCCACCAGCAGCAGGATCAGATTGATAATCAGCAGCAGTACCATTTTATCATTCGACAGCGACAGCATCGCCGCACTGACATTCTGCGGAATATTCTCGCGGGCCATCACCCAGCTCATCGCCGTCGAACAGCCCACCAGCAGCATGACCACCGCCGTCGTCTTGGCCGAGGCCAGCAGAATCCGGGGCAGTGCTGAAAGTTTCACTTCCCGATAAATCAACACTGTCAGAAACAGCGCATAGGCCACTGAGACCGCTGAGGCCTCCGTCGCCGAACAAATCCCGCCCAGGATCCCATACAGTACAATTACAATCAACAGAAGACTTGGCACCGCTTCGCCAAAAGTACTCAGAATCCGTTTCAGCGACGTTGTCTGCGCCCCGCCGTACCCGCGAAACCGGCAAATCAACCCGCTGGCAACCATCAGACACAAGCCCATCAGCAAGCCCGGCAACACTCCTGCCATAAACAAGTCCGCCACCGACACACTGCCGGCCACCACCGCATACACAATCATCACATTGCTCGGAGGAATCAAAAGCCCGGTCGTCGCCGCTGTCGAGGTCAGCGCCACATTGAAGGCCTTGTCGTACCCCTGCCGGTTCATCTGGGGAATCATAAAACCACCCACCGACGACACCGCCGCGGCCGCAGACCCCGAAATCGACCCGAACATCATACAGGTTAACACGTTGACATAACCCAGCCCGCCTCGGCACCAGCCCACCGCCGCCGATGCAAAATCAATCAGCCGACGGGCCATGCCGCCTTCGCCCATCAAATACCCCGACAGGATAAAAAACGGTATTGCCAGCAGCGGGAAACTTTCCACCCCGCCGGCCATCCGCTGGGCCACAATATACGATGATTCCACATTGCCAATCGCCAGCACTGTCAGAAACGACGCCGCCCCGATGCAAATCGCAATCGGCACATTCATCAGCAGCAGCACCGCAAAACTAATCACCAGAATCAGGATTTCTTCAATCATTGTGCGGCCTCCCCTTGCTTATTTCGGGCATTCAACAGGTCAAGAATATGCTCCATCGCAAACAGCACCATAAAACACCCGCTGATGGGAACAACGATGTACTTATACCCTGCCTGGATCTTCAACGCCGGCAGCGTCTGTCCCGACTCCAGCGTCCGGCTAAACAGAATCCAGCCGCCATAGACCATCACCGCAGCCGAAAACAGCCCCACAATCAGATGCACCAGAATCTCGTTGGTCCGCTGCGCCGACGGCTCCAGCTTGCCGACAAAATAATCCACCCCCAGATGCCCTTTTTCCGCATAGGCAAGGCTGGCCCCAAGCAGCGAAATCCACATCAGCAGAATCGTCGCCACTTCCTCGGTCCAGGGGCTCTGATGCCCCATGGCATACCGGCTGAACACCCCCCACAACACATCCACCACCAGCACCGTCATAATCACAATCGCCGCCCATTGCAGCAGTTTAACCAGAACATGACGGATACCATATAATAATCGCACCAATCCATTCATTGTACCGCCTCGATTTTCTGAATCATCTCGCCAACCACTGTTCCGTCATAATCCTTGTACATCTGGCGGGCTTTCTCCTGGAATGGCTTCAGATCCGGACGATAAATCTTAACCCCAAGCTTCTGGCACTCTTGCAGGTTGCTTTCGGTCTCTTGCGCCCAGAGCTTGCGCTGATACACCACGGATTCCTCCGCCGCCTGCTTGAGCCACATCTGCACCTGAGGGGACAGCTTCTGCCACGAAACCTCGCTCATCAGCAATAAATCGGGAATACGGGTATGTTCCGTCAGCGAAAAATGCTTGCAGACTTCAAAATGCCGGTTGGTATAAAAGCTTGGGGGGTTGTTTTCTGCCCCATCCACAACTTTCTGCTGCAAGGAGGTATAAAGCTCGCCCCACGGGATCGGTGTCGGCGACCCGCCCAGGATCTCGACCATCTTCATTGCTGTTTCGCTTTTTTGAACGCGAATTTTCTGTCCCTTTAAATCATCCGGCGTCAGCACCGGCTTGGACACGGTATAAAAATTCCGACTGCCTGAATCATAATAGCAAATGCCATGCAGCCCCCTGGACGCCCCTTTGAGCAGCATATCCTGTCCGATGGGCCCTTCCAGCACTTTCCAATAATGGTCGTGGTCCCGGAAGACATACGGAATGCTGAAGACCGTCATTTCCTTGACAAAACTTTCCAGCGGCGCCGCCGAAACCTTGGCCATATCCAGCGCCCCATTCTGAAGCTGCTCAATATTTTCCGTCTCGTTGCCGAGCTGCCCGGAAGGATAAATCTCAATCTTGACCTTGCCGCCGGATAATTCCAGCATCCGCTCGGCCATCAGCACCATCCCCTTGTGCACCGGGTGGGTCGGCTCAAGACCATGCGATAACTTCAATACCACCGTACTGCCACTGTCCCGGTTTTTCATTTGTCGGATAAACACACTGAACAGCAATGTCGAAATGATAATACCAACCCCCAGCCCCACCGCGAAAAATGATACCGCTTTTTTGTCCACGTCATTCCCCTTTACTCATTGCACACCAGACCCATGCCCCGGCCTAGTTACTCAGCATTTTGGTTGCCTGTTCATATTTGAAACAATAGTGCCATTATCCGCTCTTTAGTACAACATTTCTCCTCGCCCGTCAAGAAATTTCTCACGACCTGAACCATTTCCCCTCTCACTGGTGCGTAGCATAGCCAAGCATGGCTTTTCTCTGGGTTTGAAATCATCGTTGATATTCTCGTCTTTATTTTTAGCTTTTTCAGGTAGAGTCTGGATGTTATCGATTATTGGTCAGAATAACCAAGAATCATTCGGGGATAATCCTGCAAGTCCCACTGCGGTATGAAATGACAAAAAAAGGTACTGCATCCCTCTGAATGCAGTACCTTGCTTCTGGTCGCAATAAAAAACCTTTGCTTGCCGGCTGGCCGCAGACTACCTTAAACCCATGCAATCGGCATCCCAGGGGGACAATCCCATCCGGGATTCGTCTATTGGGAACTAATCCCTCATCCAGTTTTGGGCGAATGCGGCGAATTCATACAGATCGATCAGGCAGTTGCCATCCAAATCCAGACTGCATTGGGTCTGCAGCCACCAGGCAGCAAACTCCGCCAGATCATCCAGATCCACCTGCGTGTCATCGTTCAAGTCGCCGTAAAGCAACCGCCCTGTCACCGCAATACTGTCGATGGCCATATCCCCCGTCGGCCCCCCTGCCGCTACCGCTCGGAATCGAATCCGAAGCGGTCCCGGGTAATTCATCAGATTCACAAGGCACGGCGTATACGCCTCCGACGAGGAGGCATGCTGCTGACCGCTGCGGCTCCAGATGCTGTTATGCCAGACCCCGTCATGCAAAAGATCCACATGCAGCATGCCGGTCGTCGCTCCATACATGTGGTAATAAAACGTCAGCACGCGGTGATAACCATCTATCATCGGACCTTGCAGAATGGCCGTATTCCCCGCCGTATTGGCTCCCCCCGGAGAGGTTTCCAGATACACATACCAGCTGCTTCCATTCGCCCCGCCGCTGGGACCGGTATTGGGGGTCAGGGTGCTGGACTGATTCCGAGTCCAGTTGTGAGAATCCTCGCCGGTTATGTTGATCCAGTCTCCAAATCCGCTCTCAAAATCCGCTGCACTGAGCACCACCGCACCGGGATCCATCGGCACAACCGAGACCGGACTGGATACAGGACTTTCCAGAAAGTCCTTATCCACAGCCGTCACCACATAGTAATAAGTCGTGTAGTAACGAACAACGCGATCCGTAAATGTCGGACTATTCAGCAATACCTCATTCTGGCGTGTATATCCGCCTGTCGCTTCGGTGGATCGGTATACATAATACCCCGCCAGATCACTTTCCAAGTTGGCATTCCACGTCAGACTCACAATACCATCACCGGCAGTCGCCAAAAGCCCCGAAGGTGCCGCAGGCGGAGCAGCCAGGGTTGTGACAGCAGCCTGAACAGAGTCGCCGCTTTGGCCGACACTATTGGCAGCACTGACGACATAGTAATACGTCGTCGATTCGGACAGAGTGGTATCACTATAGTCGGTTCCTGATACACTGGTAATTTGCATATATGGTCCGCCAGAGACGGTTGAGCGTTTGATGTTATAAGTCACTGCCCCAACAGAGTCATTCCACATCAGGTCAACACGGCCGGGAGATACCGCCGTTGCACTCAACCCGGTTGGCACAGACGGCGCACTCATTGGAATCTGTTCGGCATATAACATCGCCACCTCGGAGGCACTCAAGGCATTCGCATAAATCCGGAACTCATCCACACGCCCATCCAGATACGGGTCGCTGTATTGCGACCGGCCAATATAGTTTTGAGTCGTAATGCCCAGTGAGGATGGCGTCAGCGTCATCGCACTGTTGCGTCCGACCTCTACGCCGTCAACATATAGAATGCCGGTCGTACCGTCAAGCGTAACGGCCACATGCGTCCAGGCACCTGCAGGCAGGGCAGAGACACCATTGATCCGCTGTTCGCCACCAGCGCCGCCGGTAGTGATGGCAAAACGCACCGTATTGGTTGACCCGTTCCGCGGCGTCAAAAACATGTTGACAGTGGTTCCCGTGCCAAAATCAAACAGGCGGGACCAGTTGCTGAGCGTATCCAGGTAAACCCATGCGGAAATCGTACAGCTGGTCAGGCCACCAACCACACCTGTCGGTAAAGAAACATAGTCATTGGTTCCGTCCAGATCAACTGCCTTGCCGAACTTTCCAGTCGCCCATAATGGACCATTGACCAGCGTGCCGTTCCAGTTGTAGCCGGTGGCATCAAAAGCCGTTGTGCCGCCGGATTCATTGAATTTCAAATAGGTACGTACTCTGGACGGAATTGCCTCATTGCTGTTGGGACTCTCACCGTCGGGCATAGTGGCGCTGACAACATAATAGTACGTCACACCTCCGGCTACATCCGTATCGCAGAAGCTTGTTGTTGTGATGTTTGCGGCGATCACAGCATAAGGCCCGCCGCTGACGGTGGAACGTTTAATAGTATAACCGGTCGCTCCGGGCACAGCCGTCCAGGCCAGGTTGACCTGCGTATCCAGAATCATCGTCGCGCTCAATCCCATCGGGCGATTGGTCGGTGCGGCCCAGGTATAGGTCGCAAGCCAGTCAAAATAAGCTTGTGCCCCCTCTCTTGAACTCAGACTGCAATCCGCAGGAAGACTATTGTTCAGATTATCGAGAAGATCTCCAAGAAAACCGACAAGGAAGGAGACGTTACCCTGGTTATCTATGGCTTTTTTAATCGCATTGCCGAACCCCGCAGTGGTTCCATTGCACAGGTTCCAGGGGTCTTCCGGCATGGGAAACCAGAAACATTCCGTAATGATCATCGGCCACAAATCCGCAGCAGGTTTGTACTGCGAGTTCCACAGGTTCTGCACTTTCGTGGGATTGTCGAACACACCGCCATACGCCGGATAAAAATGGCAGGCGATACCGCAATTGGTTCCGGTAAAGGGATATAAGGCATGCTGATAAGGTGAACCCTGCCATTCGAGGGTCGGAACCCAGATCACGTTGTCTGCGCCCGTATCCCGAATCGCATTAATGACAGGCTGTATCCAGTTTCTGAAGGCCTCAAAGTATTTGGCCTGGTGGTTGCCCCAGTCGCCGTTGCCCGGCGAGGATTCGATATCAACCGGCTCGTTCATAAGCTCAAACATAATGTTGTCAGCGCTCTTGACGCCTGGAGCACCGGCCACTGTCTGCCAAAACGTAATTAATCGCTGCTGCTCCACAACACCCGCATTACGGGTGCCGTTATTGGGGGTGTTAATCGGCCCTGTAGCACTCAGCACCAGATACAAGCCTCGCTGCCTGAGATGGTCAGCATAGGGAACAATGAAATTTTGAATCCAGCCATTAAACTGGGTGGGATTGACCAGACCATCTTGTTGCGTCCATCCGCCAATTGCATCGGTATTGACGCGCACAAAGCTGCAATACCATCCATAATCCCGACCATATTTGGGAGAGGTATCGCTCATGACTGTCGCTGCGGCCTTCATATAGTTCAAAAAGCCGGCAACATTACCCGGATTCGTCCAGTCAGACGGGTTGCTGTACCACCGCCCTCCGCCGTTAAACCAGGTCTCGGTCGGCTGCATCCATCCATGCAGAAGCACGTTCTTGCCGCTGGGATCCTGAAGGAATCGTCCAGAAACGTGTAATTTCGGCGTCGCCATTCCTTGATAGCCATACACGCTGCCACTCCAGACAAGAACCATCAGCACAACCAGATGGTAAATGTCAGACGCTTGATATGGATTCTTTTTGATCATAATGACACCACTTATCGCCAAAGATATTTATGCAATGAGACCGATTGTCCTTGACATTTACCGATTTATCACGGCTCGGTACGGCTACTTCAACCACGTGCTTATCTTGCTCACAGAATAATCATGCCGATTAGGAATATAATTCCTGAAGGATGTACCATAAATCCGGGTTCCGGATTCCCCCAAAAAAGGGGTTGAGGGCATTACGAGAATGCCCCCAAACCCGTGTAAACCATACTTACTGCTGCGGATAAATCCGGTTGTCGTTGAGCCAATCCTTGGCCAGTTCTGCAAAGTCGATAATATCTACCCTGCAGTCACCATTGGTATCAAACCGCATATTATCCGTACCTTCTCTGTTGCATACTGACACGCCCATGATATCCGCATAGTCCTGTGCAATCTGGGCAGCACTGCGGGCATAGTTATAAATCTTGACATCGTCAATTTTGCCGCAGAAGAATTCGCTGGCGTTATCGTTATTGCAGCCCAGCTTGAATCCCGAATTAGTACCCGTTCCGTAGGTAAATCCGGTCGCCGTTGAGATGCGTACGCCGTTATTATACATCTTGGTCGTCCCGGAGGCGATATCATAGGTGGCCACAATATAGTGCCAATTATTCTGCACCAGATTGGTCGCCACTCTGCCGCCGGCACCTTCCCGCTCAAAACTGATTTCGCCGGTACTGGGATTTTTGTCGATGCGCCACATCATATTTGCACCGCTCCAGGAACCTCGGCGATTGATGATACCCTGCCAGTTGGTATTATTCTGAGTCCACTGAACCCAGAAGGCAATCGTCAGGCCATTGCCCATCGCTTCCATATCCACATCGCCGGCGGTGGCATACTGCCCCCAAACATTCGGATCGGCCGGGTTGATGTTATTGAAAGACAGGGCTGAACCCGGACCCAGTTGAGGGACACCCTCAACCAGACTGGGATAATCCGCCCCGGTGGTCATCAGCTTCATATCAAATCCGCCAACCACATCCGGAGACACCCCGCCTATGACCTCATCCAGCGGGTAATGAATAATCAGACGCTTGGTCATCACCAGGCCTGCCGCACTCTTGACGGGATCGGTTCCGGCCAGATCGTTGTCAACCTGGCAATAGTACTGTCCTTCATCGGCTCTTTGCACATCATAGATCGTCAGGGTGTTGGTTTTGGTTCCCGCATAATCGGCACCGTCGCTCAATGCGATATCGGGCGTCCCGACCTTATACCACTGGTATGAGGTGGCATTGGCAGCTGTCACCGAAAGAACCACACTGGCGGTTCCCGGATCCACGAAAGTCTTGGCGGGATTGACCGCACTGACCGTAGCCGACTGACCGACGGTGGTGAATTTCCAGACCGACCCGACTGTCTTGAACATTGGTCCGCCCAGGAGATTGGGTTCATAGGCATCCACTCTCCAGTAGTATGTCGTGCTGTATGCCAGAGTACCTGTATCCCAGGTCGTCGTCGCAGCCGGCGCCATGGACAGTTTCTTATAGGCGGGCTTCATGCTCAGATTCGGTTCATTTTCCGGCCCGAAATACAGATCGATATGGGTGACTGCCGGATCCATTACGATCCAGCTCAGATCCTGGTTAATGGGTGCAAATGCCTCATTATGGGCTGGTTTATCAATTGCAATCTTAGTCGGAACATCTTCGGTAATAATAACGCGATCAATGGAAATGTTGACATTGGGATTTTCCGACTGGACATACGCGGCTGCATACCCCATAGTCAATTCATTCGTGAAACCGGCAGATGCGAATGACCCGGCCAGCGAACCCGACAACACCGTAACCGTATCGCCTTCAATCGTCAGTTCATACCCATCGGGGCTGATGTCCAGAGTAATGTCCAGCACCGGCTCAAAGTTGCGTGTGCCGGTATTCCAGTTCAGCGTGTCAAAGGTCCAGGTGGCCAGCACTTTTTTGGTGTTGTCATTGGCCTCATAAAACAAGACAGACGTCCCGTTCCATCCGCCGGCGCCACTGGCAGTCGTCAGCGAATTGTTTTCAAATTGAATCCAGAATCCGGTCGGCAGTCCATTATCGTAGTCAAAGGCCAGAGAGCTGCCCTCGACACCGATGATGTTTCGGGCTGTCGATCCGCTGGTGGTGTTATTGGCTACCGCAAAGCTGACACCGCGAAACTCAAAACGCGAAAGGACATTGCCCAGAGCCGCCCCATCCTTGGAGGCAATCGAACACCGGGACCCGCCGTGAACCGGATTGTTCAGGGTTACTTTAGAGTTCGCTTCCGTAACCGTGGCACTCCATTGACCGTCCCAGGCATTAAACCCGGTACCAATGCCCGTAGAGTTAGTTCCGATCGCGCCATCATCAAAGTGATCGTCCACCTTGACGTCGCCCAGGGCCAGGGACGACAATACCCCCACTACACATACTACTACAGCACACCATGTCTTCGTCATTGTAAATCCTCCAAAAAACAGTATTAAACGAAACACTTTTCGATACTCACAGCGATCTCTTGCCTTATCCCTATAAACCTTTCGCTAATCCTGCCCGAAAGATTCTGTCTCGACACGATCCCACGCTTTAAGCCTACGGCTACACACTGGTTTCTGCCTGATATCAGAACCCCGAATCGCCTGATTCCAGTACTAACACAGGGTCGGCAAAAACACACCAGTTCTCATGAAGTGTACTGTTGGCCATATAATCGATCTGATCCACATTTTCTGAGGTCGCCAGTGTCAAAAAACGATCCGTATCCTTGAGGTTGACTAAAACACGATTCAGGATTCCTTTCTGGGTATACCCAAGGAGCGAATACCGCAGTTGGCCATCCACCAGCACATAGAAGTTGGCATTACAGCGTTTTTCATCAAAATCGACCAGTCCCACCTGGGATTCAAATCGATCAATCTTCAAGTGATAGCACTTGCGAATCGCATCCAGATCAAACGTGACCCCGTGATTCGAATTCTGCATGACAATACAGGATTTTCCAAGTTCGCTATACTCCTGTCCGCCAAACTGGATGGTACGGGGCTGTCCATCAATCACAAATGTTCCGGGCTTTGGATTGGCAATTAAATCCGCACAATAAACGCCGTTGGTAAACGGGAACCCTTCAAAAACATCCCCACGGCTGCTGATGATGGTATGGCCGTTCGGAATAAAAATACCATCAATAAATGGCGAATCTTCAATAGGCAGATAGGTCTTAAAAAGAGAGGTGTGTCCCCACCGTATCTCCGTGGTATAGCCCTTCTCATAATTCAAACGCTGTTCGGAACTGCCAGTGCCCAGACCATTGCCTTTTCTGACCACATCTGCCAGATCCAGCTTCTGGCCTCGCCAGACGAGATCCGTTTTGGAGTCGATCGCTCTGACAAAACCTTCTTTTTTCAAGTGGATTTCCCGAGCCAGCCCATCTGCATTGATTTCGCGGGCCTGCCCGCCAATCACGCCAATGGTCTGAACCGTATTGTTTACAGTAACGGTCGCAGTGGTTTTGCCTTTAAAGACATGCAGTTCGGTCTTGTTCAGGGGATCAGCATACACCCCAAACTCCGTGCCCAAATCCACGATTTTGGTGTTGCGTGTGAAGACAGAAAAGCCCTTTCCGGCCTCCGAAACCCGGGCAAAAAGACGTCCCTGATTCAGACGGATAGCGCCGGAGGATTCAATCTGGTATTCGGCGGGGGCTTCAATCAGGACTTCCACATCGTTATCGTAAAGCAGCTTGACAATACCCCCCGTCAGGATAACCGGAGGTTGTGCCGTCTGAAGACGTGCCCCCGGCAACAGCATCATATTGGAATTTAAGCACTGAGCGTCCATCGCATCGGTCAGCGTCGCAACTTCCATGGGGACAGGCTTGATATAGATATAAATCAATACCATCAATAATGCCGCACAGGAAATCAGTACCGTCATCAGCGGGGCTTTGCTGATTTTGGCAGCGCGGGCCTGTTCGATTCCGGCAGTCGGTCCCGGATGGCCCTCAATCGGGATTTTGGGAATTTCAACACCCGGGGCAGTCATTTCATATTCGGCAAATGCCTGCAGCACATGAACGCTATCCAAAGCACACGGCTGACTATGTTCTCGAAGCAGAGGCCCTGTTTTTGAAAAGGCAAAATGCAATCGGACGCAGGATACATAATACGCAGCAGCCTGCGGATCACCGGCAACAAGCTGGTTGAGCTGGTGCATCTCGGACTGAACAATCGTCCCTTCGAGGGATTTATTGACCAGTTCATGAATCAGCAATTCGGTCGTCTTATCCATTTTGCTGCTCCCACGCCTTCAGAGTCTGGGATGTGCACTCATGGAGTGTGTGCTGAACCCGCGACAACATCCTGTAGGTATCCCGAATAGAGCGTCCAATTTTCTTGGAAATCTCAGGCACCTTGAAATTCTGCTCATATCTGAGCAGCATTAACTGCCTGCTCTGAATGCCCAATTTCTCAAAACAATGCAATAAAGCATCAATATACGAGTTTGTTTTACAGGTGTCCGTTTCGGCAACCTCTTTGGAGATGGCCTCAATGGCGTTACTGTCAAAGTGAACGATGCCGGACTGCTGGTTTTTGTGGAATTTGTATAGGTTATATCTGGCAATTTTGATCCCCCAGGCCGCAAAATTGGTTCCGGGTTGAAATTCATCAAACTTGCGCCACATGATAATCATGGTTTCCTGGAGAATGTCCTCAGCCCTGGCAAAGTTGGGCAGGAATGTCAGAATAAATCCGAAAATACGATCCTCATTGGTCCTGAATAGGTTCAGGAATTCCTCGTATTTGGACATATTTTGGCTGTTTTCAGGATTATTCATCGTCGATCCTTATTGGCTATAGGGACATCCCTTCCAAAGCAGATTTTGTGACAAAATATTTTATGATTTTGTTGATTATAGTTGATTATATTAGAAATCGTACTGTAACACAGGTTTGTATACTGAATCCTCGTTGAAATATCCCATTTCGTGGCGGCTAATGAGCTTTCCTCGCCACGTCCAGCAGCATTATCACTGCGGCTACCATAGGGTAACGTTGCCCCGGGAGTACGCGCGGCATATAAGCGGCCTATAGCCGCCACGGAATCCTCATATCTGTTGGGTATATTTGTCGATCATGTTCGTTAAGGTATCCTCAGCTATGATTTTATCCGCCTGTATATTAAAAGGGGAAAACTCCAGCTGGGTCCATGTTAGGACCTGTAAAATCACTGCAGATAAACACTTCAAATCGCTTGCCCTCGATACCATAGGGGTGTATAATCCCAGGCGGGGTTGAGTGCCCCGATCGACAGCTGTCTGGATAACCGCAGACGGCATCAGGAACGAAAACCAGGATGAATCGTGACAAAACAAAGTCCAACTCCAAACCGTAAGGCAGCCAGACACCAAATCCACCAAGGCTTTACCCCCGCAAATGCCCCTGCCTGGCAGTACCGAAAATCAAGCCCTCTGTTGCTCAGTGCATTCACGAAATTATGTATCGGATATGTCATGCTTGGCGGCTTGACTCTGGCCGGGGTTATGATAACCGACACAACCGCAGCCGAGTGGGTCAATTCCCTCCATGCCGCAAAGACCTATCTGATGGAACAATCCAGCGCCCAGACAGTGGATGCGCTCCGGCTATGGCGCCAGTTGGAACAGCGATTTCCGCTGGCTTGCGACTGGATGCTTCAGGATGGGCTGGATGAACCGCTATGGGCGCACATACCGGCCGGCGGCCAGGGCGGATCGCAGCGGCAAACCGCTGTGATTGGCGATAAAATGGCTACTCTACTAACGACTATCAATTTCGACCGGTGGGTTCAAATGACCCGGCGTGTCCTGGCTGAACTTGGCGATGAAGGAACAACGCTTCAGCAGCAATTGACGGATGCCGCCGCAGGCAAAGACGAGACGAAACTGGCGGCGTTGTATCTGAATGCCTGCCAGGCAAGACGTGCAAAACGACTCACGCCGCTGGTCGAGAAGAAACCCCAGGGGATTGTGTTTGCACGCCATTATAACATGGGCGGTTCGCACTATGCCTACACAGAAGGCCTCAGCGATGCACAGTCAGAACGGCTGTTTCTGCCCGGTTCGCAGTTATGTCTGCTGCGTATGGAAGGGTTGTATGGGCGTGTCGAAATCCTTCTGAATGCCCCTGATGGCGTCATTCGCGATGTGGATACTTCCTGGGACGGCAAGCATATCCTGTTTTCGTGGAAAAAATCCGACCGAAAGGATGACTACGGGCTGTATCTGATGGAGGTGGATACACACAAAGTCACAACGATTACAAATGACCTGGGCCATGCCGATTATGAAGGGGTGTTTTTGCCCAACGGCGACATTCTGTTTAACTCCACACGGTGTGTGCAGATTGTGGACTGCTGGTGGACGGAGGTGTCGAACTTGTACACCTGCGGGCCAGATGGACGTTTTTTACGCCGGCTTGGTTTTGACCAGGTGCATACCAATTATCCCACGGTTACCGAGGACGGACGAATTCTTTACACACGATGGGAATATAACGACCGCGGACAGATTTTTCCGCAGAGCCTTTTCCAGATGTTTCCTGACGGCACGGCTCAGACGGCCTTCTATGGAAATAACTCCTGGTTTCCGACCACAATCATTCACGCCCGACACATCCCGGGGACCCAGAAAGTCATGGCAGTTTTCACCGGGCATCATTCCCTGCAGGCGGGCAAACTGGGGATCCTGGATCCCGGACGGGGACGGCAGGAAAATCAGGGGGCTCAACTAGTCGCTCCCGTGCGAGAAACGCCGGCTGAACGCATCGACGCATACGGTCAGGATGGCGATTTATTTATGTATCCCTGGCCGCTGGACGAACGCCATTTCCTGGTCAGTTATGCACCGCGAGGCTGGGAAGACAACGAATTGGGACGATATCGAACGGTTTTTGGCTTGTACCTGATGGATATAGACGGCCGGCGTGAGCTGCTGGACATCGACACGGACAAGGGAATTTCGACCGGACGGATGGCCATCCTGGCAGAACGCCCACGACCCCATGTCAGACCCAGCACCGTGGATTACCAGAAAACAACAGGCATTTACTACATTCAGGATATCTATGAAGGACCGGGCTTGAAGGATGTGGCCCGGGGGACGATTCGAAATCTGCGGGTCGTTGCTCTGGAATATCGTCCGGCCGGCATCGGCAGCAATACAAACCATGGCCCTGCCGGCGGCGCGTTAAGCAGTACGCCGATTTCGGTTTTCGGATGCTGGGATGTCAAAACCGTTCTGGGGCAGGCCCCAGTGTTTGAGGACGGCTCGGCGATGTTTGAAGTCCCGGCCCGCACACCGGTGTATTTTCAGGCCCTGGATGCCAAAGGGTACGCCGTTCAGACCATGCGATCCTGGTCCACGCTGCAGCCGGGAGAGATCTCCTCCTGCATCGGCTGTCATAGCGAAAACAAGCAGGCCGCACCGTTATTGCACAAGGCCAGTCAGGCCATGCGTGCCGGTGTGCAGCCGCTTCAACCAACAGATGGGCCGGTGGAGGGATTCAGCTTCATCAAGCGCGTTCAGCCGATTCTGGACCGCCGCTGTATTTCCTGCCACAACGACCGCACGGACTCCCGATTTGCAAATAATCCCCTGATACGACCGACCCCCGAGTCAAAATCAGATTCGAAGCAAGCCGGGAGACGGCGGGCCTTCAGCTTATTGAGCACGCCCAATCACGACCCGGATGCCCAACGGTACTGGAGCGATGCGTATCTGGCGCTGACAGAACCTTCTTTAGGTGCATTCCGTGCACCTTCGGAAGGGCTGGTTCGATGGGTCCATCCGCAATCCGAGCCCTCAATCCAGCCGCCCTACTCGACCGGAGCCGCCATAAGCCCGCTAATCAAGATGCTGGAAAAGAGACATCATGGCGTTTCGCTGCCGGCCAGTGAACTTCAGACTATCGCTCTGTGGATTGACCTGGGTGTACCCTATTGCGGCGATTATATGGAAGCCAATGCATGGTCGCAGGAAGATAAGAACAAGTATCAGCACTTCCTTGAGAAACGGCGGGCCATGGAACAAATTGAACGCAACAACATTCAGGCCTTGATCGAGAGCCGCAACGGAAAATAATATGCAGGCACGGACACCCTTAAAAACCCTTCGTATGATCGGCTTGAACTGCATGGCATTAGCCACCCTTGCAGCGTTTTGGGCGGCTGTTGGCCTCGCCGATTCTTCCTCACCCAGTCCACAGGCCGCGACTTCGCTAAGTATTGAGGGGCTGCCGCTGGGCAAGGATTATCCTTATCGGTCCCCGCTGGATGTGGCGATATCATCGAAAGACAATCTGGCGTATGTAGTCCAGCATACCGGGCAGTGCATGGATATCGTCAGCCTCCCGTCCAGGGCAATCGTGCATTCCATTTCCCTGGATGGGGCACCTTCGGGGCTGGCACTGGATGAAGCACACAACCGTTTGTATGTCACTTACGGCCAGAATCCCGGCCATATCGCCATTATCGATACGCAGAGTCAAAAGATTACCGAGACCATCCCTGCGGGTTTCGCTCCAACGGCTCCAGTTGTCTGCGCCGGCGGCCAGACTCTGTATCTCTGCAATCGATTTGACAACGAGGTTGCTGCATATGACCTCAAGACGCGGACAATTCGATCCCGTCTTTCTGTCGCCCGCGAGCCGATTGCCGCAGCTTTAACTCCGGACGATGCCCTGCTGATTGTCGCTCATCATCTTCCTGCCCAGGCCGCCGTGAAGAACCAGGTGGCAGCGGCGGTCGATATCATCGATACAGCGGCATTGAAGGCAATCACCACAATTCAACTGCCCAACGGCTCAACGGGGGTGCGTGATGTCTGCATATCGCCGGATGGACAGTATGCGTATATTCCTCATACGCTGGCCCGCTTCGGAGTGCCGACAACCCAGGTGGATCGCGGCTGGATGAATACAGCCGCCCTGAGCATCATCGATTTGAACAAACGCATCTGGCTGACGACGGTGCTGCTGGACGAAGCAGACCTGGGTGCGGCCAATCCATGGGCGGCGGCCTGTTCGCAAGATGGAGGGTGGCTGGTGGTTACCCACGCAGGCACCCATGAACTAAGCATCATCGACCGGCAGGCCCTGCATGACAAAATCAGCCGGGTTGCCGCCGGCCAGAAAGTCAGCGAAGTCTCCATGAGTCTAACCACGATCCCCAATGACCTGGCTTTTCTTGCCGGATTGCGACGACGAATCCGCCTGCCGGGCTGCGGCCCGCGAGGTGTAGCCATTTCGGGTAAAACCGTTGTTGCAGCAGACTACTTCAGCGACAGCCTGGCAGTGGTGGAATGGACTGGCACGGGCAGTCCCTCTGTTCAATCCATTCCCTTCGACAAGCAGGTGAATCTGTCCGAGATTCGCCGAGGCGAGATCGCCTTCCACAATGCAGCACTGTGCTTCCAGCAGTGGCAAAGCTGTGCCAGTTGTCACCCGGATGCCCGCGCGGACGCTCTAAACTGGGACCTCCTGAATGACGGTATCGGTAATCCCAAAAACAGCCGGAGCATGCTGTTTTCGCACGCCGTTTCGCCAGTGATGATATCCGGCATTCGTCCCAACGCCCAGACTGCGGTGCGTGCGGGGTTTCGCTTTATTCAGTTTGCGTCCGTGCCGGAAGAAACCGCTATGTGTGTGGATGCCTATCTTAAAGCACTCAGGCCGCTTTCCCGCAAGGTAGCAAACGGCCCCGAATCCGAAGCCGCAGTGCTCCGCGGAAAGCAGCTTTTTGCCAGGGCCCAATGCAGCAGTTGTCATACCGGCGACTATTACACAGACGGCAAGCTGTATGATGTCGGACTGGGGCCGGATGAGCGAGGCATTCGTCAATTCGCAACGCCGCCGCTAACAGAGATTTGGCGAACAGCGCCCTATCTGTACGATGGTCGCGCCGAAAGCATCAAAGAGGTACTGACAACCTATAATCGGGGCGATACTCACGGCAGGACTTCAGACCTGTCGGACCAGGAGATTGACGATTTAATTGCTTATATCTTGTCGCTTTGACCGTATGGAGCAAAGGCCCATAAGGGTATTAAAACAGGTTTCCCTTATGGTATCGCCGAATCCAACCCGACAGTCGATTTCGCTGTCTGCCCGCAGTAATCCCACGGCGGCAGCGGATTTCCAGCTCTGTAGGGTTGCATTTCATGATCGATCCCATAAGGGATTCCTTCATTTGATGCATCGTTTTAATTGTCAATCGTCTTGCCTTCGATGATCTTCCACGGCAGGCCGTAGAGGTTCAGGTCGGCCATAAACGGGTCGGGGTCAAACTGCTCCATATTGAAGACGCCCTTGCCCTTCCACTTGCCTTCCAGAATCATTTTGGCGCCGATCATCGCGGGCACGCCGGTCGTATAGGACACAGCCTGGGCCTTGACTTCCTTATAGCATTCGGCATGGTCACAGACGTTATAAATCATCATCTGTTTGCGCTGGCCGTCTTTGACCCCATCAAAAATCACGCCAATGGAGGTCTTGCCCTTGTAATTGACACCCAGCGAGCCGGGGTCGGGCAGGACGGCCTTGAGAAACTGCAGCGGGACGATCTTGTGGCCTTCGTAGTCCACCGGGTCGATGCGGGTCATGCCGACATTCTGCAGGACGCGCAGATGCGTCAGATATTGCTCGCCAAAAGTCATCCAGAAGCGAATCCGCTTGAGGCCCTTGATATATTTGGCCAGCGATTCGAGCTCTTCATGATACAGCAGATATGACGCCCTGGGACCAACCTCGGGATAGTTGATATCCTTGCGAATACTCATCGGATCGATTTCCACCCACTGGCCGTTTTCCCAGTACTTGCCTTTCTGGGTGATTTCGCGGATGTTGATTTCCGGATTGAAATTGGTTGCAAACGGATGGCCATGGTCGCCGGCGTTGCAATCCACAATATCCACATAGTTGATTTCGTCATAATAGTGCTTCATCGCATAAGCACAGAAGACATTGGTCACCCCCGGATCAAAACCGCTGCCCAGCAAGGCCATAATCCCTTTATCTTTGTAGCGGTCGTGGTAATTCCACTGCCAACTGTATTCAAATTTGGCCACATCCTTGGGCTCATAATTGGCCGTGTCAAGATAATCGACCCCCGCCTCAAGGCAGCCATCCATAATTGGCAAATCCTGATAGGGCAGGGCGACATTGATCACCAGTTGGGGCTTGTGTTTGCGAATCAGGGCTGCGACCTGTTTGGCATCGTCGGCATCGACCTGTTCGACCGTAATCGGTCGTTTCAGGCTGGCGGCAATATCTTGACATTTTTTGACCGTCCGGCTGGCCAGCACGATGTCCGAAAACACCCCCGGCAGCTGGGCACATTTCTGGACGACAACATTGCCGACACCGCCGGCGCCGATAATCAGAACCTTACTCAATTCCGGCTCTCCTTACTCTACAATGGTTAATAATCCGTTCACTCTGAGACCAGAGTATAGCATTTTCAGGTCTAAAATCCAGTTAAACTGACACCTGGAGGCGGGCAATTTTTCCAAATCCATTAAATCTGCCGTAACTATTTTGTTTTATAACCAATTATCTCTCAAAGCAGACCTGCCGATAACAGCAACATACTGTTTCTCTAAGACCAAAGTGCCCATTTTTTTTCGAAAAATGCAGGGTTTTCCCTATTTTCTTTTTAGGATTCATTTGGTAGATTTTATCTTTTGACAGACGACAGGAATTGACAAAACCGAACTCAGGTTTCAGGAGGCCCATTGGCATGGAGCATGTATCGATTCAGCCGTCAGGAAGCATCGGTCGACATTTTATCCCCGCCGAGTATCTGCCCGCAGGCCAGGATGAATATTATCTCCGCAACAGTCAGATCAGCCAGCCGGCGCCGAAATGGCGTCATCTGCGGGCCGATGAACTGGAACGGCTGGTGATGAACAGCAATACGTCCGATAACTGGGACGAGATATTTGTCACCGACGAATTTGATCCGAAATTGGTCAAGAATACAGACTTTTTTGGTCTGGTACGTATCGGTCGGCTGCGGAATGTAATCCTGCAGCATCATGACCTGCAAATCCCGGCGGGCATCAATAACAGCCGGATTGTGGCCTGCGATATCGGCGACGATGTGGCGATTCACAATGTGTCCTATATGGCCCACTATATCATTGGCAATCGATGCATTCTGGCCAACATTGATGAAATGCACACCACCAATTACGCCAAGTTCGGCAATGGGATTGTCAAGCAGGGCGAGCCGGAAAAGGTCCGCGTGTGGATGGATATCATGAACGAAACCGGCTGCCGGCAGGTGCTCCCGTTCGACGGAATGATTACTGCCGATGCGTATCTGTGGGCCAAGTATCGGGACGACAAGGCCCTGCAGGAAAAACTCAAAGACATCACACAACAGCGATTCGATGCACGGCGTGGATATTACGGCGTCATCGGCGATCAGTGCGTGATTAAGAACTCGCGTATTCTCAAGGATGTGAAAGTCGGAGCGCATTGCTATATCAAAGGCGCCAACAAGCTCAAGAACCTCACCATCAATTCTTCCCCGGAGGAACCTACCCAGATCGGCGAAGGCGTGGAGCTGGTCAATGGCATCATCGGCTACGGCTGCCATATTTTCTACGGCTGCAAAGCGGTGCGATTCGTTCTGGGCAATAATTCGAATTTGAAATACGGGGCCAGACTGATCAATTCCTTCCTCGGTGACAACTCCACCATTTCCTGCTGCGAAGTCCTCAACAATCTGATCTTCCCGGCCCATGAGCAGCATCATAACAACTCATTCCTGATTGCCGCAGTGGTAATGGGCCAAAGCAATATGGCTGCCGGAGCCACAGTCGGGTCAAACCATAACAGCCGTGCCAATGATAACGAGGTCCAGGCCGGTCGGGGATTCTGGCCGGGACTGTGCACCAGCATCAAGCACTCCAGCCGTTTTGCGTCTTTTGTGCTGCTGGCCAAAGGGGACTATCCTGCCGAACTGAATATCCCCCTGCCATTTTCCCTGCTGAACAACAATACCGCCAAAGATCAGCTGGAAGTGATTCCGGCATTCTGGTGGCTGTTTAATATGTATGCTCTGGCCCGAAACTCCTCAAAATTCCAAAGCCGTGATAAACGCATTCATAAAATCCAGCATATTGAATTTGAGACGCTGGCGCCGGATACGGCCGAAGAACTGATTACCGGCCGGACACTGCTGGAACGGTGGACCGGCAAAGCCGCTCTGATGCGGTCGGGCCAATATGCCAAAGACCTGCCCGCTGAGCAGCTGGGGAATATCGGCAGACAATTACTGAACGGACCACAGAACGCAGTCGACGAACTGGAAATCTGTGGCGAAAATATGGAAAAATCCCGTCGCAAAGTGATGATCTGTAAAACCTATGAAGGGTATCATGCCTACGGTGATATGCTGATGTATTACGCCGTCAAAACCTTGATTGCCTATCTGCAGGCCAATTCGCAAGCCAATTTTGCTGCCATGTGCACTGCCCTGAACACTCCCGGACAGCCAAGGCAAAGCCGCTGGGTCAATCTGGGCGGTCAGCTTGTTACAGCCGAAGACGTGGATCAGCTTCGCAGAGATATCACCTCCGGCCAACTGGCAACCTGGGACGCGATTCACCAGCGATATGACCAACTGTGGCAGGCTTATCCCCTGCAAAAATACAGGCACGCCTTTGCCGTATTGTGCGACCTGATGGGGGGCTCCGATTTAACCAAAGAGCAGTGGATACAGGCACTCCATGAGGCAGCCCGGATTCAAGATTTTGTCTGTGAACAGGTCTATCAATCCCGACAAAAAGATTACGATAATCCGTTCCGGCAGGCCACATTCCGAAATACCGAGGAAATGATTGCCGCCATTGGAACCATCGAGGATAACAGCTTCGTTAAGCAGGTCCGCAGGGAAACCGAGCAGTTCAAGCAGACTCTGGAAGAGATTGTCCGCCGGGGATAAAAGCGGCAATCCATGAAGAATACCACATTTAAATAAGGAGTATCTATGAATCTGCAAGACCCGAAGTATGCAAAACACGCGCTGGTCCAGGAGATGATGGAGACGGTGCGAGTCGTAAAAAACTTCAATCCCAACCAGACGCGGGAGATTGCCGGGCGGATTCACACCGTCGGCAGACTGCTGCTGACCGGCGAAGGCTCCAGTCGAATCTTTCCGGCCAAAAACACCATTCGCAAATCGCTCAAATGGGGACTGGGGCTGAATATTTTTACCGACGGGTCGCGTCAGGCCGCCCAGTATGACCTGACCAAATTTGCCGTCTTCTGTGCCTCCAATTCCGGACGTACCAAAGAGGTTGTGTTGCTGGCCAAGAAGCTCAGAGAAATCCACAATGACAACCGATTTGGTCTGACCGCCAATGCAGGCACCCTGCTGGAAGAAGCCTGTGCCCAGACTTTCGTGCTGACCTGCGGCTGGGAACAGGCTGTGGCGGCAACCAAAAGCGTTATCGAACAAGCCTTGTTTTATGAATCCATCATCCGTCATATCTCCGGCACCATTTCGGGCTTAGGCTGCGCGGAACTGGCCGGCAAGATAGAAACCGCCCTGACAATGGCCATTCCCGACGAGATCATCACCGCAGCCGTAAAAGCTCCGACGATTTATTTCGCCGGGTACAATGATGGTGTGGCCGAAGAGCTGACGCTTAAAACCAACGAAATCACCCGCAAAAAATCCGATTTCCTCGAAGGCACCTACGCCGTTCACGGAATCGAAGAAGTGATGGACCCCAATGACATCGTATTCGTGGTGGACCCCATCGACGAAGAAATGGATAAATTCCAGGAGGTGCTGGTCAAAGGTGTCGGGCTTAAAGTCATCGCCATCGCGAACCGCGAAACCCCATTCCCCACCATCCGCGTTCCTGATGCGGGCGAAATGACGCCGTATATCTACTTGAGCGCCGGATGGAATCTGCTGACTGAAATCGGTCTGGCCTCGGGGATCAACCTTGATAAACCACAACGGGCACGCAAAGTCGGCAACGAACTCATCGTATCATAGAAGCCCTGCCGCAAGTCAAACAAGGGCAGACCTGGAACTGTAAGCGTTTGACACAACAGACGCGTTTACAGTTCCAGGTGTTTTAATGCCGTTACTTTGGCGAATCCATACGCCAGTGCAGCCATAAATGCAGCGTGCACTTTGGCCGCCTCTACAGTAACGCCGTTGAATTCCAGATTGCGTGTTGTACAGGCATCTTCAACCACCGTACAATGATAGCCCAAATCAAACGCCGCACGCACTGTCGTATCAATGCACATGTGACTCATGGCCCCGCAGACAATCAGCTCCCTGACACTCATCGCCTGCAGTTTCTCATGGAGAGTCGTACCCCGAAAGCTGTTGGCATAGTTTTTTTGAATCACCATCTCACCCGGCAGCGGCGATACGGAAGAATGAATATGAATACCATCGGTACCGTGATGAAATGCTGGCGCCCCCGGCCTGACAGAGATATGCTGGATATGAATAATCGGCAACCCTTTCTGCCGGCACTTCATTAGAAGCGCTCCGGCATGACTTGCCATCCGTTGTGTGTTGACCAGCTCCATCTTGCCGCCGGGAAAATAATCATTTTGGATATCTACCAGCAACAATGCTTTGGCCATGTCTTATTCTCCTAAAAAAAGAGCTTTTCTCTATTCAACCTACTCCATCACAACACAAAAATCCAGCGAAACCTGCCAAAAACCTGATAATCGTCATAGGGCAGAATTGACAAGGACTCAAAAACCTGCAATATAGATAGGGATTGATTGAAAGGAGAAACCAAAATGAATCTTTTCGAAGCCATCAAAAAACGATATTCATGCCGGGCCTATCAGGATAAGCCTGTCGAGGCTGAAAAGTTAAATGCCATCCTGGACGCTGCCAGGCTGGCTCCTTCGGCTCGCAATTTCCAGGATTGGCGGTTTGTGGTGGTCACAGATGCAAACACCCGCAAAAACCTGGTTTCTGCCTGCAACAACCAGGCTTTTATCGGACAAGCCCCTGTTGTGCTCGCTGGCTGCAGCACGCTGCAATACCTGATGCGGTGCAGTCAGTCAGCCGGTCCAATTGATGTCGCGATTGCCATGGAGCACATCGCCTTGGCTGCAACCAGCCTGGGATTGGCGACCTGCTGGGTCGGCTCCTTTTACCCGGATCAAATCCGCGATATCCTGCAAATTCCGACCCACATTAGCGTCATTGAATTGATGGCTCTCGGCTATCCGGCAGATCAACCAAACGAACCCAAAAGGCTCAGTTTGGATCAGATCGTTTGCCGGGAAAAATGGACTTTTTAGCCTTTTTGGCACCACAGGGTCAATTTTCAGTTGAAAGTCCGGCCCGTTTCGCTACAATGCTGGCCTGCCTGCTGGATTTGTCCGGCCAGTCGGGGCTGTCGTATAATGGGAGTACGCCGCGGTCGCATCGCGGAGATGAGAGTTCGATTCTCTCCAGCTCCATTTCCGAAGAAAACCTGATACAGTTCAGGGATAACCCGCCGGATTAACAACTGTGTTCGTTTTTTTCAATTTCCCACAAGTGGCCGATTTTAGCCCTTGCGGGCGGTTAGCTCAGCTGGTTAGAGCGCCTGCCTTACAAGCAGGAGGTCACAGGTTCGAGTCCTGTACCGCCCAGTGATGTAAAGCATTACAAAAGAAGGATTTACAAATACAATTCTTTCTACACCTAAATAAGCTTGAATCCATTTTATGACAATTTTTATGACAAATGGAGGAATTTATGGATAGAAATAATATGTCTATCGGTACGATTTTTTTAAATCATGGCCGGTATTACTGGCGGGGAATATTGCCTGGGGAAACCGAGCGAAAAGCAATCCCCTTAAAACCAATCGGCTCCAATCATGCCACAAAGATTTGGGGGTAGCCAGGGCCCTGGCTCAAGAATGGTTGGTTAAGCACATCTACACGACCAAAGACGTCAAACAGACCCAGGCGAAAGAAATTGCGTCAGCAAAGTCCGTCAAAACCGCCAAGGCGGCTTTGGGCCATCAACGACTTCAGACCACCGAAATCTACGCCGAAAAAGATATGCGGCGGGCGATTGAGGCAGCCAGGAAATATGGATAATGCCTTTATAGAAAGCCCTGAAGTGTTCAAGGCTGTTGATACGTTTTTAAAGACAAAGCCAGAGATTTTCATCCCTGGCTTTGTCTGACAACTCACATCCCCCTCACAACGCGATCACGGACATAATTGCTGGTAAATGTAATCGCATGTCAGCCATTCGTCGGCCATAATCGCAAAATCGGCCAGATTCACCAGACAATCCTTATTGATATCCGCTTTCTGCTTCAGGTTGCAGTTCGGGTCATACATAAAGGAAACCAATTTCGGGTTGTTTGCTTTAATTTGCGGAACACAGGTCTCAAACCACTCCACCACCTGCAGCGGATTGGATTGTACCCGCAAATCCAGTAATGTTGTCAGGCAGTCTGTCAGCGGGCACAGGTCGGTAATCTTGTTGCTATACAGGTACAGGTTTTGAAGATTCGTCTGTTCACAGAAACCTGGAATGCTGATAAGCCCATTAGAGTGCAGATACAAGGATTTGAGGCTCGTTAAGGTTGCAATTGTGGACTGCCAATCTCCGCCGCCCAGCTGGTTGCCTCCCAGATACAGATTTTGCAGCGGCAGATTTTTCAACGGACTGATGTCGACAATCTTGTTGCTCGTCAGATTCAACGAGGTTAAATTGAGAGCATATTCCAATCCTTCCAGACACACAATGTTCTTGCCGGTAGCGGTCAGTGAGGTCAGGTTCAGCATATCATTGGGGGTGGGATCGGTCAAGCCCAGCGAGGCTTCCACGGCAGCCTTGAGATTGGCATCGCAAAACGCAACCGGCCCCTGCAGATTCAATTCATAGGCACCCATATCCACAATGGGATCGCCAGGATTTGCGGCTACGCCGGTATCGGGCGTATCGGGGTCATCCCAAAATCGCGGCATGCCGTCGAGGTCAGTCGTCAGTTCCGCTGGCACCAGCGTATTATTCCCGGCATCGACGCAGGGAGAGCCTTTGGTCAGCCGCAGGTTGTCGTCCGGCGTGCCGGGAATCCAGTCATCGCCCAACGGATTGGCAAATTGAGGGTCGCTGCCGATATTGCCATTGCCGACATAAGTGCTGAGACCCTGGATACAGCTATATTGTATGGTGTTGGTGCCGCCATAAATCTGTGCGGATTCGCTATAACTGCCGCCTCCGGTATCCGCATTACCATATAAGATGCAGTTTTGCAGTGTATTTGTGGAGCTCCCGTGATTTGTATATAAAGCACCTCCTACACTTACTGATATATTATTGTAAAAGGTACTATTTACAAATTTAACATAGGTATAACGATTTCCTTCCCAATAACCAACATAAGTATAAAAGTTCGCTATTGCTCCACCACAAGCTCCACTACCTGTTACATAATTTCCGGAAAAAAGACAATTCAAGCCCGTTAGATAAGCATGTTGCGTACCGTTGCCTTGGGCCTGATTGGATATCGCTCCACCATGCGACGCACTGTAATTACCGATAAAACTGCAACTAATCAATTTTGGATGGCTGGCAGAATTATAAATCGCTCCACCCTGTGATGCCGAGTAATTGTCATGAAAGAGACAACGTGTCATTTGCGGACTGCTGCCAAATGTATAAATCGCTCCACCTACATTTGAAGTGGCATCATTACTAAGAAACTTACAGAGATTCATTACAGTATCAGAAACATGGTTATAAATAGCACCGGAATGCGCAGAACGATTAGCATTAAAGGTGCAATTCTCTATGTAATTTTTCCCATAGTTCAAGAAGCATGCCCCTGCATAATCAGTTGAAGAATTTGTGCTAAAAGTGCAATTGTAGAATTTGACTTGACAGGTATCGAGCCACACTGCCCCCCCCTGCGTTGCAGAACTGTTGGAAAATGAAGCATTAGTGATTGTTGGAGAGCTGTTATCTAAACCTGCCAACGAACCACCATAGACAGCATAATCGTCTGAAAAGTTGGTATTGAAAACAGTAGGGCTTGATTTGTCCAGATACAGTCCTCCAGCATAGTTTGTTGCATAATTTTGGGTAAGAGTACAATTATCCAATTTCATGTCCGCGCCTGCATTAAGCAGGGCGATAGCTCCTCCCCGGTCGGCGCAAAAGTTTGTCATAAAAGTGACGTTGGTCAAGGTGGGTTTACAATTGGCACCTGAATTATACCATGCTCCACCGCGTGAGGCTGCAGCATTGCGGGTGAACAGGCAATTGGTAAAGGTGGGGCTGCCGTTGGTGATGTTGTACCAGCCGCCGCCATACCCAAGGGTGTCAGCACCATTGGCCTGACCGCCGGTAATGATGAGGCCATCCAACAGGGTTGGCGAGCCGCATAGGGTACTGTAGATCACATGGTAGCTGTTGTCTGCACGGGTGGCATCTGTCAGCAGGTTTTGTACGAGTGTGTCGGGGGCGTCATCACCATTGAGGTCGCCGCTGAGAAACGTCTTGTTTGCCTCCCAATCACGGGTGCTGCCTCCTCCGGCAGGATAGCCGCCCATGATCTTGACCAGATTTTTCAGGACAAACGAGACATTCCGGTCGCCAAGCGTTACGGATTTGCCCCGATCCGGCTGATAAGTTCCGGCCGCAACGCGGATTTCGTCATTGGCGACAGCCGCGGCTAGGGCGTCCTGGAGATAGACATAAGCATTCGTCCAGCTTGTTCCATTGTTGCTGCCTGTGGCGCTGGCATCGACATAAATTGTCTTAGCCCGGACCATCTGCGTCATTAGCAGTACTGCAATTACTACACACCTGGTTCCTGTCCACTTTTTCATGTTCTCGCCTCCATTAATAAAGTGACTGTTTACGGGTAATTTGGCTGTATCGGAGTAATGTATCCTGCCAATAAACCCTTTTAGTTCGACAGATATTTCCCAGTTGAATGATAGAAATTGCGTGTTGATCCTGATGATGCAAACAATCTTAGTATTCATGATGACATAGTCAAAGAAAAAAAACTTCCTTAATGCCTAATCACTATAAAAATGCACAGTTTTTCATAATCATTAGGTATTTATACCGAAGTGACTTAATCCGTAAAATTGCTTATAGACTCAATCGAACATTACAGAAAAGTCCTCAATTTGCTCGATAGACAATGAAGAAAACAGGGACTATCGCATTCAGAACATAGACATTACCGTGGTGTTAAGACAGGTATCGATTGAATCGGAGACAAACTTGAACGGCGTGATTCGTGATTAATAGGAAAAGCAGGGAGACCCTGACCAGCTCGAGAGCTACTCAAAGAATGTGCGATACTTTCCTGACACAACCCCCATCATGCTTCTCGATCGTGGATATGCAGGAGCAGGAATGAGCCGCACACTCCTGGACCACGTGCAGGAGTAAGCTACACGCCCCGCCTGTCAAGAGCACTTACGCGATCCCGCCAGACAGGCGTGTCAGATACACTGGAGGCGAGGGGATTCGAACCCCTGTCCCGAGATATTTCAGGCCGGTCTTCTACATGTGTAGTCGTTATTTTGGGATTCGCCCAACGGCACGCCCAACGACAGGCTTGCCGCATCGCTATTTCGCAAAGGATTTCGCCTTGGCACTGCGAAAAGGCACCTCAGCTATCCCGCTGGTCGTCGCAAACGGCAAATTCGCGGGAAAACCTGCCGATGCGGGTTGCGTAATTTACGCAGCCATTTGGTACTGGTAGTTGCCAGTTAAGTTTTTTAACGGATATTTAACGAGGCCAACCGTCATCCTCGACACGCCAACCGACCGTCAACTTATCCGGTCGAAGCCTTTCGCCCCCGATATGAACCTATATTATACGATATAATTTGGGCCGGAGCAAGAGTGACACTGAATTTAACATATCCATATTCACCACAGAGACTTACAATCCATGTCGAGCCTATTTTCTTGATTTTTCGCCGTATTTTTGGTATAAAATCAGGTATTATTCCGGGCAAATTTCTGCATATCCCCGGAGGGTGATAGTTTTTCGAGGAGAGTAAAGATGACATTTCGAACTGTGGTGTTGTATTGTCTTGTTTTAGCCATACTGCCGTGGACACGGCCTGTTCAGGCGGCGCCATATCAGATTATCATCTGTGAGACCCCGATGGGTGCCGGTGGAGGTCAGGGGGTTCGTCGGTATATGGTGTTCGATACATACGGGGCGATTATCCAACTAACGCCGATACCGGGTTCCATGCTGAACGATCCTTCTTCGGCGGCCCTGCGCAGCCCAACGGAATTGTTTGTTTCCAATCGCGCCGCTCACACCGGCAACAGCTCCATCTCGCGGTTTGATCTGTCCGGCTCGTTTTATCAGGCAGCAGGCACGATTACCGGCAACGACGTCACAGACTGCCATCAACTGGCATTCGACCCGGTCACCGGGGAACTGTTTCAGACCAACTGGAAGACCGGCAAGCTGTCGCGATTCTTATTTGATGGCAGCGGCAATGCGATTGCCAATGGTTACATCCAGATGCCCGATGGCAATAAAATGCTGGGGGTTGCTGTCCGCCCTGCCGACCAGCAGTTATTTGTCAGCGATTATGATTATGTCCGTCGGTTCACGCGAAATCCCGACGGCAGTTATACGTTTGTCAGTAATTTCAAAGTACAAACGGGTGAATTGTATCATTTTATGAAATTCCACAATGATGAATTGTATCTGGCAGCGTTTGCGACCAACCGGGTGCTGCGGTTTTCGTTTGATGCAGGCGGTGTCCCTGCTCTGAAACAGACAATTGATTCGCCCGGAGCGGTGGACATGGATTTCAGTCCCGATGGACAGGAGATGTTTGTCAGCAATCATCGCGTCGGTGGCTTGTACCGCTATCGCTACAATGCCGACAATGACACCTGGGTACGATTCGGCGACCTGATACCGACACCGATGCTGGGAGGCGTGGTGATTAGTCCGACAGTCTGCCCGCTGCGCGGCGACTTATCCGGCGACTGCGATGTGGATATGGAAGACCTTGCGATCTTCATTTCACAGTGGACGCAGTCGATTGATCCGTATTACTGCACGCTCTCAGCCAACCTGATCGGCGAGGACTGCACCGTTCAACTGGACGATTTCGCAATATTTGCCGCCGACTGGATGGAAGGATTCCCGGCCCTGTAACAGAAGCCCAATCGATTAGCTTGTTTTGGTATAGATAATCTTGTCATCGCCAACGGCATAGAAGTCTTTGACGCAGGCGGCAACGGTATAGCCGATTTTTTCGTAGAATTTGCGAGTAGGCAGATAGCTTTCTCGACCCGAAGTCTCCACGATAAAGAGCCGGCCGCCGGCGTCGCGGATTTTCTGCTCGGCAAAATCCATCAGTTTTTTACCATAACCTTTACCCTGGTAGGCCGGGTCCACACCCAGCCAGTAAATGTCATATGTCCCCACCGTACAAGGCGTCGGCCCCCAGCAGACCCAACCGACAGTCCGGCCGTCCACGTCCAGAACATACGACTGATAATGTCCGGATTCACCTTTGGCGGCAGCATCGGCAACCACCTCTTCGGCAATCAGCATTTCTTCATGGCGAAAGAATTTCGTTTCATCCAGAAACTGCAACACCGGCTGAACATCCTTCGGCTCTGAAAAACGAATCACCAGTGTGCCGGGTTCGTTCTGCGATTTGACCTGGGCAGACTTTTTCTTTTTGCTTTTGGTGCCGGACTCCATGCGGGACAGAGCATTATCGATACAAAGTTTCACAAATGCATGATACTTGATACCGGCAGCATCAATCGCCGCAGCCAGACCGGCCTGCGGGCTGATATCCGGATTGGCATTGACTTCAAGAATATAAGGGTTGAGCTTTTCATCAAGGCGGAAATCGACCCGGCAATAATCAAAACATCCCAGCACCGCACAAGCTTTAATAGCCATATCACGGATCTTCTGGACCAGTTTGGCCGGAACAGGAGCAGGAATAATCCGCGGGGTGTTATTGAATTCGAAGCTGTCGGGCTTCCATTTGGCCTCATAGCTGACAATCCGCGGCATGTCGGGCGTAAACGCGGAAAAGTCGATTTCCGCCAGCGGCATAACCACCGGCTGGCCATCTTTATACAGAACCGTAATATTCAGTTCACGCCCTTCAATATACTGTTCGACAAGGGCAATCCGCTTGAACTGCGTATGAATCCGCTCGACGGCCTTATCGAGAGCGGCGCCTTTGGTCTTGACAATGCTGGCTTTGTCGATGCCTTCACTGGCGTCGGAGGCGGCGGGCTTGACAAAATACGGCCCGGCAAAATCAGGCTTGGCTTTCTGACCCGGTTCGACGACAATGCCCGGCGGGACAGGCAACCCTGCGGCAGCCAGAACAGCCTTGCTCTGCCACTTATCCGTGGACAGCAGTAACCCGGCGGTGCTGTTGCCGGTACAGGCCTTGCCGAAGGCTTCGCACAGGGCAGGCACACAGGCGGCTTTTTCCGGACAGCCATCGATCGTCTCAACGAAGTTGAATACAACTGTCTCGGCCGCCTGGGCCAGGATGCGCGTCAGTTCACTAACCGACCCGACAGCGGCACTGCGGCAGGCGATTTTGTAATTGTCGAGGGCCTTGACGACCGCATCGACCTGGTCCATCACGCCGACTTCACTTTCCACGCAGCCGGTTTCGGCATAATGGCTGCTGGGGCGAGGATATAAGATTAGAACGGATTGTTTTGCTGACATATAAACCTATATTAAACTCAAATACTCTGTTTTTTTCCAATTCTTAAAAACACAAAACGCAGGCAGAAATAAGATAACACAACTATGATTCCGGCCAGTGGAATCCATGGCAAATTCGGGCAAAACACATTTTGGGTTGATGAGGGATCAGCTTTCGACAGCACAATCATTATTTTCTGATAATTGATTAAAGAAATTCGAAAGTAAGCGATGACGGAAAGCATTGATGCTGTTGACAAAAGAATACTTAACAACAGATGCCGTTTATATTCATCCTGTTTTTTTTGCCAGACATTTAACATATAGAATAAAATAACAAATAACCCAAAACAAAACCAAGAACCCACAACTTTCGTAAAGGCCTCTCCCGCTTTAATCATCACAATGTGAACACCGGGAGGAAGAATCGTGTTCATTACCACAGGAGTGATCAGCTTCGCAATAAAAAAACCAATAATGCCCAGAACACATGCGATAGTCAGATGGTTTTTGTAATAAGAAGTCATTTAACTCGTTCCAACGCGCTCATGACAATTTCCTTAAGCAATTCATGGTAGCTCATGCCCTCCTGGGTGGCAATCATCGGCAAGTCCGAATGGCCGGGATTCATCCCCGGCAGCGGATTGACCTCCATAAACGAAGGATTTCCGTCGGCATCAAGACGGATATCGACCCGGCCGGTATCACGGCATTCGAGTGCCCGATAGCAGGCTAATGCCAGGGCTTCAACTTCCTGTCGTTTCTTATCTTTGGGCATCGGGAAGTATTCGACATATTTTTCACAATACTCCTTGACTTCGTAGGAATAATCCTGGGCGGGAGCATTGGGTTTAATGCGAAATTCAAGCGTCCCGAGAACACGGGCCTTGGGGCCCGTGCCCAGAATAGCTGTGGTAAACTCCCGGCCGGGCAGGTATTCCTCGACCAGAACCGGCTGCTTGAATAGTCCCAGCAGCTTCCTGCATACTGCGGCAAGCTGGGCAGAATCGGTAATCTTGGAGTGGGCATCCACGCCTTTGCCTGTACCTTCGGCGATCGGTTTAGCAAATAATGGATATTTCAGATTGACGGCCGCGACATCCTGTTCCGATTTCACCACACAGGAGGCCGGAGTCGGCAGGCCTGCGGCACGAACCAGCTTTTTGGCAACTTCTTTGTCGAGCGTGGCAGCACAGACCAGAGGATCTGACATCGTATAGGGAATATCGAACAGCTCCAGAATTGCCGGCACCTGCGCCTCACGGCTGCGTCCCTTGACCCCTTCGGCAATGTTGAAAACCAAGTCCCACCGCTTACCGGCCATCAACTCCCGCAATAGGGCCTTGGCATTGCCGATCCGCTGCACCTTGCAGCCCAGTTCAGTCAGTGTCTTAGCAATCGAGGATATCGTCCATTCTGTATCGAATTCAGCGACATGCTCCTCGGTAAAGCCTTCTTTAAGGTAGTCATCCCGCAGGTCATACACAAAACCGACATTTAGATTGTTCAATTGAGTCATTTTCACTTAATCCAGATTTGCCGCAAAAGGCATCCATTATAATTGTGTGGGAAACCCAACCCACTACTTCCATAGTTTATAGGAAAGACAACCTCAGACAACAAAAAAGTCCACGGCCTGAGAATCAAGCCGTGGACGGTGAGGTTTCAGCATACTATTGTCCGAGCAATTCGCTGTTTTCGATGTGATGACAGCAAGCCTGCCGGCGGGCCTGCCGGATGGTACGGGCCGGTTGAATACGGCTGTAGGCACCACTGGCCAGCTCCCATACACCAGGAGCAGTGTCGTGGCTGGGCTCGGCCGTTATTCGGGGGGTATCCCGATGGGCCGGTTCCGGGTACGAAATCAGCATCCCCTCGAAGTTGCGAATCACGGTGTGTGTCGGGCTGGTCGAGACAATATAGTTGGGCAGAACCGGAATCTTGCCGCCGCCATGCGGTGCATCGACCACAAACAGCGGAATTGCCAGACCGGAAACACGGCCGCGGAGATACTCCATAATTTCAATCCCCTTGCTGACCGGCGTGCGGAAGTGCTCCACACCACGGACCAGATCACACTGGTACAGGTAATACGGGCGAACCCGCATCCGGACCAGCATTCGGCAAAGCTGCTCATAAACCCGCGGATTATCATTGACATTCCGCAGCAGAACAGACTGGTTGCCCAGCGGGATGCCCGCATCGGCCAGTTTGCGACAGGCCTCTGTGGATTCGGGCGTAACCTCATTGGGATGATTAAAGTGCGTATTAATCCACAGCGGGTGGTATTTTTTCAGGATGTTGACCAGGTTATCGGTAATCCGCATCGGGAGTACCACCGGCATCCGCGTACCGATACGAATAATCTGTACCGAAGGCACTTTGCGAATAGCCGACAAAATCATGTCGATGGATTCATCGCTCATGGTCAGCGGGTCACCACCGGAAACGATTACATCAGAGATTTCCGGATGAGCTGTCAGATAGGCGGTGACTTGCTCCAGACGACGGGCAGAGATACTGGTCTCCCGTGTGCCGGCAACGCGTTTGCGCGTGCAGTGGCGGCAGTACATCGAACAGGTCGTGGTGGCAATCAGCAAGGCACGGTCCGGATAGCGATGTACCAGTCCGGGAACCGGCATGTCATCATGTTCTTCCAGGGGATCACTGGACAAAAACGGAGGATCGTACAACTCGTCCAGCTGAGGTACACACATCTGAAAGATCGGATCAGACAAATCGACCTTGCGAATCAGCGACGCATAATACGGCGTGATCGCCATGGGGTATTTGCCGATTACCGGTTCAATTGACTGACAGTAAGCCTTGTCGGGAAAATAACCGAACAATTGCTCTGCTGATCGAATCCGATGGCTCATCTGCCATCGCCAGTCATTCCAGCGGCTGTGGGTTTGAATTGAAGGTTTGGGTGCAGCTGTCGCAACCGTGACGACAGCGGTAGTAGAGGGCGGCTCGTCGTCGCTGACAAGCGCCTGTCGAGAGGGAGGCTTGTCTGAAACGTCCGTCGCTTCCACACGAAGTGGTTGACTCATTGTCCGTTTTCCTTAAACCAAAGGTATTTAGTGTGGTTCCTGTTTATTATCTTTGGCCAGAAACCTTGCCATACTATCCACAAAGGCCTTTCGTAAAGGCCGGATACTGTCTGCCATTTCCTCGCGGGACATCCCAATGATCCCAAACGAGAAAAAACCAAATACAAAACCCGCAATGGCACAACTGAGCCGTCGCATCTTAAACGATTCCACGCCCGCAGGCACAAAGGGCCTGACCTGCTTTTCGAGCGTTTCGAGATACCGCAGATACGGGGCTTCAATCGCCCCATCCGTATCCCGGCCCAGCTTGATGAGCATCCGACCCTGAAACAACAGGATATACTGCTCCATGTGCCGGCTGAAAAACTCTACATGTTCGTCAAAGAGCCGTTCCAACAACCCTTCCAGGCTTTGGGACATTCCCGTATCATCGGCTATCCGGGCATTCAACTTTTCCAGTGCATCTTCAATTAATGCCTGCAAAAGTTGACGTTTATCAGCAAAATGCCGGTAAAATGTACCCTTGCCCACATCGGCCTTATCCGTAATCTTTTCAATCGAGGCCGCATCCACTCCGACTTCGCTAAAGACCACCAAGGCCGCATCGAGCAACTTTGTACGTGTTTTACTGGCTCTGCGCTGTGCCCGCCCCATCGGCCAAAGCGTATTTTTATCCGTAACGTTCATAACTGACTATATAGTCACTATCGACCAATATGTCAAGTTTGAACATTTGTTCTTAAAAAAATAGTCAAGATTTTAAAATTTCGTTTTATGGAGTAGTTATACCCCCATTCAACCGGCTTATCAACACTGATAATCCCGATTTTGAAAAATAGCCACAAAAAAAGGGTTCATGGCTTATAATACGGCCCTGTCAGATCGTAAGGAGTATATCCCCCAAATTCAAAGGACATCGTAGTATCGAGATTGATTCGTACTGCGGCACGATTGATAGAATAAGGACTTACATTATTCCTGTATCGTTCCCAGTAGTCATAATTATACAACCACGGTCGGTAAAAAAGCCAATTTTCATAGTAAGACCATGGTCGAATGTCCGTTTCAATAACCACTTTTTCGTTTCCAATCTGAGGTTTTGGAGGTTCCTTGCCCTGATAAAGCCAATTCATTGCCAAAGTCCCGGGAACCGGCAATTGGGTTTGTTTGGTCAATTTTGGCTGATCCTGATTTCTGTACAATAATAGATTATTAAGGTCTTTTTTAACCAAAATAATATTGGGGTCGACTTTGGTCGCCTCTATCCCCACGCCAATCTGGTTCGGTTCGGACTGGGCACGTACAGGAGCATCCGCCAGCCCGGCCGAGAAAACCATGCATCCTAATATACAGTTGATAATCATTCCCATCATAATCATAAACGACGTATTATACTGCGTTTTGTTCCAAAATCAGTACCGAAAACATTTAAAAAATCTGCTGCTATATACGATAATTTACATAGACAGGATACGCCTTCAGATAAGGCAAAAAAGATATAATGAACCTATTAAAAGAACACTCAAAGCATCACCTAAGGATATCACGATTATTTTTCTCCATAATTCAATGGAGTGCGGTTGTCGTCAATCTGATATTGCTGGTCTTTGGACTTTTGGCAGGATTGCCATGGCGGGTGTTGCTGTTGTTCACGATCATCCCGGCAACAGGCATCTTTATGCCTCGGGATTTGCACAAATGGGTCTGGATTTTACTATCGATAGTCATTATCGGGCTTTATCTCTGGGTTCGCAGTCCCGAAGTGAACGCAAGCCAATGGTCCCCTTATGTATATTCCGCGGAGTCTGTGGGGATTAAACGGTCTTTGCATATAGACCCCAACAATGCCGCCATAGAGTATAATGCCCTGTTTGATCGGCACCACGACGATTTATTCACCATCCCCGTCAGTGCCGCAATGGAGGATTGGACACAGAGGTCCCCCTGGGATCAGACCGAGCTGCCCGAACTGGCAGAATGGATGAAACATCTGGAGCCAGAACTTGATGAACTCATGCGGATTACTGCCAAGCCCGTCTGCACATTTGATCCCCCCCTGAATATGAACGAGCTTAATTATCAATACAGACGATTGAACACCACCAAAGCATTTACCCGGAATTTGCTTCGCAGTGCCAATCAGGACCTGTTTAATCGCCGGACAGATGTCGCTATACAAAAACAATATACGATCCTGCGAATTGCCAACCATCTCTGGCAGCAGGGAACACTGGCCGACCAGACCAGCGGCTATTTTATCGAACAAAAGGCCTCCTGGGCCTTGCGGCGGTCGATTATCGACTACGATATCGATGAAGACAGCCTCAACAGGCTCGACATGGGATTACAGGCCCTGGACTCACACTGGCCGGAGGTCTGGGGGGACATCCACCAGGCTCAGAAAGCCCTGACTATCAGCCTGTCCGGATTATTTTATCAGCAGAATTCGCAGGGCCATTTCCGCTTCAGTCGCAATATCCCGGCTGGTCTTCAGGAGCATCTGGGCTATCGCGTCCGCAGGTTTCTGCTGTCCACGGAGTATTCCCGAATGATCGCCCTGTGTCTGGCGTTGGCCATCCCTTCCACCCCGCAGGGAACCGCCAACCTGATTGCAGATCGATTTGACCGCCTGTCGGCCATGGTTCTTGCCGGCCAGGATATCGAAGTCGAAGATGGGCAGTACACATGGCGGGACGGCGTCAATGCCACCTCATTTATCGACTGGTACGCCCGTCAGCAGGTCGCTTATTATTATCCGCTGGCCAGCCAAGACAAGCGATTCAGGCAGGGGCGGGCCGCACTGGGAATACTGATTGCTCTCAAGCGATATCAGCTTAAGCACGGACAATGGCCCGCACATCTGGAAGAGGCGTTTGGATCCCACCCTGTCCCAACCGATCCGGTCAATGGCAAACCGTTCCGATACCTACCCGATAACGAACCGTTTCGACTGTACAGTGCAGGCCCCAACGGTATCGATGACGGCGGTCAGAACGACAATCGCGGCAAAGACGACCTCCTGCTCTGGCCACGCTCACCCACAAACGGCAACAACTGGCCCTTGTCGTTCTAACGGATTATCGCTGGATCACTGCAGGCAGTTCGACGATAAAGGCTGCCCCCTGGTCCGGGGAGGACTCAACATATATCTTGCCGTCCAGACGGTCCAAAATCCGACGGACGATTGTCAGCCCCAACCCCTCTCCCTTGACAGGGCCGGCCGGATTAAGACGGTGAAACACCTCAAAAATCTTGTCTGTCTGCTCGGCCGGAATTCCGATGCCGTTATCCTTAACCGTATATAGTACCCGATCGTCGGCGGATCGAGCAAATACTTCGATAACCGCCTTACGGCTGGGGTGACGGTATTTGATGGCATTGTCAATCAGATTGGAAAAGACCTGATTCAAATGTACCCAGTCCCCCATGCACCGCGGCAGTGGGTCCACATGAATCTCAATTTCATATTCGCGCATCTGGTACTGAACGGTCTTGAGAATGTTGGCCATCAGCCGGTTCATATCGATCGTTTCAATGTGCATCTGCATGGTACCGATGCGGGCAATCTGCAAAAGCCCGTTGACCAGAGCATCCATTTTGACTGTGCCGGCGGAGATAAAACCGATCGATTCAGGAATATCTTCATCCAGCAGACGTCGGATCACCCGGCTGTTTTTCTCACTGAGTGTTTCTCGCCCCAGCAGGACAGTCAGCTCACGGCAGCTTTTCTGCAGCTCGCCGGCAAAGCCCTGAATGTTGATTAACGGACTCCGCAAATCATGCGAGGCCACAAACACAATGTTTTCCAGCTCTTCATTTTTGGCCTGGATTTCTTTCATCAGCTTTTCGCTGGCCTGTTGGGCCTGAATGCGTTCTACCAGACGCCACATGCCTTCCATCAGCAGGGTCAATTGCTGCACGTCAGTCTGATCGTATTCCTCGGCTTTATTCGCCACACCGGCAACGACAACCACCCGTGAACCTACAATAACCGGGACATTCATATGTCGTACGAGCGGGATATGGCCCTGCGGCAAGCCTTTCTTAAACGGATTGTCGGCGGCATAATCGTTGGTGATGATGGGCTTGCGCTGGCGCAGGGCTTCTCCCCACAACCCCGTTTTGGCGACCTCATAGAAGATCGGCTTTTCCTCCATCCGACATTCCTGCAGGGCTTCCTTCGACCAGGAATAGATGGTCAGGACCGTCTGTTCTTCATTGACAAACGCCAGATATCCCACCTGGCTGCGGGTCAGGCGGACGGCCTCTTCGAGAGCAAAATCGCTTATTTCCTTGAGCGAAGCCTCGGTCATCTGGTTAAGCCGGAGCAACGCCTGCATCCGCTCGCTATTGAGCTGAATGGCATCCTCCGCCCGCTTGCGTTCGGTGATATCATCATACAAGACGACCACTTCGCCGGTCGGCAGCCGATAGCCATACCCTTCGCGCCAGGTGACAATCCGCTCATCCCGATAAAAAACCGTCGGCAGATGTTCAGACTGCCCGGTACGCCATATCCGCCGTACAAAATCCATCACCGGATGCTCTTCGATAGCCGGAAAGATCTCCCGCATCCTGCGACCGACCAATTGCTCCCGAGACCGTTTTTCAACCCGCTGGCAGGCGGGGTTGACATCCACCACCTCGAAATCATGGCCCTCATCAACCGCTCTCAATATCAATACGGCATTGCTCATCCGGGCAAACATTTCACGGAAGCGATATTCACTGTTGGCCAGATCGACCTGGGCTTCCAGACGCTGAATCTCAATGGCGGCCTGATTGGCAAAGATTTTCAGAATGGACTGCTGGTATTGGCTGTCTTCCAGAGGTTTGCGGAAAAACAAGCAGATCACGCCGATTAATTCGCCTTTGAGATTATGCAGCGGCATACCAAGATACGATCTAAATCCCTCCTGAATCAATGGATGATCGCCGGCGAGCACCTGGTCCAGAGAATTCAGTACACAAAGCCGGTCCTTGCTGAATACCGATTGTTCACACGGGGTACCTGCCAGGGAATAACTGAAATTCTGCACGGCCTGTCCATCTCTGAACGCCGCCAGGGTCTGGACCCGATAATTCGGTGCATCGTACAGACGCCCAATAATTGCCATATCGGCATTGAGCTGTGTGGCCAGATGCTCAACAAACACCCGGAACATATCCTGCCCCGTACAAGTGGAAACCGTCCGGATAAAGGAATCGATGGCCATCTGGTATCGTTTGCGATCACTGATGTCGTGAGCAAATGAACAATGGTATTCCTTGCCGTCATATTCGACATGATTGACGGATATTTCAACCGGAAAGACACGCCCATCCCGAGTCTTGTGATGCGATTCAAAGCGGGCGCTTCCCTTGTCTCGGAGCTGCTGCCAGTGCAGCCGGAATCGCTCCGGGTCAAAATTCGGGTCGATATCGAGCACGGACTTGGTCAACAATTCCTCACGCGAGTACCCTAATTCCTGACAGGCCGCATTATTCACATAGACCAGTTTGCCGTCAGACTCCATCCAATAAGCGGACTCTCCGACATGGTCCACCGCATACTGAATAAACTGCAGCAGCCGCTGGGACTCCATCCGCTGAAACTCCATGGAGATCTGATTGGCAAAAATGCGCAGCACAGATTCACAAAACCGTGTATCCCCAATAGGCTTGCGGAACAAAACCTTCAGCAGCCCTACCGGCCTCTGATGGGTATCCAGAATGGCTACCCCAATATATCCATGAATCCCAAAGGTCTTGAGCATCGTATCTTTGGGGTATAATTCGGATACTCCATCGGGAATCACACACAGCGTCTGGGTTCTGATTTGCTCACAGGGGGTATCTTCCAGCAGCCAGGTAAACGGTTCGACCAGTTCTCCCTGAGCCCAGATCGCAAGTCCCTCGACAAGCCCCTGCTCCAAATTCGTCAGCTTGCCGAGCATCACATAATCAGCCCCCAGCAGACCGGCAATCTGCCGAACAAAATCCTCCAGCATAGCCTTGCCGGCATGCGAGGCCACACTGCGAATAAAGGTATCAAGAGCCTCCTGATATTTCTTGCGGTCACTGATATCGCGGGCATAGGCACAAACCAGCTGACGCCCTTCGTATTCCATAAAGAACGAACTGATTTCCAGCGGCAGTGTCCGCCCATCCTTACAGCGATGAATCGTTTCCACATGGCGGGTACGCTGAACTTTAATCTCCTCCCAGAAAGAAGGCCAGTCCTCCGCTTGATAGCGGGCATCGATGTCTTCGATTTTCATCTTGAGCAGCTCGTCCCGGTTGTACCCCAGCAGCCTGCATGCCGCCTCATTGGCATAGACAATCTGTCGGTCCGGATTAAACCAGTAAATGGCATCGGCGGCATAATCGACCGTGCGCTGCGTCAATTCGAGCATCTGCTTGATCTTTTTGCGGACAGAAATATCGATAATCAGGCCTTCGAGGGCGACTACCTGGCCGGCATCGTTAAAGATGCCGCACCCCTGTTCCCAAACCCATTTGTCCTGTCCATCCCGGGTCCGAATCCGGTATTCAATCCGATAGACGCTGCGCTGAGCCATGGCTTTCTGAATTTCATCCCAGACAAACTGACGATCTTCCGGACAGATCACGTCATTCCAGGACAGCACTCCGCGTAGAAATTCTTCATCCGTATATCCGCTGAGTTCCTGACAGGCCTTGCTGATGAATTCAATTGTCCAGTTCGGATCATTTTTACAACGAAACGCAATGCCGGGCAGATTTCCCAACAGGGTGGACATCTGCCGCTGACTCTCCGCCAAGGCCATTTGCGTCTGCTTTATCTCGGTAATATTCACGACGCTGCCCAGCATGCCGATGACGCTGCCATCAGGACCCAGGTACGGATACACATTGACCATCGCATAGACAGTACAAGGATTATCCCGACCTTTGAGGAATTCAACCTGATGATTAAACACTGCATTGCCCTGTTCAAACACCACCGGCCAGAGCTGGTCGATATGCGATGCGACTGAGGGGACGATTTCCTGCACCGTATGCCCCAGATGCTTTTCCACGGGGACACCGTTGAGCTGGGCCAGATGACGATTGACTTTGACATAGCGTTTTTCTTTATCCAGCAAAAACAGCCCTACCGGTGCGGTCTGGAAAATACCATCCAGCAGCCGCTGATTTTCTTCCAGTTGACGCTGGGCGGCGATGCGTTCGGTAATATCCAGTGCCGTAAACGCTGAGCCTTTGGACAAATCCTGGGGATCCAGGGCCGCCGAATTCAGCAGCACATCCAGAATCCTGCCGTCTTTGGTTTTCCACTGGCTCTGAATCGAACCGATGCCGGTCAAACGAATCTGGGCATATTTTTCAGAACCGACCCGTTCATACTCTTCCTGCGTGGGATAAATCATCCGAGAGTTTTGCCCCAGCAATTCTTCCCGGGTATACCCCAGCATCCGGCAGATATAATCATTGACCTGAACAAATACGCGATTGATCACCACTCCGATTCCCACCGGAGCAGCCCGAAAGACACTGGCCAGGCGAGCTTCGGTCTCCGATAATTCCCGGCTGATTTGAACATAATCCGTAATATCCAGAGCTGCAAAGCTGATACCCTTGGTAATATCCTGCGGCTCAATCGGCGAGGCGGTCAGCAGCACGTCCACCCGATGACCGTTTTTGTGCTGAAATGTGGTCCGCACCACCCCCAGCCCCTCCGCCTCAATTTGTTTGTACCATTGGTCGCCAACACGCTGATATTCCGCATCGTCGGCATAAATCATGCGGGTATTTTGACCGATCAATTCTTCCGCCGTAAAGCCCAGCATCTGACAGAATCGTTCATTGACCTGGAGGAAGGTTCGATTGGCAACCAGACCCAAACCTGCCGGTGCAGCTCGAAACAGGCTGGCCAGCTGGGCTTCGGAACGGCGCAGCGCTGCCTGGGCCTGAATGCGTTCCGATACATCGGAAAACATCACCGCTAACCGGCCCGGGGCCGTCTGAAAGGCATAGACCTGGAAGGTACCCTGGATTACACCATTGCCATACGGCAGTTCCTCAATCCCCCAGGGAATGCCATTGGCGCAGATGCGGCGATACCGCTCCGGAATATCGGTCGTGGCCAGAGCCGGAAAAGCATCTTCCAAACGCTTGCCCAGCAGCGGACGAAGGTCGGTTTTCAGAATTTTTTCCGCCGCCGTGTTGGCCCCTCGGAGAATCAATCGCCCATCCTCTGTCAAATGATAAATCAGCACTCCCAGCGGACAAAATTCAATCACATGACGGTACTGCTCCTCGATATAATTTCGTTCCTGTTCAGCCTGCTCACGCCGATGCAGTTCGTTCTGCAGATCACGGGTACGACGACGGACCTGGCTGCGCAGGGACACATTTAAAAAGATAATGACGACAACCGAAACCAGCAGCCCTCCCAGAATCCACCATAAATAACGTAAATCCGCCGGCCAATCGATACGAATCCATTGATTGATCATCGCCTGTCGCTGATCCGGTCTGATCGCCGAAAGGCCTGCATTGAGAATCTCGCATAATTCCGGCATATCCTTGCGGACCATATAGCACAGGTGAAAATATAACCCCGTCGGCCCCGCCACACGCAGATTGTTTATCCCTTTGTCTTCAATAATATAACTGGCCCGGGACGGCTCAATGACCATGGCATCGGCCTCATAAAAAGACACCAGCAGCAGACCTTGCAGTTCATCTTTCACCGGGACCAGTTCAATGGAAGGATAAAGCCGTGCCAGATCCTCCTGCAGCGCTGCCCCCTGAACCGTCGCCACCTTTTTGCCAAACAAATCCTTCATACGAAGAGTGCCCTCGGTTTTGCGGGTGGTGACAATCATATTCTCGAATTCGAGATAGGGCTGCGTAAACAAAAAGGATTCTTCACGTCCAGGGGTCTTCTGGGCCGCATACACCACCTGAATTTTACCCTGCTGGGCCGCCTTCATCATCTCATCCCAGGTGGGAAAATACACCCATTCAAATGAATAGCCCAGTTGTTTTTCCACAGCCCGAATGAAATCAATACATAACCCGGATAAAGTGTGCGTTGCCGGATCGCAAAAGACCTGCGGCGGAATAGACGTAAATCCAATCCGCAGATTGGGATGGTCTGCCAGCCATTGTATTTGACGTGCTGTCAGTATCGGATTGACGGCCTGATTTGGCTCGGCTGCAAGCCATCCCGACAATAACCCCGCCAGGCTCAGCACAACCCATAACCCTGTCATTCTTCTCCGCCTCATAATCCCTTCCATTTTCACCTGATTCGATACCAAGTATCTCTTTTTATCCAGCCTTCGTATGTATTGTAATTTTATTTGATGTAATTGTAAATCCGATTTGCGGATTTCTTCGATACAAAACCGTGGAATAACTTGACAAGCCATGGGTTTGATGTAATGTCAAGATTCGGATATCCAGAAGCGCATTTATCGTTTATTCGGAGTCATCATGCGGACACGGTTGATTTATGCAGTGGCCCTGTGGGCAGGCCTCATTGCCTGTTCCAGCTGTTCAACCTCCAATCCTAAACAGGTCAAGGCCAGTCACAATTTCAGCCGCAAAGCAGATAGTATTAACCTGGAGAAGCTATCTTATACGGATCAAGTGATGGTCAAGTCGGTTCTGGAAAGCCTGGACCCCATGATTCATAAGCGAAGACAGCAGCAGACTTTAGCCTGGCTGACATGGGAGGATTTATATGCCCCGCTGAATGAAAACCAGCGGCTTTTTCTCAGGGCATTTGCAGCTATCGACCCAAATCGCCTGAATATAGACGCACCGCATCAGGACATTCAGGATTTCCCGCATGATTTAGTAAAAATCGAAAGCCAAACACTGTCAGTTGCTCCTGGCCAGTCTTATATTACTCAGCCTCAATTTTTACCCAAAGATGTCTATATTGCCTATATTAATATGACAAAGGCTATGCAGCAGGATATAGGAAAGACATTATACATTGCTTCAGGATACCGGAGTCCCGCCTATCAGCTCTATTTATTCCTGTTCTATCTCAAGAATCATGAGTATTCGATCCTCGAAACCTCCCGTTTTGTCGCCTGGCCGGGATTCAGCGAACATGGCAATCCCCGTCGCCAAGCGATTGACTTTGTTAATCAACAGGGAATAGATGGTCAGGACAATCCCGCCGAATTTGAGGCATTGGAAGAATATCGCTGGCTTCTGGAGCATGCCGGACAGTTCGGATTCGAGCTTTCCTACCCCAAAGGCGGCAAGATGGCATTTGAACCCTGGCACTGGCGTTATCGGGGACAATAACAGAAATTACGTCTGGTTCTGCTGGACCTGTGCTAACGCTACTGCTGAGGCAATCGCAAATTGCGAGGTATGGGTAATGCTCAGGGTAATCTGCTCGATGCCATCACGGTCGGCCAGTTCCTTAAGCCTGCCGGAGATCGTCACAACCGGCCGTCCCAGTGCGTTATTCACGACCTCGACATCCGTCCAGGCAATTCCATCCCGCCAGCCGGTGCCAACCAGCTTCATCACCGCCTCTTTTGCCGCAAACCGGCCGGACAGCTTTTCAATACGGTTTTTCACGGCATCGGCATCCGCTAACTCTCTGGCGGTAAAGACGCGGCGAAGAAAATGCTCCCCGTGGCGGCCCAGCATCTGTTCAATCCGTCCGAAATCCACCAGGTCAATCCCATGTGCAATGATTTTCATTGTCCCACCACCCCGTTATGGATTGGGTTTCCACATGGCATAGGCCTCGATAACACAGTAATCCAGAAACTGTTCCATCTGAAGCACATTAGCCTGCCCCATCAGCCGTTCCACCAGTTTGGAATATTGTTCTTTGCGGAACTCAAACTGAAACTGCTGCTCGATGGCGTCCTGGACTTCTTCAAACGTTTTGCATCCGGGGTCTTTGCGGCTTTCCAGCTTCAAGATAAACAGATGCCCCTCCGATGTCAGCGGGCCAGCAACCTGCCCCGGCTCCATGGTCAGGGCCTTTTGCTCAAGAATGGCATAGGTATCCGGCAGTGACCCGGCACCAATGGTAATGGGCCGACACAGCCCCCCCGCCGAGGCCAGCGGCCCCTGGGAGTACTGCTCGGCCAGGGTTCCAAAATCCTCACCGGCTCGAATTTTATCCATCAGCTCCACCGACAACCGCACTGCTGCGGTTTCGGCGGTCTGGCCTTCCCCAATCAGCTCTGCGGGCAATTGGGCCGGAATCAGATCGATCACCCGAAACTGCACGGTCCCCTCCCAGCAGAACTGGTCCTGCCGATGTTTGTTATAATAGTCCACCAGCTCACTGTGAGCAATCGGGCGTTTCTCGGTAAATTCCTTGGACAAATAGGACTGAGTTAAAATCAGCCGCCGCTGAAAATCACGAAATGTCTTCCAGTCATAGCCCATGGCCCGCAAGGCATTTTCCGCCAAAGCACGGTTGTTATCATACGAAAGCAAAAACCGCTTCAATTCGCTTTCCACCGCCTTATCAAGAGCATCATCAATATTTTCCGGCGCCTTTTTCCTGGCTTCCGCATACAGCAGAATATCCGTAACCCGGCTGCGGAGCGTTTCGCGAAAGGCCGGACGAGCCGCCTGCTTAAACGCCGCAAAACTGCCCTGGGCAGCCAGCGGTTTATACTGCTGCTCCAGAAGCACCGTTAAATCCTTAACCGTCACCGTTTCCGACGCGACATTGAATGTCATTCCGCCGGTGGGGGCTGGCAAATCATAACGGTTGGGAAAAGGAATTGTTTTCATCTGTTCGGGCGTATATTTACCCTGGGGAATTTTGTCTCCGCATCCCGATACCATAAACGCCAGAATCGCCACTCCAATGCCTATCCAGACAATATCACGCATAATTATCCTTAATTTACCTTTTATCGTTGGCCATTTCGGCCAAACGGGACCTGTATCACGATATACAGCCCCACATCTTATATCTGATGTACAGCCGCCACGTCCAGCAACAGCATTATCACCGCGGCTGCGTACGGTAACGTTACCCTTTGGGTACGCGTGGCATCAAAGCAGCCTATGGCCACCGCGGAATAATGATACAACAGGGGGTATTATAGACGCAATGGCTCTTAAACTCAATGCCTGCTTTTGAGTATTTTTGGGGAGTGAAAAAGTTGAGATATATAAGGGGGGGCTCTAAACTTTGCGTTCCAGCGGCAAAAAGAGTCCCGGGTCGGCCAAAATGAATGATGAGAGGAACTCTTAATAGGTAAATAAATCCCGCAGCTTGTATGCCTGCTGGGCGGCATCATTCAGAGCATAAAGCACTTTGAATTGGACCCGGCGGGACAGCTTGCGTCCCTTGCACGCACGGGAAACCATCTTGTGGGTCAATTGCAGTTTCGATGCCGCCACAAGGTCATGGGGCTTAAGTTTGTGTTTTTCCATCAGAACCGCTACCGGCTGCGGCCCCATCTGGCGTTCGGACAAAGTATCCGGTTCTGAGTCCTCATCGAGATTATCAATCGGGTCGTTATCCTGTATCATATTACCCCTGCATCCCATTCCAGTCGGGACGAATAATTTCATCCTGTTTAAGCATATACACCCCCTCCGGGCATGAGCCAATATCCGGTGTCAGCGATTTGCCTTCACGCATCGCAATCAGCTTGCCGCAGAAATCCGCCCCGGCCAGATGCGAACAGGGATACCCCCCGCCAAAGCGAGGATTAATCTCCAGCAATTGCGGCCCCTCCGAGGTCAATATCACATCTGCATCCGCCGGCCCGAACAAATGCATCGCAGCCAGCAACCGACTGCCAAATTCAATCATTACCGGATTACTGGTCGTCACGGCTTTATCCGTCTCCCCGGCCCGCATCGCCAGCTTCTTTTTGCAGTACACACTCACCGGACGGTACTGCTGGTCACCAAACAAATCGTACCCATACTCCGGTCCTTCGGCATATTGTTGGATCATCGGGTCCGCACAGCCGTCATAAGCCCCGCAAAGCTGCACTTCATCACTGCAATAGGTAATATCAAACGAGGCACTGCCCTTGCGAGGCTTGACCACCAGCGGCCAGCGCAATCGGCCCGCCTGAAGATCATCAAGGGCCTCCTGGACCGTCAACACCGATCGCGGCATGGCAATGCCATGCTGCTGAGCAAATTCCCAGGTACGGTATTTGTCAAATGCCATCGCAATGGTGTCCATCGGCGAGACCACCACCATGATTCCATTTTGATGAAATACATCGCGTTTGGCAGCAAGGACTTCCAGTTCCGGATCGATTAACGGGATTACCATATCGATGTGATTATTCTTACACAGGCTCAGCAGCTTTTCACAATAGGTCGAATCGTTGACACTGGGCAGAATCTCACGTTTGTCACAATAGGCAAACCCCGGGGCATAAGGGCTTGAATCCACGCCCCAGACCTGCCCATCCGACCCTATTGCCTCTTTGAAATATCGGACTAAATAACCTCGCCGACCCACACTCGACAACAAAATACGCATTTTGCTCCTGTAGCTGTGTTTCAACACTTCAGTCTATATCATTACATAAAAAACACCGATTTGCAACTGCTCTCCAGACATTTTCTGCCTATTTTTTTGTATACCCCTGTTGTACCTAATATAGTATCGTCTGCCCACACCTTCCCCATTATCGCGTTTTTTCGAATTGACTCTGCAGTGTTAGACAGGCTCCCTGGAGCAGCTCGGATTCGGCTTGAACCTCAATAATCCCCGACTGACCTGATATTCCACGGACAATCACTAAACAAAAGCCGTTAAAGGCCCGTCGCTGATGTGATGGGAACGCCACCATGTTCGTCGGATCGCCATTGTCCGTCGCAACAAGGATACCAGGGCCCTTAACTGTAAACGCCAGCAGATTATCGGCCCGTGGGACAACAATACCTTGCGAATCCACAATCTTGGCCGTGATAAAACAGAGGTCTTCTCCATTGGCCTGAATCACACTGCGATCCGGTACCAGTTCAATCCGAACAGGTTGTCCGGCGGTATTTACCTCATCTGTGGCCCAGAGCCTGCCGTTTTTATAGGCACGCACACTCAACTGTCCCGGCTGATACACCACATCGTCCCATCGCAAACGGTACTGGTATGGGCCCTTTTTCTTGCGCCCCAGCGACACCCCATTGAGAAACAATTCCGCCTCATCCCCAGAAGTAAAAACATGCACGGGAGTCACTTGGCCAACCCGTTCCGGCCATGTCCAATGCGGCAGGATATGCGCCATCGGCAACTCCGGCCGCCAATACGACTGGTACAGGTAAAAACGATCTTTCTTGAAGCCGGCAAGGTCAATCATCCCAAAATACGAACTGCGGGACGAATAATAGGGTGTCGGCTCGCCCAGATAGTCCCAGCCGCTCCAGACAAAACCGCCGGCAACATACGGATGCTGATCCAGCGAGGCAAACACTTTATCCGCCGAGGACCCGAAATCGGCTGTGTACAGTTCATAGGCACTGACATATCGATTTTGGGAGTCCCCGCCAAAACCGTCTTTAACCGGGGCGCTAATTCCATCCGTGACTGGAAACAGATACGTCCCCCGACTGCTCAGGGCCGCGGCATTTTCGCTGCTGAAGATCACCTTGTCGGGAAACGTGGTATGAAATGCCGCATAAAGCGGCGGAGTCCGAATCCCCTGCAGACCGGCATAGGCCGGGGCATTGCGGATACCTTCACCCTGATAATTCAGGCTGATCAGGTCCACCACCGCAGGCAGGGGCATATCCGGCTTGGCATAATTCATCGACACCGTCGTGGGACGAGTGGGGTCTTCCTCTCGGATGAGATCATGCAGCCGCTTTGCCACCGCAGCCCCCTCCCTGCCGGTGTACTGTTCGCCCACTTCATTGCCGAAACTCCACATGATCACACAGGGATGATTACGGTCGCGTCGGATAAATGCCCGCACATCCTGTTCATGCCAGTCTGGAAAAATCAGATGCGAATCCAGCGGCGTTTTCTTGCGTTCCCAGACATCAAAAATCTCATCAACCACCAGGAATCCCATTTTGTCGGTCAATTCAAGCAGTTCCGGAGCGGGTGGATTATGGGCCATACGAATCGCATTGCAGCCGGCCTCTCGAAGCATTTCAAGCTGACGCTGTGCCGCACGCACATTAAACGCCGCCCCCAGAGGACCAAGATCATGGTGCTGGTTGGCTCCCTTGATGGTAATTCGTTCGCCGTTGACATAAATACCAGAATTGGCATCAAACCGCACCGAGCGAATGCCAAAATGAGTTTCGTATTGATCCAGCAGTCGTTTTTGTTGAACAACACGGGTCACCGCTGCATAAAGGTTGGGTTTCTGTGTCGGAGGCGGCCCCCACAAGAGAGGATTGTCCAGAGTCACAGACCCTTTGACCCTGGCACTTGAGCCCGGCTCGATATGAACCTTTGCAGGAGGTATTGCAGCAACGGAAGCGCCTTTCTTTTTGCCATCGGCATCCAACACATAAATATCCGTGGCTACGACAATCTCCGCCTTGGCTTTGGAGTCGTTATCGATCTCCACGTCCAGTTCAATCACAGCCGAAGAACTGGAGACCCTCGGCGTTGTCAGATACGTCCCCCACTGCCCCACATGGATGGGGCTGGTTTTGGTCAGCCAGACATTGCGGTAAATCCCGCCTCCCGGATACCAGCGCGATGAATAAGGCGGATTGTCCAGACGAATCGCCAACTGATTCTCTCCGCCCGGCACCACATACCCTGTCAGGTCAACACGCCATGAGGCATAGCCATACGGCCAGCCGCCCGCCAGTTTGCCGTTGATCCAGACCATGGCATACGACATCGCACCATCAACATCCAAAAAAATGCTCTTGCCTGCATCAGAGGCCGGGATGTCAATCTTCCTGCGATACCATCCCACGCCCGGACTGGGCAGCCGCCCCATGCCGCCGCCTACACGGGCATCCTCTCCTTCCAAAAAAGGCCCCTGAATCGCCCAGTCATGCGGCAAATTCACGCGTTCCCAGGAACGGTCATCAAAGTCCCCCTGCACAAACGGACAATCGCTGCCGGGGTTGCCGTCGGGACGAACGTAGCGACGCGAAGAGTCTTTCATAAATCGGTTGCCGGTGGGCATAATCCAGGGTTTAAGAACCATCTGCCTGGCTTCCACCTTTACCGCCTCGGTGGGCATGGCGTCAGCAGGCACAACATCGTTTCTGTCGTTCACTTCCGGACGTACATCATACAGTAATTGGCCGGCATATTGAGCCGGATCGCCCAGATGGAATCGCCAATCGGCATTGAGGCGAATCCGTTCCCTCACAGGGGCCTGTCCGGCACACGAAGTTAATCCCCCCACAAGAAGAAAGACAGCCACCCAAGACAGGCTTATCCCCCAACGTTTTAATCCAGAACAGATACAGGCATTCTTTCCCAATACAGTGCGTTGCCCGACGACAAGGCCCCAGGCTGTTTGTCTTGGCCCTTGAAAGCCAATATCCGGAATTACTCTATCCATTACAAATCCTTTCTATGACAGACCTCTCTGTTCCCTGAAGGCACCCCAAAAAACCTTTTTCGCTCCGATAATATCTTAAATATTGCCAGGCAGCCTCTTATTACACCTGACATGACGAAGCCATTCTACTCATAAACCACAGTCTTGCCACTTTTTTTGCGGATGCGAAGGCATTTCAAACTTTTGCCTTGCTTTAGGGGCTTTTTGTATCTATACTACACTGTACTGTATATATAGATAACTATAGTCCACTATTAAACAAGGAGTCACAAATGATCTCCAGCCTCAAGCAATTCGAAGTCTGGTTCGTCACCGGAAGCCAGCACCTTTATGGTCCTGAAACTCTTAAACAAGTTGCCGAAAATTCGAAGAAAATCGCCGCCGCTCTGGGCAATGCCGCCGCGATTCCCTGCAAAGTGGTCTTTAAGCCCGTTTTGACCGGTCCACAGGAAATTTATAATCTGTGCATCGAAGCCAACACCGCACCCAACTGCGTCGGTCTGATTACCTGGATGCACACCTTCTCGCCGGCCAAGATGTGGATTTCCGGCCTGAAGAATCTGCAGAAACCATTCCTGCATTTGCATACCCAGTTTAACCGCGACCTGCCCTGGTCAAGCATTGATATGGATTTCATGAATCTCAACCAGGCCGCCCACGGTGACCGCGAATTTGGCTTTATCTGCACTCGGATGCGTCTGAACCGCAAGGTTGTCGTCGGCCACTGGCAGGACAAAGAAGTGCAGGAACGCATCGGCATCTGGATGCGTGCCGCCTGTGCCTGGTACGACATGCAGGGAATGAAAGTCGCCCGATTTGGCGACAACATGCGTGAAGTGGCCGTCACCGAAGGCGACAAGGTCGAAGCCCAGAAGCAGTTTGGCTATTCAGTCAATGGGTATGGTGTCGGCGATCTCGTTGCCGTAATCAAGAAAGTCAAAGACTCTGAAATCGACGACCTGATTAATCAATACAAAAAAGAGTACAAGATGAAGGTTGGAGCCTCCAAAGTCGACAGCCTCCGCGAAGCCGCCCGCATCGAAGCTGGTATGCGGAACTTCCTCGAAAAAGGCGGATTCAAAGCGTTCACGACCACCTTCGAAGACTTGCACGGCCTGCAGCAGCTGCCGGGCCTGGCAGTCCAGCGGCTCATGGCTGACGGCTACGGTTTTGGCGCTGAAGGCGACTGGAAGACCGCGGCTCTGGTGCGTGCCATGAAAGTCATGGCAGTCGGCCTCAAGGGCGGCACATCCTTCATGGAAGACTATACCTATCACCTTGACCCCAAAGGCCAGAAGGTGCTCGGTGCTCACATGCTGGAAGTCTGTTCTTCGATTGCTGACGGCAAGCCGTCTTTGGAAGTGCATCCGCTGGGCATCGGCGGCAAGGCCGACCCGGTACGTGTGGTCTTTAATGTCCCCTCCGGCAACGGTCTGAACGCCTCACTGATCGATATGGGCAACCGTTTCCGCCTGATTGTCAACACTGTGAAGGTTGTCAAGCCCAATGCTCCGCTGCCCAAACTGCCGGTCGCTCGCGTGGTCTGGGTTCCCATGCCCAACCTCAAAGTCGGTGCGGCAGCCTGGATTTATGCCGGCGGCGCTCACCACACCAGCTTCTCGATGGCACTCACCCAGGAATATCTCGAAGACTTCGCCAAGATGGCCGATATCGAATACGTGCTGATCGATGAAAACACCTGCCTGAGCCATCTGCAGAAAGAACTGCGTTTCAACGAAATGTATTACGCGATGGCCAAAGGCTTCTAAATCGAAAAACAAATTCAGCTGCATATAAAGCCTTGTGAATTGTGTCACAAGGCTTTTTTATGCGCACAACAAGACCGGCTTTACCCCTTTTCAAAAAGGGGGTTGAAGGTCTCGTATAGCATTATTCCGGCACATAAAATAAAAAAATTAATTCGCGAACTTTCCGGCCCGCACAGGGTATAAAACACAGGGAGATAATATAAACACCCCAAAAAGGTGTAACCTGGCGGCAGCCAGGAAGGTCTTACATTCGCCTCGCGTGAAAACCGGACCGGATTCCGGATAGGCTTTATGCCGCTTAAATAAATAATGATCATTCATAGCTGTGCCGCAGTGCTGGCTTTGTCGTTCGTAAGTAAATCGTAAACCATAATTAAACAGCCTTAAGAGAGAGGACACTGCCATGAAAACAAACTATATTACCAGCCTTGATGATATCATTCAGCTCAATCATGCCCAGCGCAATGCCCTCGCCAAAGTGACTGAACATTTTGATTTTCGGGCTACAGACTATTATCTGTCTTTGATTGACTGGTCTGATCCCAATGACCCGATACGCCGATTGATTATTCCAAGCATCGAAGAACTTGACGGCACTGGACATATGGATCCATCCAATGAACAGGCTTATACGATTATGCCGGGACTGGAACACAAATACCATTCCACAGCCCTGCTGCTGGTCTGCGATATCTGTGCGGGAATTTGCCGCTACTGTTTCCGTAAGCGGCTGTTCCTGAATCCCCGGCAGGAAACACTGCAGGATATTGCCGGTGCAATGGATTATATCCGCTCGCATCCGGAAATCACCAATGTACTGCTAACCGGCGGCGACCCGCTGATTCTCAGCGCCGGACGGCTGGATAAGATTCTCTACAGTCTGCGCGATATCGAACACGTTCAGATTATTCGCATCGGGACACGTATGGCAGCGTTTAATCCATTCCGCATCCTCAACGACCCGGAGCTGCTGAATGTGCTGGCCAAACACAGCACGCCGGAGAAACGCATTTATATTATGAACCATTTCAGCCATCCGCGAGAATTGACCGCTCCGGCCATTCACGCCATCGACCAGTTGCTTCAGGCCGGTGTCGTACTGACCAATCAATGCCCGCTGATTCGCGGTGTCAATGACAATCCCGACACGCTGGCGGAATTATGGCGGAAACTGTCGTTTATTGGAGCGGTGCCCTATTACCTGTTCCAGTGCCGTCCGGCCCTGGGCAACAGTGCCTACACAGTGCCCATCGAAGAAGGCTATTCCATCGTCGAACAGGCCAAGAGCAAGGTTTCCGGCCTGGCCAAACGGGCACGATATGTTATGTCCCATGCGACCGGCAAAATTGAAATCCTCGGCCTGACTGAAGGCGAAATAATCTTCCGCTATCACCGGGCCGCTGACGATGCCGACAGCGGACGGATCCTGGTCTTTAAACGCAATCCGGATGCCCGATGGCTGGAGGACTACAGCAATCCCATCCTGGATTACCCGGCCGAAAAACCTGCCGGCCTGCAGGAAACAGATTAATCGGCCCCCAATTCCTCATAAACTGAACTTTTTACCGCCGGATTGCCGACAATAGTGAGATGGCATTCAAGACTGTTCTCAGACAATGGCGGTTTACACTGATATTGATCGGCTCCGTCGCAGCCGGTGCGGTCATTGGCAAGATGACCGGCCCGCGCGCCGAGTGCCTCAAACCCTTTGGGGATATTTTCTTAAACCTGCTCTATACGGCGGTTGTCCCACTGGTATTTTTCTCGCTGGCATCAGTGGTCGCAGGCAGTGCCAACCTCCGCAGGCTCGGACGCATTGCTGCCTGGATGCTGCTGATTTTTGCCATCACCGGTCTGATTTCAGCATCGCTGATGATTACCGCAGTCAAGATGTGTAAGCCCACAGAACAGTTAACCCTTCAGCTCGAACAGACCACCCAGGAAGAATTCAAGCCATTCGCTCAACAGCTTGTGGATACCTTTACCGTCTCTGATTTTCAGCAGCTCCTGACCCGCAAAAACATGCTGGCCCTGATTGTCTTTGCCCTGCTGACCGGCCTGGCCTCACAGGCCGCCGGCGATAAGGGCAAACCGTTCCGGGAGTTTCTGGTAGCCGGTGCCTGCGTGATGGGCCAGCTTATCAAGCTGATTATGCTGTATGCCCCAATCGGGCTGGCAGCTTATTTTGCGCATCTGGTAGGGGTATTTGGGCCCAAACTGCTTGGTACGTATGCCCGTGCAGCTATTCTGTATTACCCGCTATCGATGGGCTACTTCGTGATAGGCTTTACCCTATATGCATTTCTTGCAGCAGGCAAGACCGGCGTCCGGAAATTTTGGACCCACATCCCCCCGGCAGCCCTTACCGCCTGGGGCACAGGCAGCAGTCTGGCCGCCCTGCCGGCCAATCTGGAATCGGCCCGGCGTATCGGCGTACCCGAAGATATCCGGGATATCGTTCTGCCGCTGGGGGCCACCATCCACATGGACGGCTCTTGTCTGGCAGCAATCCTGAAAATCGCGGTCTTGTTTGCCCTGTTTGGACGGGATTTTTCGGGTCTGGAAACCTATGCCACCGCAGCAGGCATCGCCCTGCTGACCGGGACTGTCATGAGCGGCATCACCGGCGGTGGCTTTCTCGGAGAAATGCTGATTGTCACCCTGTACGGCTTCGGCCCGGAGGCCCTGCCGATTATTTCAATGCTGGGTCTCCTGGTGGATCCGCCGGCCACAATGGTCAATGTCGCCGGCGATACCGTCGCAGCCATGCTGGTCACGCGAATTGTCGAAGGTAAACCGGGGTCTTCTCTTACATCAGCTTAAGACGGGCCATCACGGGGAAATGATCGGAGGTCACACGCCCTTCCACCAGCTCCGTCAGAATCTGTGCATCCAGAATCATCGTTTCGGGTGCCGTCAGGATATAATCTATCCTCGCTCCATCGGTAGTGCCCTTAAAGTCATGAAAAGTGCCCAGCTTCGCCTGGTCGGGATTGGCCGCGGCCAGCACATCCACCATCGGCTGCGGCGTTTTGCGATCCGATAATCCAAGCAGATACAGAATTTCCGGACTGTCCGGAACCGCATTAAAATCCCCCGTCACCACAAACGGCTCGGCATGTTCCCGCGCAGCAACCTTGCGGCTGAGCAATTCTGTGCTTTTGACGCGGGACGGAGCCGACTGGTGATCGATATGGAGATTAAAGGCATACAGCCCTTTGCCGGTCTTCTTGTCGATTAGACGAGCCCACGTACAAATTCGCGGCAGCTTGTTGCCCCAGTGCATGGAGCCGACGACCCACGGTGAATTGGAAAACCAAAACGTACCGGAATCGGCCACAGTAAAGCGGTCTTTACGATACAAAATAGGGCTGTATTCACCGGCTTTTTTGCCATCATCCCGGCCTACACCGACAAAGTCATAACCCGGTACAGCCTTGAGAATCTCACGAATCTGGAAATCCAGTGCTTCCTGCAGGCCCAGCACATCCGGCGCCGTCTGTTTGATTTGCGTAAACAGGGCCTCTCGGCGAAGCTGCCAGTGATTTTCCCCATCGTTGGCCGATCCATAACGAATATTAAAAGTCATCACCACCACATTCGGATCATGGTCGGTCTGGCCGGTCGAATGAGCCATCCGGCACCCAACAATCAGCAATCCCATCCAACAGACGCAAATCGACACTATCCATTTTTCCAGACGCATCGCATTCCCTTTCCTAAATATGCTGCGATTTCTCTGGTCCCCAAAATCCATAAGGGGCGATAAAGCACCTCCGCAGCCAAGGACAATAATTGAGATTCAAAACAACCAAGCCCAGCCCGGCAATACAATTGCTGATTGGACTTGACGGATTTTGATTCGTCGCGACCTGCTGCCGAAGCATCAACCACACACGGTTGCAGTCGGGGCGAGAATCATATCCATAAGGTACATCTTATGATATAGACCAACAGCCTCTTTACGCAAGTGCTTTCTTCGATGAACTGGAGCGATTTTTACAGTTTTTCCGGGGGGAGGCGAGGCGAGGGGAAACAAAAAGCAGGCGGGACAACTGTCCCGCCTGCTGAAAATAAACCTGGATATTACGGACAAACCGGATACAGACCGCAATCCAGCCATTCCTCCGAAAACGTCATAAAGTCTTCCAGGGTCACCCGGCAGTCATTGTTGTAGTCGTATGTCGGTTTATCAATGCAGACACTCTTGCCGGAAATGTCGTGATATAAATCAATCACCTGGTTCCGATTCAGGGCATAATTGAACACCTGAATATCGTCGAGGGCACCGTTGAAGATAAAGTTGAAGGCACCGTTGTTATTGGCCGAGGCACCAATATTGACCGGCGCATCCGTCTTGGTGCCCGGGATCCAGTTTCCAGCCCCCGCCTGAATACCATTGCGATAAATCGTCGCAGTGGTTCCATCGAACACAATCGCCACATGCTCCCAGGCATCTACCGGCAGAACCGGCGTCGAAATATCCCCGCTGTTCATGCCGTTTTTCAAAACCACTACGCTGTCAGCCTGAGCAGCATCAACGACTTCATACTGATACATCATCGTATTGGCGCCGTATGACACTTCTTTGGAAAACAGGCCCTGCCAGGTCGTTGGAGTGGTCTGCCCGGCCCACTTGGCCCACAGCGACACCGTAAACTGTCCGGTGAACTGCGAGGGATTCCATGTCCCCGAGGCTGCAAAGCCGTTGTTGGCATCGATCCGTACTGCACCATTAGCCTTATCGTCGGCACCGGCCACAAATCCCGGCGTTCCGTTCGGGTCGGCATGATGCCCTTCCCCGCTGCGATCCCGATAATAGGTACCATCCCAGTTCAGGGCATCGCCGTCGAGCATCCAGTAGGCAACCAGCCGCTTGACACCCAGTTTCACCACGGCAGAATACACCGCCTTGTCAGGACCGCTATCGTTGACCACTTTGCAGTAGTAATACCCCTCATTTGCTCCCGTAGCTGGAGTAAAGACCAGGGTTGCAGAATCCGTTCCGACCAGGGTATCATCACCGGGCGTGTCATTGACCGCATCCGGAGTCTTGTACCAATAATAATGCGCTGTTGTCTCACTGGCGACAACCACCGTCAGCTCAGCCGAGCTGCCCAAATCCACAACGGTATCCTGGGGCTGAACATCAATCACCGGAATCGATTTAAGCGTCTCAAATCTCCAGACCGAACCGGTTATCGTATTGGGATCACCGGGGGCAGAATTCTGGATGCTTTCATCGACACGCCAATAATAGGTCTTATCCCGTTTCAGAGCAATCGGCGGATTGGCCGCATCGGAAGCCCCTCCGCTGCGGTTAATGACAATAGGAACAACACCGACAAAGTTCGGTTCACTCTTTTCAATAAAATACAGATAGTGTTTGGTAATCTTCGAATTGGGCTGCGTTGGATCTGCCGGGTCCACACCCACATCCCACGACAGCGTCTGAGTCAGCGGCACGTTAACCGCTCCGTTGGCCGGAGTCGGATTATGGGCTTTCAGGACACCTGCGGGGTTAATCAGGCTTTCCCCATCCATCATATACATATCATCAACCCAGATGATGCGATCCGCACCGGTCCCCTGAGCCTTCCAGTAGAACCGATCCAGCGTATCGCTCACATTGGTGCGGAAATTAAATGTATTGACCGAACCTCCGCTGACAGTCAGGCGGTTGGTTTCGGTTGCATCCTGATCCCCGTTCTGATGGAGGTACAGCTTGAAGGTATCCGTACCGGAAGCATTGTTGGTAATCACCATCCAGAGATTGTACCAGGGCTGTGTCGGGCCGACATTCAGGGTGACTGAATCCGTGTACCAGGTGCCGCCATGACGAATATCCAGACGTCCCGACGTAATACGGAACTGGGCACGGAACTGGTCCCATCCTCCTCCATCCCCCAGCGCGATGACCGGCGTATCCAGTTCCGTCAATCCCAGCGCCTGGTCGGTGGTATTGGTGCTGGCCCGAAACCGGAAAAACAGAGTCTTGGTTGAACCATTATTGGGAATCGCCGCAGCACTGCTCAACATACCATACAAACCACTCTGCTGAGCATTCTGGTTGACAGAAACCACTTTGTTCTTCGGATTAGTCGTATCCACGACAATAGCCGAATTGGCAGTCCCTTTCCAGGTCGTGGTTACGGTATCCACGGCACCTTCGGCATAGCTGTCAAAATCATCCACCTTGACAATGGCAGCCCAGGACAAACTGGCCAACATACATACAATCATCATCACCATCACATTCTTCATAACCTGTTCCTTTCACTCTATCATTCTAATTCTTCCCGGGACAATCACATCCCCGCATTTTCGTGGATTACTTTTTCGTTGTCAGGTGTATCAGAACCGCCGTCTGCCCGATCCCGCTGTACGATGTCATAAAGAAGGAATCAGGCTCGCATCCGGCAGGCTGTTTTCATACAATTTTTTAATTTCCCCCCCACTGAGACATCGATTAAATACCATCAGCTCATCCACAATTCCGTCAAAATCCCCTTCCCGCAGCATATATTTGCCGTCCACCTTCAGTGCCCCGAGAATCACTTCTGTCGGCTGCTCAGTGATGACTGTGGAATAGGGTTTGCTTTCAAATAACTCGCCATTGACATAAAACGTTGTGGTGCGGGTGTCATGCGTCACCACGAAGTGATACCATACGCCGGCCTGCTGGGCGAAGGCACGACTGTAACAGCCGCGGTCGGACTTGGAATTAAATCGGAGCAGTTCAAACTGATTGCGCTGCCCGGTAATCGAATACTTATCATCAAAGATCGAAAACTGGAAATTGACATGATAGTCCTGCCGGCACGAAATCAGGTGCCCGCCCATCCGGGCTGGATCGGGATAATACACCCACGCACTGACCGTCACCGGACCATTGACAGATAGTTCCGGAGAGGCCGGAATGACAATTGTCTGCTCCTTGCCGCGTTCAAAGCGAATCGCTGTCTTGCCCGGCAGACGCCCCTGCACCCAGGTCGGCTTCTGCCCTTCTCCGCCTAGCCGCCCATTCAATCGCCCGGAAGTCATCGCCACCTGGTTCACCAATATCTCGGGCATCGCGGCATCCTGCTCAAAGGTATAATGCGCCACCAGCGAAGAATCCGCATAGAGTGTGCGATGAAATGCCTTCCACTGGTGATAGACCGACCCCTTCTCAGCCAGAACTTCGGTCACATACTGCTCATGGCGAACAAACTTCTGCTGATTCACACACGTCGGCTTCAAATTTCCCGCCGCATCGCTGCGGCCTCCCTGCCCAACCTTCAACGGCAGAGCCTCGCTGTATTTCAGCGGGTCCGAACCGCTCCGCATTTCCGCTTCGCCCTGAAACACGTGCGTCAGCGTATTGCCCTGCTCATCGATTTCAACACCAAACTCTGTGCCCAAATCCACAACTGTGGCCCGCGGCGTACGCACCACAAACCGATCTTCGGTACTGTGTTCTATACTCACCACCAGCCGACCTGACTTCAGGAAAATCCGACTTGGAGCTTCAAGCTCCAGTTCCGAGGGAGCTTCCACAATCACCGTTGCCCCCGTCTCCATCGTAATTTCAGCAAGCCCCTCAACCAGTTTCATCGGTCCGGCATTCAATCCATGGCTGGGCAGAATCGGACCATTGACGCTGGCCCATACGGCATTGACTGAAGAGCTTAGATATCCAACCTCAACAGAACGCCGAACGGGCACCAGGTGAATATACAATAACAACAACAGCAGTGCCGCACTGGCAACAAGGACGGTATAAAGGGCTGTTTTGCTCACCCCTGTACGCAGCGATGGCGGTTGCTGGACAACAGGTTCCGGCGACACATGCGGTTCCGCCGCAGGAACCGCAACGATGGGGGCAGCAATCTCTGCCCGAGCCATCTGCTTGAGTGATTCCATATAGGCTTCCTGCGAATCTTCTTCCGGAACCCACAGCTCGGACATCCCGGCAATTCGCTCCGACCGTTTCAGCAGCGACATAAACTGCAGATAACGTACCGCATAGCGAATCCGTTCCGGATGACCGTCAATCAGGGCATTCAACTGACAAACCTGATGCTCACTGATATGACCTTCCACTGCCAGTGTCAGTAATTCCTCAAGCTGATATCGAATCCGTTTATCCATGCGAGAGGCTCTCCTTGCGGCCAACCCGCTCAATACACTCCAGCAGCTTGCCTTGAACACGGCTCAACAGCTTATAAATACCATGGATTGTCAGGCCAAACTGACGACCGATTTCCCTGGGACTCAAATCCTGACTGTAACGCATCTTGATAATTTCACGATGACGGACAGACAGCTTATCCAGACAGTCTTCCAATGCCCCTTTTCGATAGTCCATCGAACTGAGCTCATCGGTAATAACCGGAAGCATTTGTTCAAACACAGGCGTATCAAAAACCACCTCTTTGAGTTTGGCCTTTTTCTTGCGAAACGCCAACACCTCAAAATGAGCATAACGCAGCGCCCAGCCCAGAAAATTGGTCCCCGGCTCAAACTGGTCAAACCGTGACCACATCAGCTCTGACACAGTCTGCAGAATATCTTCCGCATCCGCATAATTAGGTACCAAAGACAAAATATAGGCATGAATCCTGGATTGGTTCTCCAGAAGCAGCTTTAAAAACAATTTATTGCTTTTATTGTCCATTTTCTCTTTTTTGCCGAAACAGTACCCAAGACATACTGCCATCTGGTAAATACGGCAAAATGACCCGAAAATTTGGACAAAAATCCCACGTGTTTTTTAACTTTTTATATTGTGATGTAATTATGTCGCTTAATAATTTATGGAGTTTGTCTGGCTATAAAGTTCCATATTTCATTTGCTGCAAATGATTCGATTTCATTGAGTCGGCCCAGGCTCTCAAAGCTGGCCTGCTCAACCACCACCCGCGGCCGCGGCCAGGTAAACACCGTCTCCACAAACAGCTTCTGCGTTTCCCGCATAAACGACTCGATCCGGATTTCGATGCTAGTCGGCTCACCCCCAGCCTGCTGATGCGGCGGAATCAGCAGTCGCAACCCACCGCCAACCACGGGGCGATTGCCCAGTAACTGGAAATCGTCCGGCGTCTGCCCCAGTCGTTGCTCCCATAAGTACTGGAATGCGTGGACTTTAGCGCTATATAAATGACGAATACAGCCGCTGGTGTTTAAAATCTGATAGTGCGGCATCGGCCAGGTCTTTTGGTAGGACCCCGTCACGGCCTCCACATCTCGACCAAACATATCCAAATCATACTGTGGATTACTGGATATAATTTGTAAGGTATGCACCTGCGGATTGGTCGTCTCCAGGGTAATCTGCAAAGGCGATGGCTCCGTGCGGACCAGCGTAAAACCCGTAGGCCGGGTCGCGGTCTGCGAGAACTCCAGACCCGCATCCAGCAGGGACTTCTGGAAATTCAGCCAGGCCCCCTTTTCATGGCCCCAGCCTCCGGCAATCAGGAAATTCATTCCAAAGTGAACACTTGTTTTACTTTCACGATTTATCGGTATCATAGCTGGTCCTATAACAAACAGAGATTCACGTTTTGCCAAACAGAGGACTTGCTCTGCGGTCTATCCAGATTATAACGCCGCAGATACCAAAGTGAAAGCATCCTTTGGTTAAGTCGGTATTTTTCCTGACCGATACAGGACATGTCGGGTGATGTGATAACCAAGGGATAAAATGTTTGTATTGGATTGGCTCAAAAAACTGAAAATCAAGCGGCTGCTGGACAGCGATACGGTCCATCTGTACCCCAACACGCGCAGTTGCGTCCGTAAAGACATGAGCAAAGTCCAGCCTCACCAGATGCCGCCGCTGATGGTCCGCAAGGCCGCCTGGCGGCGATAAACCGATTCTTCCTCCTGTGTTTTTCCCTTATCCCCTATTACAATCCAGCCCTTATTCTACGCGCACTTTGACGACGATTTTCTTGACCCGTTCGGGCTTGTCGAACATCCGGCATGGCATGTGGGCATCATGCGGCCAGAGAATCGCAAACGTCCCGGCCTCCATATCCAGACGGGTCATCGGCTCGGCACGGTAATAAAATTCGATATCCTTGTTCACATCGTACGGGGTTTCGGTCTTGAGGCCTTCCAGCTCCCGCACGCCGATCCACTCCCGGCCGGACACGATATACTGAATATCAACATACTTGCGATGGGATTCGAACCGACCCTGGACCTCGGGCTTGGAGTCATACTCATCCACCGAAAAATACAGGTTCTCGCCATCGACCTCATAGCGTCCCGGCGCCGACGCCAGCACCGCCGGGTCTTTGAGCAGAGCCAGCCCCTGTGCAATCCGCTGCCCCAGCCCATAATATATTTCCGCGTTATCCAGTTTATCGCAAATCATAGGTCCGGTCTTTATGGTTCATCTGTTACAGTCCCATCTTGTCCCGCAGGAAGTTCTTGAGCTGCGAAATGTTGATGCGTTCCTGGGTCAGGCTGTCGCGTTCACGGACGGTGACGGTATTGTCTTCCTTGCTCTGACCATCGACGGTGATGCAGTACGGCGTGCCGGCCTCATCCTGACGGCGATAGCGGCGGCCGATGGCACCCTTCTCATCGTAGAAGGTCGCAAAGCACGGCTTTAAGTCATCGTAAATCTTGCGGGCAATTTCCGGCATCCCGTCTTTCTTGACCAGCGGAAAGATGGCTGCCTTGACCGGAGCCAGGGCCGGGTGGAACCGCAGCACATTGCGAGGCTCTCCGTTAATTTCATCCTCATCATAGGCATCCACCAGAAACGCCAGGCAGCTTCGGTCTATGCCCGCCGACGGCTCAATCACATACGGCACATAGCGTTCCTTGGTCTCGTCATCGAAATAGGACAGCGGCCCCTTGACCCAGTCTTCGGATTCTTCCTTGAGCTGCAGTTTGGTCACATCGCGCGTCTCGTACCAGGCATTCATGCTTCGCATCCCCCGCTGATGCTGACGCAGGTCGAAATCCTGACGGTTGGCGATGCCTTCCAGTTCCTGCCAGTCGCCGGAGCCAAAGGGGAATTTATATTCGACATCGACGCACGCCTTGGCATAGTGGGCCAATTCATCTTTTTCGTGCTCGCGGAAGCGGAGATTTTCCTTCTTCATTCCCAGATTCAAATACCAGTTGAACCGAAATTCTTTCCAGTGATTGTACCAGTATTCGTCGGTGCCGGGCTTGCAGAAAAACTCGATCTCGGCCTGCTCGAATTCACGGGTGCGGAAAATAAAGGCTTTCGTGGTCACTTCATTACGAAAGCTCTTGCCAATCTGGGCAATCCCGAACGGCACCTTGACACGGGTACTGTCCAGCACATTGCGGAAATTAGCAAAAATACCCTGAGCGGTTTCGGGCCGGAGCCACAAAGTCATCGTATCATCCGCATTAGCACCCATCTGGGTCTCAAACATCAGCTTAAAGGCCATCGGGTTACCGAACTGCCCCACCGTGCCGCAGGACGGACAGACCTTATTGGACAGATTGAATGTCTTGTCCTGTTCGGACTCGATATTGACATGCTCGGTATGCTCATCGGCATGGTTGCCGTCTTTTTCCCTGAGATGGTCAACGCGGGTGCGGGTGTTGCACTTTTTGCACACCGTAACCAGGTCGGCGAACTTGTCGGCGTGGCCGGAGGCCTTCCACACCATTGGGTGCATCAGGATCGAACAATCCAGACCGACAATATCATCACGCATCTGGACGACAGCCTTCCACCAGGCATTACGGACGTTGCGTTTGAGCTCCGCCCCCAGCGGGCCGTAGTCATAGCAACTGGCCAATCCACCGTAAATTTCACTGGATTGGTAGATGAATCCACGCCGTTTACACAAGGCCACGATGTCGTCAAGCTTGGTTAATTTCGCCATAAGTCATTTTCCCAAAATATGTTATAGGGTTCCCAGCAAGTTCACATAAAGCGTCTATTGTAACCGACTTATGGCAAAATACAAGGCGATTTGGCTTCGTTTGGGCAAAACCGAAACACAGGCATACCCGTTGGCCACTCTGATGGGGGCCCCAGAAAAGGATGTAATGTTCTTATAATATCTGTTTTGATAGCAATGAGAACTACCAGAGGCCTTTTGGGGGCCGATAAAACCTGGTTTATTGAACTCAAAAACACGGCACAAAAAATCCCCGTAAAATTCCTGATAAAAGCAGGCCCGATAGCCGATTATTCATTATATTTTAAACAGCAATGGGCCTCGAACCGTACAGATAATATATGGATTCGGGATTTTTTAGGTCTTTTTAGTAGCTGTAACAAAGAAACAAGAGACTTTGGCTTAGCGAGGTTATCGCAATGATGCAAAAACCGACAGTAGTTCACGTAACGCATGAGGCAGTTGGAAAAATCGGCGGTATTGGTGCTGTGCTGGATGGATTGTTCACCAGCAAAGCGTATCTGGATGCCACCGCTCGCAATATTTTAGTCAGCCCCTTGTTTTCCACCGAAGGCGACGTCTCTTCGCGTCTGGGTCCCGGGGGAGAAGTGCTGTATTCCTCCATTGATGGTTATGTCAAGACCAGTTATGTATCCAGTTTCCGCCGGATCGAGAACAAATACAATGTAGGTATCGTGTATGGCCGGCGGACGTTTCTGGATCCATTGACCCAGATTAAAAGCTCACCGGAAATTATCCTGATCGATATCACCCGCATGGAACAGGGTCCTCTGAATGAATTCAAGGCCTCCCTGTTTTTTGAATACGGCATCAAAAGCAATCAATATGAAAATTACTGGGAATTTGAACAATATGTTCGACTGGCTGTTCCGGCGATCGCTGCTCTGAAAGCCATCGGTGCTGCTGAAAAAGACAGCCAAACCGTCATTGTCTCCCATGAGTTCATGGGCATGCCCACAGCCCTGGCAGCCCGACTGGATCCGTTTGATTTTAAAACCGTCTTTTATGCTCACGAAGTCGCCCCAATGCGCCGCATCGTTGAAGGTCATCCGGGACACGACACGATGTTTTATAACGTTCTTCGTAAGGCACATCAGCAGGATTTATATGTCAACGATATCTTCGGCGATCAGACCAGTTACTTCAAGTATGCCCTGGTGGATGCGGCCAGATTTTGTGACAATATCCTGGCTGTAGGGGATTGTGTCGTGGATGAATTGAAATTCCTGGCCCCCGAGTTTGAACTGGCCGATATTGATCTGACATACAACGGCATTCCCGCCTACGAAATCACGCTGGCCGAAAAGAAGCAGTCCCGCGATAAGTTAAAAGATTACTGCCAGAACCTGCTGGGGTGGCGGCCGGATTTTGTATTCAGTCACGTTACCCGCCTGGTCTTAAGCAAGGGTTTGTGGCGTGACCTGCGGGTCCTGGAACACATGGACAAGGAATTTCTGGCCCAGGGCAAGACCGGCGTTCTGTTGGTGCTCAGTACCGAAACTCACCGCCGGCGGGATCGCGATATTTATGATATGGAAGCGGCATATAACTGGCCGGTAGCTCATCGCGAAGGCATGCCGGACCTGTCGGGCGGCGAAGCAGCCTACTACGCCGGCGTCCAGGAATTCAATGCCAAAAGCCGCGCCATTAAGGCCATCTTCATCAACCAGTTCGGCTTCTCCCGCCAGTGCTGCGGCCACCGCATGCCCTATGATATGGAATTCATGGACATCCGCAGAGGCTCCGATGTCGAATTTGGACAAAGCATCTATGAACCGTTCGGTATCGCCCAGCTGGAGCCGTTGTGTTTTGGCGGATTATGCGTCGTTACCTCCATCTGCGGCTGTGCCGGCTTCGTCAAAGCCGTCACCGGCGGCAAAGATGTCCCCAATGTCATCTTCGCCGATTATACCGAACTCAATGGGGATGCGGGCCTGGAAATCGAACACATGCTCAAGATCGACCGCGAATACCGCAACAAAATCGAACGCAAAATCAGCCAGAAAATTGCGTTGGAAATCTGTGCCCGCCTGCCTCACAATGATGACGAATCCTATCGGCTGCTTCGCAGCGGCTATGAAATCGCCAAACATATGGGCTGGGAAGCCGTTGCAGAAAATTACGTCCTCAAAAGCATTTACAAGGCCGTCAAGAAAACCCATTCCAAGGTGGTGCAGGCCTGATTGCTCTGACTGTCATACACAAGGCCGGATGTGCAGCATATCACATCCGGCCTTTTCTTTGGATTGGACCAGGAGCAATTCTCAGAAGACCATCTGCATCCGCAGACCAAAGACCACCGCATCCTTTAAATCGCGTCCATTGTCTGCGGACGACGGGTCGGCGACATACTGTATCGACGGCGTTATCGTCAGGCTGGAATTGACAGCAATATTATAAAAAGTCTCAAAGACGGTTTCGGAATCTTCGGTATAGGTCGCTCCGGCAGCTTCGCTGAAGTAACCCCGTGCCACACCGAAAGCCAATACATCGTCATCACGCCCGTCAAACAGCCCCTGATAGCTCAGGCCGGTGCTGTAAAACTGCGTCATCGCATTATGAGTGGAAGGTGCATAGCCAAAGCGGAAAAACGTCCCTAACCCCTGTGAATCGTCCGCATCCTCATTTTCTTTACTGAGCATCTGGTCAAAACTCAGATACATACCGGTATTGTTGCGGGAGGAGATGCCATCACCATCCACGTCGGTCGGTTCCGGCATGTGCCAGACGCCCACCGAATAGGTCCCCTGCAGGTGCCCGAAACTGGGCGTAATGCCCGTCTCAGCCATATAGACATAGTAATCCTCATCATGAAAGGCCGTGCGAAATCCCGTCTCACGGTGATCGCCCTGTGAATCGGCAGCCGCAGCCGTGATATACCAGCCCGCATCAGCCGGGGCATAGTGCATGGCAACACCCAGCGTATAATCCGGGAACGGGATAGTGGGATTGTTGACCAGGGCACTGTTGAGGAACTGACTGGTCTCGTCATTGGCGTAACGATTGCAGTCAAAGGATACCGGACAGCCGCTGCATTCAAAGCCGCCGCTTAAATCCATTTTACCCATGCGAACGATGAAATCCCCGTCAAGAAAAGAGTGCTGATACCACAACTCCGTCACCACCGCCGCATCTCTGGGCATGGCATCGCCGTTGACGCCGAAAGCACTGCCGGTCGAAACCGAATCGATACCCTCGGTTTTATTCCAGAAGCCTTCCACGTGTGTATATAACTGGGCATTGTCAATCCCGAACAGCCGCTTGAGGTCAGTCATCATTTCAACATCGTAGCTTCCCGAAAAACGTCCGCGCCGGTCATTCGTGCTCAGGCCGCCGCGCATATTTTGCTGATAAATGCTGGTCAGGCCCAGCGAAAACGAAAACGGCCCCGCATCCGGCAAAACTGAAGAAGGTTGTTCCTCTTCCGTAACAGGCGTTTCCGCCGCAAAACTCATCACACTGCTGCACATCAATGCAAATACGACCCATCGTCCCATCTGCTGCTATCCTTTCCTTTACTTGATAAAATCGGTTGTATCAAAAATTTATCCGCCAACTAACAGGTTTCCAACCTGATACACCACCAGCGTTACCAGATAGGCCACGACCGTCAGGCCGACATACTGCAATGCCGCCCACTTCCAGCTTCCTGCCTCCCGGGCTGTCACCGCCACGGTCGCCATACAGGGCGAACTTAACAGACAAAACAGCATGATGCACAGGCCTTTGAGCGGCGAGTAATCCGCACGCAGTCGCTGGCGCAGGGCCTCAGACGTCTCGTCCGCCTCCCCAACCGAATACACGATACCCATCTGGGCAACAAACACTTCCTTGGCAGCAAGGGCCCCGATCAATGCCGTACCAATCTTCCAGTCAAATCCCAGCGGTCGGAGTACCGGTTCAATCCAATGGCCTACCCGTCCGGTAATCGAATACTGCATCTGGGCCGATTGCTGCCCAGCCTCGTCCAGCCCGGCCAGTTTGTCTTCCGATAGCTTCGGATAAGTACTGGCGGCCCATAACAAAATTGAAATTCCCAGAATCACCGTACCGGCCTTCTGCAGATACTGCCAGCCCCGGTCCCACATATGCAGCATCAGGCTTCGCAGTGTTGGCATGCGGTATGGCGGCAGTTCCATGACGAATGGAATCGCTTCCCCTTTGAACAGCGTATGACGCAGCAGCAACGCCAGCAGCACTGCGAATAACACTCCGATAATATACATCATCCACATGATCGGCCCATGCCAGGCCGGGGCAAAGAAAGCCGGAATAACCATCGCATATATCGGCAATCTCGCACCGCAACTGAACAGCGGTATCACCATCATCGTCGTCAGACGGGTCCGCCGGTTCTCCAGAATCCGGGTCGCCATAATCGCCGGCACCGAACAGCCAAATCCGATCAGCATCGGGATGAAACTTTTACCGTGCAGACCGATTTTATGCATCACGCGATCCATCAGAAACGCCGCGCGGGCCATGTAGCCGGTGTCTTCCAGAAACGCAATCCCCAGAAACAGCAGCAAAATATTCGGCAGAAAAATCAGCACCCCGCCGACCCCGCCGATAATCCCATCAACCACCAGCGACCGCACATGCTCCGACCAGCCCCCAGGCCAGTGCGACGAAATCCACCCGCCCAGCCAGCCAAACAGTGATTCCATCCACCCCATCGGGATTTCACCCACCGTAAACGTCAGCCAGAACACCACATACATCAGGACTGCGAAAATCGGCAGCCCCCATACGGGATGCGTCATCACCACATCGAGCTGATCGCTGATATCATGCCGGGATTGCACCGTCGTCTTAACGGTTTCCTGACACGCTCCGGAAATAAAGCCATACCGCCGGTCGGCAATCACAATATCCGGGCTTTCATGGTAATGCTTTTCCAGTTCCCTGATGGATTGCTCCATTGCCCTCAATAGCTCTGCGCTGTGCGGCAGGGCCAGGATCTGCGGATCCCCTTCCAGCAATTTTAACGCCACCCACCGCGTCCCAAACCGTTTGGCAAAATCCAACTCCGGATTCACCAGCGATGTTAATTTTTCCAGTTCCTTTTCTACCTGCGGCCCAAAGGGAACCTGCACACGACGGCTTTTGGTTTCCTTCGCCGCACGCAGCACCGCATCCAGCAGCTGTGCAATCCCTTCTTCCTTGCGGGCCACAATGGACACAATCGGCACATCCAGCAGAAGCTGCATCTGGTTGAGATCAAACTCCAGCCCGCGGGCTTTGGCCACATCCGCCATGTTAAACGCCAGTACCAGCGGTATATTCATCTCCATCAGCTGCACCGCAAGGTACAGGTTGCGTTCGAGATTGGACGAATCAATCACATCAATCACCACATCGGGCTTCTGTTCCAGAATAAACTGACGCGATACCAGTTCTTCCGGTGAATACGCCGTCAGACTGTATATCCCAGGCAGGTCCACGACCTTGATTTTCTGGTCACGATAATGGCACAAGCCGTTTTTAATCTCGACGGTGACCCCCGGATAATTGGCTACATGCTGGCGTGATCCCGTCAGGACATTGAATAAGGTCGTTTTTCCACTATTGGGATTGCCCGCTAATGCGATGGTTAATTTCTTGTCTGAGTGACCCATAAGTTAGCCTTGCCTAACATTAATTCCAAAAAATTTTATGATCGTACAAAGATTTTATGCGACATCCCGCGTCCCAGCACAACACGGCTGTTTTTAACCGCAACAATAACCTGGCCTCGGTGGTTATTGAGCATCACACGAATCGGCTGGTCAACCAGGATCCCCATCGCTGCCAGACGATTTTTCAGCCCGTGCCCGGCCTCGATATGATCGATACGCACGGTCTGTCCGGTCTCGATCTGGTCTAATGGCATAGCAACGTGTTCCTTATCTGATTTTGTTTCCATATGAATTATCCGCCGGCTTACGCATCCGGCAGCTGTTTTTTTCGATAAAACTGCTTGAATTCCAACGCAACATCACCATCCACGCGGGCTGTAATAAACTCAATATACGCCCTGAGTCGACCAATCACCTGCTGGCCCAGGGCATGTTCTGCCCGGCAGGCCGATTCTTTGGCCGTAACGGCATCTATCCCAAGAATATCGATAAAAAAAGACTCCAGGACACGATGGCGACGCACAATTTTATCGGCCTCAATTCGGCCTTTGTCTGTCAGCGTGACCACCCCGTAAGGCTTATAGTTGATAAGCTCTTTTTCCGACAATACCCGCAAGGCACCTGTCACCGATGCTCGCGAAACCCCTAAACCATCAGCAATATCCTTGCTGCGAGCAACCATTCCGCTGTCGGATAAATGATAGATTACCTCAAGATAATCTTCCATTGAGGCACTGAGTTGTTCTCGTTTCATCGTATTCATTTAGTCAGGATTAATATAGTTAGTCGCGTCTAACTTGTCAAGAAAAATTTCACAAAAAAAATCCCCACATCGGCAGACGTGAGGATTTTCACTGTATTCAATGCAATCCCTGGCACATGAACACAGGCGACAACCATCAGGACTCAGCCTCTGGCCCCCCGGATGATTTTACGGTTGCCGTCGGTCCATTTATCACGATAAAAAGTGGACGCCTCAAAAGTATCGCTGACGGACTGCATTTTTTCGTTCAACTTGGCCCGGCACTCCTGTAAGACCGTCTGATGGCCCTCATCCGCGACCAGATTCCGGGTCTGGAACGGGTCTTCGACATTATCAAACAGCAGTTCCTGCGATACCCCCTCCCTGCTGATGCGGAATTTGGCATAGGTATAACGTTTGTTGCGAACCGCACGCCACTCATGGCCGGTGTCCCAGTTGGCCGTCGCGCCGGTGCCCTGCATAAGCACACAATCCGGCTCGGCAACTCCGGTCCCCAGTGCCAAAGGTGACAAATCCATTCCTTCCACACGAGATGGGATCGACAGCCCCAGAAGCCCCAGCAATGTCGGCATATAATCCACCGTGGACATGCACGCATCGGAGACCCGTCCGGCCTGAATCCTGCCTGGCCAGCGAATCAGCATCGGAATCCTTGCCGCTTCCTCATAGAAAATATTCTTCGCCCGGCGTCCCTGGGCACCGAACATCTCGCCATGGTCGGACGAAAAGACCACAATCGTATTGTCTGACAGACCGGCATCATCCAGGTACTTCATCAATCGTCCGAAGTTCCAATCCAGATTGGTCGTCATGGCATAATAATTCCGACGCCATTTTTCCAGATTCGCCCGCTCAGCATCCGACAGCCGAGCCCAGGCATCCGCATACGGGTCGTTGGCCGGCTTGTAATTGGGTGAATTGGGCAGGCTGACATTGGCAAATTTCTCTCGGTACTCGGCGGGAACATTGTCATCGTTCCACGGGTCATGTGGTGTTCCCCACGAAAGCACCATCGCAAACGGCTGCGAGGATTTCTGCCCCCGGCATTTGAGCCAGTCGATAGCCAACTCGGTCTGGCCGTCCGGCTCATACACCCCCTGGCCCCAGAAAATCTTGTCCCTGGATTCGGTATGATAATAAGTATTGTAATAATCATGATGGAAATTATAGGCCGCCCAATACCCGTTAAAGCCCAGACGATGCACCCCGCGAGGCACAAACGAATTATCCGGATTGGTATGATCCCCCAGCTTGTTGGCATAGATGTGCCACTTGCCGATATAGGCCGTGTTGTATCCGGCGCGCGTCAGCGAATGCCCGAGGCAATCCTGATAGGGGTTAAGCTGCAGCTCGTTAATCACCATGCCGTGGCTGGTCGTGTATTTGCCGGTCATCAGCGAAGCCCGAAACGCCGAACAGACCGGCGTATTGGCCACGGTATTCCGGAAATTGATGCCCTGCTGAGCAAACCGATCCAGGTTTGGCGTCATCGCATGTTCTGCTCCGGGATAGTTTCTTCCATTCCAGTATGCAGCATACTTGCAGTGATTCAGGCCGAGCTGGTCAGCCAGCACCACCAGTAAATTAGGCTTCTTTTCGGCACTGCCGGCATATAACGACGGCGCCATCTGCGACAGGGCCAGTCCGGCAGCCCCCATGCAGCTTTGCTTCATAAAGGTTCGTCGATTCATCGTCATCGATCTCTCCTGTGTTACGTTGTAATTTCTATTCGAAACGAAAATCCTGACAGTCCGGATCCGGCAGACTGCATTCGATCCATGCCTGAGCAAAATAAAAGAAATCTTCCAGATTCACCTGGCAATCCAGGTTGAAATCTGCGGGATTGAACCCCCAGGCCCCGCAGTCATTCTCGGCAATCTGCACCGTCAATTCCGGAATAATATAGCCGGCATACGGCGACCCCGCATCCGCATGTACCCTAAAAGCCAGTGAGGTGTCATGCAAGGCTCGTTCCATGTCATTGTCATCAATCGCAGTAATCGTAATCGTCTGCGCCGTCTGCCAGTTGTCAGCATTAAAAACAAGCCAAGCGGGATGGATCGCAACCTGATCCGGGTCCAGTGCGTCAACGGCTTCAATGGTTACCGGATACGCCAGCGGGCTGACAGACAAGGATACCAGCACCTGGTCCGTCATACCGCCCTCCCGGACGACGGTTTTCCCATCCGTCTGGGCAACGGTAATCCGTGGCAGCTGCACACTGGAGGTCTCGATGCTTAACTGATCGAAGATAACGGTATTTGACGCCCGCCCCGACAAACCGATATAATTGGCATTGGTATCGCTCCAGGTAATACTTTGCGTATCGCACAGCGTGCCGTTCAAGTAAATCATCACAGTCACCGCACTGCCGGCGTTAAAATCAGAACAGGAAAAAACCGCTTTCAAGGTCCCGGAAACCACACCCACAGGCACGGTATTCAATAGTGTCCCCCGGCTCCAGATCCGCAGGCTGCCGTCCATCGCCAGGTCCACAAAAAAGTCGCACACCCCCGCGGCACTTCCGCCCCCGCGAAAGGTCGTCGGATGGTCGTTCATATCCTTTGCCGCTGCAGCCTCGGCCTCGGTCATCCCAACGCCGAATCCGGCAAACCGGTTGGCAAGGTCGGTCGCGGCACTGCTGATCTGAACCACATCCACCGACACGGAAAACCCGCCGGCGGACACGATCGCCGCATCGATAAAGTTGTGCCCCAGATACAGATTCGCCATCCCTGGACCATACGCCATATTCAGTTGATTGGACAGTACCTGAATGGAGGTCGCCACACCCGCCCCCTCATACGATTCCTGATAAACCAGCGGCGCCAGGATGCCGTTCATACCCACAGATGACGCATCTGCATCCGTGCTGTCAGGCCGGTTAAAGGAATCGCTGAAAAGCACATCCCCAGACACCCCGCCGGCCAGCAGCACCATTCCACATATACAAACAAAAAACATCGGTTTCATTGGATCTCCATCATACAACAAGGGCGGAAGGCACAATATCCGCCTTCCGCCTCGGAATGAGTTGTCTGGTTATTGACAGTCTGCCTGCGGATATAAACCGCAATTGAGCCACTCGCCCGCGAAAGCCGCAAAGTCCATCAGATCAACCCGGCAGTCCGGCTGATCCCCGTTGGCTCCGCCGCCGGCAACATCAAACACAAGACCGACATTGCCCGGATTCAGACACAGCGGGACTTCCGTAACATCATAGTATAGGTCGGCAACACCAAACTTATCTTTGGCGTAGTTGTAAATCCGCACATCATCCATCACTCCATTGAACGGGGAACTTAACATCCCGGTCGTGCTGCTGCGGCCCAGGGCGCCGACATACATCGGAACCACAAGCTGGGTAATCGGATTGGCCGGGATGCGTGTAATCACCGGAAGCCCGTTGAAATAGATGATCCGTCCGCTGGCACTGGCAGTAACCACCACATGCGTCCATTCACCGACCGGCAGATTACCCGCAATCAGATCCGTCCCGTTGGGCGAGCCGATCTGGACGTTGCCGTTATCCTGGCGAATTTCAATGTAGAAGTTGCCGTTGGTCGGATCTACGCGGTTGCTGACGATACCCTGCCAGCCACCGTTGGGACCGGCCCATTTCAGCCACGCAGAAACCGTCATCTGACCGGTGCAGGCCGCCGCTGCCCAGTCACCCGAATAGGCCACGGACAGGGGGACCACAGTCGTATCGAGTGCATCGCCGGTTTCAGTTGGATCCACACCGGGCACAAAAGACCCGGCCGTCGGCAGCAGATTCGGTTCGGCATGATGCCCCTGGCCGCTGCGGTCAAGATACACCCCGCCAACAAAGTCCGCCGCATCCATCGTCCAGTGGGCCACCACCCGTTTGACACCGAGGGTCACAACATTGGATACAATCGTTCCGCCGGTATTCACCAGCTTGCAATAATAATATCCTTCATCGGCAGCCTGGGCATTCGGAATGGATAAAAGCCGGGCTTGCCCGACTAGGGTATCATCGGCGGGAGTATTAGCGGCATTATCGCCGGATTTGTACCAGGCATACGTCAGCGGAGAAAGGCTCATAACATCAATTGACAATTCCGCTGTCTGACCGGGTTCGACCAGCTGATTGACCGGCTGGGTGTTGATAATCGGAACGGATTTGACCGTCTCAAACTTCCACACAAATCCCTGAATGGTATTGGCATCCTGGGGGCCGGACGGAATCCCGCCAATCAGGACACTCTCATCCACACGCCAATAGAAGGTTTTGTCCGTATCCGTCGCATCAATCACCACAGGATCATATGCAACCGGATCGGCGCTGTCGGCCACCGTAACCGGTGTCACATATAAAAAGTTCGGTTCGTTTTCAGCAATGTAAAGATAATGTCGGGTGATGGCCGCATTGGGATTGCCCGCGGCATCTTTACCCTTGTTCCACCGCAGCACCAGTGTGGCAGGATCCACTGCCTTGGTGCCGATGGCAGGAACCGGCATGCCGGCTTTTTCACTGTACAGCGTAGTGATTAAAAGATTATCCAGAAATACCCCGGCCGCCGCAGTTCTGCCGCTGATACCGATATAATTGGCATTGCTATGATCCCAGGTAAAGGACTTTGTGCTTTTTTTGACACCATTGAAATATACCTCTGCATATACGGTGCTGCCCGCATTGAAATCGGTCACATAAAAATCGGCCCGAATCGTTCCGGTTGCCGCCCCAACGCCAATCGTTTCCAGCAGTGCCCCTTTGCTCCATATCCGCAGAGTCTGGTCCAGAGCTAAATCAACATAAAAATCGGATACGCCAATGCCCTGATTGGCCCGGGCCAGATTCGGACGGAATGGCACTGCCGAATCAAAGCTGTCTTTAGCCGCCAGGGCTTCATCCCGCGTATGTCCGACACCAAACCCGCCAAAACGGTTGCCGGCATCGTCTGCGGTGGTTATGCCGGTCACATCCAGCGACACCGAAAAGCCGCCGGCGGCCGGGATGGATGCATCAATCAGATTGTAATCCAGAAACAGGCTGCTCATGCCCACTCCCATCGCCACATTGAGCTGATTGTTCATAATCTGGATCGACGTCGCCGCACCGGAGCCTTCAAATGCCTCCACATAGACCATCGGTGCCAGCGGTCCACCCATGCCGACCGAGGAACTGTCGATATCCGTACTGTTGGGGCGGTTGTAATTGTCGCTGAACAGGACCTGTCCGGGATAACCGGCACCCGCCAGCCCCGCTGCACAGCATATCATCCATAGAATCGTGAGCATCTTCATACGTAATCCTCCAAAATAGGTTATTTTGATTTCACATATCTGTCAGACTGAGTCTGTCGCTAATTTTGAGTGGCTGCCCGATACAAATTCAAAATTTCCTTATCCGTTAACTCCCTGCTGAAAAACAGGACATCCGAGATCGCTCCGGACAATCCCGGCGCCAGTCCCTCAAACGGCAGTCCAAAGTGCAGCTCGGTATAGGTTTCCAGCCGTGTACCCTGTTTATCCGGCGATTGCGCCGCAAGCCTGCCGTTGACATACAGGAATTTCTGCTTTTGGAGGGCATGCGTCACCGCGATAAAATACCATCTGTTCGCCTCCGGAATGATCGAACTGACAATCGGCTTGACCTTGCGCTGCGGTGCGGCATTCTCCGGATAATAGGCAGTATGCTCAAGCCGCCCCTGCTCATTAATCCACAGCACCCGATAATACCCCCCCGACTCAGTCCCGTCGTCGGCAATCCGCCCGACCACTTTATTCGACCAGATAATCTGGCTTTGGATCGTATCCAGACGCACCCACCCTGCCACCGTATAGTCGCCCGTATCCAGGCTGGCTACCGGATACACATTACCCACTGAATACCCTGACACGCCGTCCAGCTTCATTGCATAACCCGGCTTATCCTGCCCCCACTGCGGCCCCGACACCACTGACAGCCCCGGACTCAGCGTCATCGCAAGCCCCGGCTTGCCTGTCATCTCGCAGAACGTGCGAAGGTCATTATGCTTGAAATGAAAATACAGCATCGGCTCCAGCCCCATGGCAGCCGCCTCAAACGCCGACGGAATCCGGTAGGCAAACTGATTGACCGCCGCCGGAATCATCGCCAGAGTCTGCCCCGACACACTCCCGGCCTGGTTGGCCGACAATCGCAGTGCCTTGTCAAACACACGCACATTCGACCCCAGCCGCATCTCCACCTGCCCCTTGAGCACATGGGCCTCCGTCGCAGCAAATCGATCGACCGCCACACCGAACTGCGTTCCGTAATCCACCACCGTTGCCGACGGCGTCCGCACCGTAAATCCAATGGCACTCTTCGGCACGTCCGCGGTGACCTTGCCCTGCACCAGAAACACCTGATTATTTTCTTCCAGACGAATCTCCGCAGGGGCCTCCACCACAACCACGGCCCCATCATCCATCTGAATTTCAACCATCCCCTTGTCCAGCCGGATTGTCTCATTGCCCAGCCACTGCCCGCGATATAACCGCCCGCCCGATTCCTGTGACGCCTGGTACACCTCGGTAATCTGCCCATAAGACATATCCCGCACTGGCGCAAAACGCACAAAGACAATCACCAGCACCACCGCCGCCGCTGCCAGAAGCCATGAGACCAGCGACACCTTCCGATCCGTACGCAAAACAACCGGCCGCAGCGGTTCCGCAGTCGTCTCAACCGTCGGCTTGGCAATCTCCACCGAAGGCGACTCGTTTTCCGCCCTGGCCAGCATCTGCCACAGTTCCTGATCAAATCTCCCATCGTCCTCCCCGCCCATCATATTAATCCGCAGTCCGCTGCCGGGCTTCTGAATATGCGAATACCCCTCCAGAATCGACAGATACATCGTCCGCACCTCGTCATCGCTATGAAGCAATTCCTCAAACGCACGAAATTCCTCCGCCGACACACGCCCATCGAGCATCCGCAGGATCAGTTCGCAAATCTCGAATTTATCGCGTTGGGACCTCATCGTTCCTCCACCGCCATCGCCCGCTGCACACACTCAAACAGAAAATAATGCACCCGCGCCAGCGACTTGTAAATCAGATTCATCGACTTGCCGGCCTGTTCGGCAATCGCCTGCACGGACAGCGATTTATAATATCGAAGGTGCACCAGGTTTCGCTCCCGCTCCGACAGATTCTTTAGACACTCATCCAGTGCTTCCATCCGCCGCCCCCGTCCGGCCTGCATTGCATAACACGAGTCCGACAGCAGTTTGAGCGTTTCGGTGGAATAACGAATCGAATGGCGGCAGGTCTTGCGCCGATAGTCCAGAATGATAAAATAGGCAATCTTACATGCCCAGGATGCGAAACTCGTCCCCACCGTAAACTCATCAAACTTGCGCCACAGAACCGAAGCGGTTTCCTGAAAGATATCCTCCGCATCCGCCGAACTGGGCACCAGCGTCACAATATACGAATACACCTCACGCTGGTGGGCAGAAAATAACCGAAAGAAAATATCCTCTTTCGGTCCAGAGTCACGCTTTAGTGTGTCGTCAGCCATCTTCGGTTCTTCAAAAACCAACTCACTTGATACTGTTCCTGCTTGACATTATCCGGAAAAACGCATCTTGCCAGCAATCACTTCATCCCCAAGGCTGCGCCGGGTAAGGTTACCCGGTGATTACGTGCGGCATAAAATGGACTATGGCCGTCGCGAAATCATACCCTTTGGGTTTATTTTACATTCATATTAAAACCGGCGGCGGACCAAAATTTTGTAATAAAAAATAAAAAAGTATCCCCCGAAACTCAAAAAGGCTCTTGTGGATTGAGTTTGCCTTCAATGTCCCCCAAATCCCTCCCTGGACGCTTTTGGTTTCACGATGAAGTGCCTGAAGCCCTTGAAAAAAGAGTCCTTCCTGTTCCTGGTCAATCGGGTTGTGGTGTTTCTATCATTCCCAGCAACAGCCTGCCACGGCGAAAGCATAAAAAGCCAGGCCCGTATCTCGATGGGGGAATTGAAAATGGAACATTCTCCTCCCTCTTACATATTTTTCAACGAATCCTCACTCGCCGCTGCGGACCGCATCTTGGCCCGCAGTTCCTTACGTGCCTTGACTCGGATGGCCGCATTCAGCCACCGCCGTTTTTCGTCCTCGGTCTGCGGGACAATCGGCGGAGCTGGAATGGGCCGGTGCTGCTTATCCACCGCCACAAACGTCAGGTACGCTCGCGTCGCCGCCGTCTGCTGCCCCGTGGTCAGGTCCTCCCGCACCACTCGCACCCCGACCTCCAGCGATGTCTTGCCCACATAATTGACCATCGCCATCAGCACCACCTGGTCCCCAATGCGAATCGGTGATTCGAACGACAGTGAATCGATGCCGGCGGTCACCACCTCCGTGCCGCAGTGCCGCTGGGCCGCCATCGAGGCCACCATATCAATCCAGCTCATAATCACCCCGCCGAATGCGGTTCCGAACGGGTTGGCATCCTGCGGCATCACCATATAACGAGTCAAAACCGCGCTCTGTGACGGCGTCTTGCCTTGTGTTGTTGTCATTATTCAGTCCTTATCTGGCTATTCATCCACTCTCACAGCCTTTTTTATTGTAGGGTGGGCCATGCCCACGCTGATTTTATTCAACCTCTTCCCCGCCTTGCTCCTGCCACACATACCCCAGCAGTTCCCCCACGCCCTGCGGGTGAGTGGGAAAGCTGTCACCACTCGAATATGTATATATCGGCACTCCGCCCACATCACGAAAACGACAATCCCACCCCACAGATGCCTTAATCATCACCAAATACTCCGCCGGCACGCATTCGCGGCACCCCGTAATCCTGCTGCCACCGATACGCCCCATCACAATAGACCGTAATCACCGATTCCGAATCACTCAACCGGCAAAAACCTCCTGCCCCATTATCTCCAGACAATTGGAAGATGTCTTGCACACCCCGCAAGAACAGATGAGACACACAATGTATGCAGAAAACTCCTCGTTGTGATGCCTTTGTTTTTCTAAACCTGCTCATTTAATTGTAGGTACTTAACTACAAGGTCAAGTTTTTCAGTTATCTCTTGTGAAATATCTTCTATATTTGCATATTGCACTAGTTGGTAATACTCGCCTTTATTTAATAAAATCGGCTGCTGACTTTCTTGTGCGTATTGTTCAAATACCTGTTCTGTGAAGCTACTCATTTTTATGTTTTTCAAAACGGTTTGTTGTAGTTTTTTACTTGCCTTTAAAAACTCAGACAGCTGGCCTACATCACCTTTAAATACTTGATTCAAAAGACATTGATGTATAATCCGTTCCATTATTTGATGTTGTTGGTCTCTAAATAGAGTTGCATTTTTTTCATAAAGAGAGCCAATATAATTCAGAATAACTTCGGGATTAATAAAGTAATTTTCAAGTTCATAGTTTTTCCAATAAACAACCGCTAAGTCATCCTGAATCTCGTCTTGTAGCTCTCTTGCATCACTATCAAGTATCGCCAAGCCTTTCAAGTTCTGAACATACCGACGTAAAGTAGAAAAATGTTTTCTAAAATTAGTAAACGCTCCACCAATTCTCTCAAGTTGATTATCTAATGAGTTTTCAGGGCAATCATTCTTTGTATAATAATAATTAATCTTTCCAGATAATACATCATAAGCAGAATGGTTCAGTTTTTTCGCAAGCGCTCTTAGCATTTCAATATCTGTGCTGCCATCAACATATAGAATCCTAGGCATTACTTTTGCTTTGTAATAATGATCAATTTCAAATATTTTCAAGGCAGACTTTATATCTTGTTGTGTTGCAAGATCAACCGCTTGTCCATTGATCAAAAGAGTGAGATTTAAATCAATTGCATCATCAAGAATCACTTCTGAATGTGTTGCTATAATAACCTGACAGCCTTGGTCTTGAGCAATGTCTTTTAGTATTGCATATATCTGTTTTTGACGAAGAATTTCTAGAAGCCATTTCATAACCT